>SLOD01000084.1 GCA_007132725.1 Candidatus Sumerlaeota bacterium
AAAACCTCACCAGTGTTTCATAGTTTGTCTGTTTCGGATCAAAATCAACTTTTACTGCTTCGGCATGACCTGTTGCACCGGTTTTCACAAGCTGGTATCTTGGATTGACAACATTTCCTCCAGTGTAGCCGACAACAGTTGAAACAACACCTTTTTCTTTTCCGAACTTATACTCTACTCCCCAGAAACAACCTGCTGCAAAAACGGCTGTAGAAACAGCATCTTTTGTCATTGTTTTCTCCTTCGTTACTCAAGTTCACCAACTTTTTTTACTTTAATTAAAAAGTTTCGTCAATGTTTTTACGACATTCTTTTTTAGCCACCAGAATTGCAGGCAAGCTAACCCCCTGCAACTAAAAGGGAATAATTTAGACCTTTTTCACTTAATTATTTGACTTATCCTTTAAATTGTTTTAATTTACAGAGTCAGTTCGTTAATTTAATGATGGAGAGGAACATGTTAAAAAAAGGTGACAAAGCCCCTGATTTCCAACTGCTTGATTCCAATGGCACTGAAGTGAAGCTTTCTGATTTCAGAGGAAGTAATGTGGTGCTTTACTTTTATCCGAAAGATAACACTTCAGGGTGCACAAACGAAGCGAAAGATTTCAGTGCTCTTGAAAAAGAATTTAAAAAGAAAAAAGCGATCGTTATCGGTATCAGCCCTGATTCTGTCGCTTCACACAAAAAATTCATTGAAAAACATGACCTTAAAGTTACTCTTCTTGCAGATCCTGAAAAAGCTGCTCTTGGCAAATACGGAGTTTGGCAGCTTAAAAAAATGTGCGGCAGAGAGTCTATGGGTGTTGTGAGAACCACCTTCGTTATAAATAAAGAGGGTGTCATTGCTGATGTTTTTGAGAAAGTTAAAGTTGCAGGACACGCCGATAAAGTTATGGACAGCGTTTGTTCTCTTTGAAATTTCAAACCAGATAAAAAACCACAAATTCTTGACTCTCCACCCTATAAGGTGTATATATGGGCTGAAAGTTGTCTTTATGGGGTGTGAAAATGGATAAAGCGATTCTTTTCCCGATTATTTTAGAGTGGCAGAAGATAGCTGCTCAAACTGAAGGAATTTTTCGTTTGTATCAGCTTGAGCTGTTTGAGTTAATCGGCTCAAAACCTATTAAGATCGTTACTGGGTTTAGAAGAAGCGGCAAGTCATTCCTTGTTCAGAAAACGATCTCTCAATTAATTGCAGAGAAAAAAATAGCAAAAAAGAATGTGCTGTATCTTAATTTTGAAGATTATCAGCTTGCGTCAATAAATAACGCTCAATTGCTTGATGAAGTGTTTCAGCTTTTTATGAATGAGATTGCCGAAGAAGGAAAAAGGCTTATAGTTCTTGATGAAATTCAGCTTGTTAAGGGCTGGGATAAATTTGTGCGGACGATTTATGAGAAATATCGAAATATTGAAATAATTTTGACTGGTTCCAATTCTGAACTATTGTCATCGGAGCTTGGTTCAAATCTTGCCGGAAGGTTTGTTGAAATAAAGATACTGCCATTTGATTTTAAAGAATTTCTTCTAATCAGAGGATTAAATATAAAAACTGAAAAAGATTATTTTGAAAATATCAATAAGATCAGTTCTTTGTTCGGGGAATATCTGAATTTTGGCGGGTTGCCTGAACTTGTTTCAATTACAAATGAAAAAGCAAAGCAGAGCTATCTTGAAGGGGTCCTAAGCAAAGTTATTCTGGATGATGTTGTAAATCGTTTTAATGTCAGACAGCCGGCTGTTGTTGAGCAGATAATAAAATATCTTTTTATTGGAACTGGGAATATTACCAGTTATGCAAGGATTTCCACACATCTCAAAACTGCAGGATATGAAGTAAAGCCTGATACTGTAGCAAATTATGTGGATTTCATCGTGAAGACTTTTGCCATGTATACACTTGAAAAACTTGAATATAAACAGAGCCGTGTTTTTAGCACGATTAAAAAGTTTTATTCAGTTGATACTGGTTTTTCCGCTCTTTACGGAGGTTATCTGAAGATATATTCAAGACTTCTTGAAAATGTTGTGTTTTTGAAGCTCAAAAAAGAGTCGTATCAGATCAATTTCGGTCAGAACGAGTCCGGCAAAGAGATAGATTTTGTGGTGACGGAAAGAAACCGCTCGGCTACGAACTATCAAGTCTCAGTTACTTTAAATGAAAGTAATAAAGATAGAGAGTTGAGCTCTTTTGTTTCAATTGACAAATATGTTTCTAACGGGAAGCATATTTTTCTTTCAACAGACGCTGATGAAAAAACAATAGAATATTCCGGCATAAAGATCGAAAAGCATAATATTGTGAGATGGCTCTTGGGAGTATCATAAGCCGTCGGGGCAAATTCAGGGATTGTTTTTATTTACAATTGAGAAAGAGAAAGTTACCACCTTTTCAATGAGCCATCTGTTTTAGAGTTTAAAGAATTTCAGAAAGCTCTTAATTTTGTGGTGGAAAATTAAAAACCAAGTAAATCAGGCAAATCAAGACAATCAAGGCTCAGAATTGCCTTGACATTGTTGCAAGAAATACTTGAAACAATTTGAATAACATGTTATAGGTGTTGCAGTTATTATTTTGTGCTATTATAGGGGATAGTTCAAAATGAATGAATACACCATAATTTTTCTGTCACTATTTTTCTTGCTCATTACTGTTGCCGGTGTGCTGTTCAACTATTCTTTGCGGAAACTTGTTAAAAAAAGAACCGGAGAGCTTGAAAGAGAAAAGAACTTTTTAAGCTATGTTATGGAAGCTACTAACACCAATATCAATATAACGGATGCCCATTACAACCTGCAATATGTTGATTCTAACTGGCAGAAAGTTTATGGAGATCCAACTGGAAGGAAGTGTTATGAATATTTCATGGGCAGGGATAAGCCATGTGAAGTCTGCGGAATGCCTGAAGCGATGGAGAAGAAAGAGACAATTGTTTATGAAGAGGTTATGCCGGGTGAAAATAACAGAGTTGTAGAGGTTCACACGATTCCTTTTAAAGATGAGGACGGAAAATGGCTTTTTGCTGAATTCAATATTGATATCACAAAACGCAAAAGGGCGGAAGATGCCCTTGTGACCACACAGAGACTTGAATCTCTCGGAATTCTCGCAGGAGGCATAGCTCATGATTTTAACAACCTTCTTGCAGGAATTTTCGGAAATATAAATCTTGCAACTGGAATATCTGAAAACAAAGAAGTCGTTGAGATTCTTAATCAAACTTCAAAAACAATAGAGAGAGCAAGAAGCCTTACCTGTCAATTGCTAACCTTTGCAAAGGGGGGGAACCCTGTTAAGAAGGTCGGAGAACTGGCTCCTTTCATTGAAGGAACTGTCAAGTTTGCGTTGAGCGGCTCTAATATTTCATGCAGTTTTAAAATTCAGGAAAATCTCCCCTTGTCTGAATTTGACAAAAACCAGATAGGGCAAGTTCTTGACAATCTTGTTATTAATGCAAAGCAGGCGATGTCTGAAAACGGAAAAATTGAAGTCATTGCAGAAAGCATTACTCTTTCAGGAAACAAACACTTCCGGAATGACTCAGGAAAATATATTAAAATAACCATCAAAGACAACGGGTCAGGAATTCCTAAAGAAATTCTGCCAAAAATCTTTGATCCGTTTTTTTCTACAAAACCGGGTGGTACAGGACTTGGACTTGCCACATCATATTCAATCCTTAAAAGACATGGCGGCTTCATTGAAGTTGCTTCTGAAGCTGGTAAAGGAAGTGCTTTCTCAATTTTTCTTCCTGCGACAGAGGGCTCCTTGCCTGGAAAAACAGAAGCTGTTGACAAAGAGGATGTTGAGCACAAAGGAATCGGCACTTTTCTTGTAATGGACGATCAGGTGCTTGTCAGGCAGACTACAGGAAAAATGCTTGAAACTTTAGGATATAAGGTAATTTTAAAAGAAGACGGGGAGGCTGCTGTAAAATATTTTGAAAGTAACCGTAAAAATATTAAAGGGATGATATTCGACCTGACAATTCCCGGAGGAATGGGTGGGCTTGAAGCTATTTCAATCATAAGAAAACTTTGTAATGAAGTGCCCGTTTTTGTTTCAAGCGGTTATGCGGATGACCCCGTTATGGCACATCCGGAGAAATACGGCTTCACTGCAAGCCTCTCAAAACCGTTTAAAAAAAAGGAGTTGGCAGCTCTGCTAAACAAACATCTGTTTTAAAAACAATTGCATTTTTCATTCATCGGATTATTATGAAATTGCTTGACCATTTGCTCGCTAAAGGCTGTGTAGAATGAAAACATATTTTATATCGTTTTTAATATCTTTTCTTTATCTTATAATTGTAACACCCCTGTTGATCAAAGTCGGCATAAAGTACGGCATTGTTGACAAAGTCAGCAGAAGAACGATCCACCGAGGGCTTATTCCAAGAATAGGAGGAGTGGGAATAGCGACAGGAACTTTACTTCCTATAATGCTCCTTTTTTTCTATGACAATGATGTTTCCAAGCTTCTTTATAATCCGCCTACAAACGCACATGTCATTGTTTTGGGCGGATTGATGATAGGTCTTCTGGGCTTGATTGACGACATAAAAGGAGTTAAGGCTAAACATAAACTTTTTTTTCAGATAGCTCTTTCGGTTTTTGTTTATTACAACGGTTTTGATATATCTGCTCTTTCCACACCTTTTGGGGTTATTGATCTGGGGATAATGGGCCCGCCCATAACTGTTCTGTGGATCGTGGGCATAATAAACGCTTTCAACCTTATAGACGGAGTGGATGGCCTCTCTTCAGGGGTCTCTTTCTTTGCCTGCATCACAATAATGACCCTTTCAATAGTTAACGGACATGTTTTTGTAGCAACTGTTTCTGCTGCTCTTGCAGGTGCAGTCGTGGGGTTTCTTGTGTATAACTTCAATCCTGCAAAAATATTTATGGGTGACGCAGGATCTATGTTTATCGGCTATATCCTCGCTGTGATATCTCTTAAAAACCAGTCTAAAGGACACACCGTTGTTTCTTTTTTAATTCCTGTGATAGCAATGGGGCTTCCCATCCTTGACACTATCCTTGCATTTTTAAGAAGGTATCTTAGAAAACAGTCTGTTTTTCAGGCAGACAGTCAGCACATTCACCACCTGCTTCTTTCAAAGGGCTGGACTCAAAAAAAAGTTGTAGTTGTTCTTTACGGCATCTCTGTTCTTTTCACCATTCTTGCCATGCTTCTGATATTTCAAAAAGATGTTCAGGCTTTTCTTATTATCGCCGTTTTTTCTATCATTATTGTGGTGATTATTTCAAAACTTGGATATACAGAGATCTTTTACAGTAGATTTAAAATGAGAAAAGGAGAAGAAAGACTTGAAAATCAGCTCGAATCACTGATTGTTGAAAATATTTCAAAAACCTCTTTTGATTTTGACAGTTATCTTTACGACTCTATACCAGTAAAAGGCTATGATGTTCTTGATTCTTCCGGAAAAACAGTTTTGGGTACAGGAGAAAAAGACAAGGTGAACTTTATTGATATTGATGTTGAAAATGATTTTGCTATAAGATTTTTCTGGAAAACAGCTGTCCCTGTTATAAACACGAAAGAAGCCGCCCTTCTTACAGTCGTGGCAAAATCTCTTTTCAAGAAGTATTTAAATGCATCAAAAAAAATGCCGGAGCAAAAGAAATGAAAGTGCTTAAGTTTGGCGGGATATCGGTAAAAAATGCTCTATCTATAGTGGCTGTAAAAGACATCCTCAGGAGAGACAATGAAAAAAAGGTTGTTGTTGTTTCCGCCTTTTATGGCGTGACAGACACTCTTTGCGAAACCGTTGAGCAGATAAAGCAGAATAATGTTAAAAAAGCATTCGATTTGACGAACAAAACGGAGAATCTTTGCCTTAAAATTTCATCGGAACTTATCGGATGCAGAAATTCTCATAATTTTATAAAAGAAAAGTTCAAAGAAATTAGACAGTTCATTCCTGCACTTTGCCTGCTTGGAGAAGTAACCCCCAGATCAATTGACATGATATTGTCATATGGAGAAAAAATAAGCAGTTTCGTGATAGCAGATTACCTCAATGCCACCGGGTTGAAAACAGCATATATTGATGCTTTACAAATAATAAAAACTGACAGCAATTTCAATAGAGCATCTGTTGATATGACAAAGACCGGGGCTTCTGTAAAAAAAATTCTCCTTCCTCTGTTTAAAAGTAACGACTGTATCGTTACCGCCGGCTTTATAGGATGTGACAAAGATGGCTCTGTTACAACTCTCGGGCGGGGCGGAAGTGACTATACAGCATCTGTTATAGCGGTTTGTGCAGCAGCTGAAAAGCTTGAAATATGGAAAGATGTGAACGGAATAATGACAACAGACCCCAAGGTCGTTAAAAAAGCAAAACCTGTCAGCCAGCTTTCATATAAAGAAGCTTCGGAGCTTGCTTTTTTTGGAGCAAAAATTCTCCACCCTAAAACAATAAGGTCTGCAATAATGGCAGGAATTCCTGTTTATGTTAAAAAAACTTCTGAGCCGGATTATCCGGGGACACTTATCGAAAAAAACTCAGAAAATAAAAGAAAAGTCAAAGCCGCAACATTCCAGAAAAATATTACTATCGTTAATATATGCTCTGAAAAAATGCTCGGAGCATATGGATTTCTTAGCAAAGTTTTTGATGTCTTTACATCTTATAAAACTCCTGTAGACCTGATCACCACTTCTGAAGTAAATATAAGCGTAACCATTGAGTGCTGTGAACATCTGCAAGATATAGTTAAAGACCTTTCAGCCTTTGCAGAAGTCGATATTACAAAAGATGTTGCAATCATCAGTCTTGTCGGAGAAGGAATAAAATATACCCCGGGTATTGCTGTAAAATGTTTTTTCGCTCTTAAAGATATAAATGTAATAATGGTCAGCATGGGAGCGTCTGAAGCGAATTTAAGCGTAATTGTAAAACAGAGCGAGTTGCAAAGGGCTGTTTCAAAACTGCATCATGAATTTTTTGAAAAAAAGGGAGAGTAACAATGATACCGCTAAATCTTTTACAGGAAATTTCTGAAAAATATTCGACACCCGGATATATTTATGATGCAGAAAAGATTAGAGAAAACTGTACAAAAATAACCAGGGCATTTACAAGACACTACCCCTCAACGGTAGTTCATTTTGCTGTTAAAGCAAATAGCTGTCCTGCTGTTTTAAAAATCATTGCCGAAACTGGCCTTTCTGCAGACTGTTCAAGCCCCTTTGAGCTTTTACTTGCAAACAAATGTGGATTTGAAAAATCAAAAATTATGTATACGGGAAACTATGAAAGTCCTCAGGACCTTGCTTTTGCAACAGAATATGCATCTATCATCAACCTTGATGATATCACATCTTTAAAAAGATTGACCTCTTTTAAAGTACCGGAAGTTGTTTCTTTCCGTATTAATCCCGGCATAGGAAGAGGCGGCTTCGAGGGTGTTGTTACAGGAGGTGTTGATGCAAAATTCGGTGTTCCCTACGAACAAGCTTTTAAAGCATATCAAGATGCTTATGATCTTGGAGTAAGGAGGTTCGGGATCCATATGATGACCGGGTCCAACAATCTTGAACCTCTGTTTTTTGCAGAAATAACTGAAAAGTTGATGCATGTTGCAGGAGATGTATTTTCCAGACTCGGTGTTGCCCCTGAATATATAGATATCGGCGGGGGTTTTGGAATTCCATACTCAAATGCCGAATCCGAAATAGATATTGAAAAAGTAGCGGAACTTGTTTCTTCAAGATTCATTGAAAACTGTAAAAAATATCATTTCCAAACACCCATACTTCGTATAGAGCCGGGTCGCTATATAACTGGCAATGCGGGAATACTTCTTTCCAGGGTTACGGGCAAAAAAACAGGATACCGGAACTATACAGGGTTGGATGCCGGAATGAATTCTCTTTTAAGACCGGCTCTTTACGGTGCTTTTCATCGGATAGAAGCCCCTTTTAAAAAAGAGACCCCGCTTGTAAAAACCAATCTGTGCGGTAGAATATGTGAAAACTCCGATATTTTTGCAAGGGACATTCTTCTTCCCGATCTTGAAGAGGGAGACCTTGTTCTTTTCAGGGACTGCGGAGCTTACGGATTTACAATGAGTTCTAATTACAACGGAAGACCCCTTCCCTCGGAGATCGTCGTTGACCGGGGAAAAGTGACTTATGTCAGAAAAAAAGAAACCCCGCAGGAAATGTTAAAAAAACATTTTAAAGAACAGGAATCTTGACTTTGGTCTAAATAGCATTAGAATCGATTTCGTATTGGTTTCATGTATGGAATCGTTATGGTTGAAAAACTTAAAAAGAACAAATTAAAAGATTTTCGAAAACAAAATCTTATCAGCAAATCAGAACTTGCAAGAAATGCCGAAATATCCCTTGTAACACTTGACAGAATTGAAAAAGGGTTTGACTGCAGACTTTCAACGAAAAGAAAGATCCTTGAGGCTCTCGGTCTTGATCTTGATGAAAAAGATATCGTTTTTCCTGAAAAAGAATCCGAATAAGATTCAGTAACGGTTTCTTAAATATCTATTTTTTTTATTACCATTCTCATGATGGTTTTGAAGGTATCAAAAACACTCTTTCCTTCTAAAGCACAGGCTACAAACTCTTCGTACTTTTCTTCCGGATTGAAAATATTCCGCATCTCATCAACAGACATTGCGTTGGGAAGGTCTGTCTTGTTATACTGAATAACAAGCGGAATTTTCTCAAGAATTACCGAATTCATGAGGAGGTTCGTTTTTAAATTATTGAAGCTTTCTATATTGGCATCCATCCTTTCCTTTTGGGCATCTACAACGAATACTATTCCGTCACACCCTTTTAATATCAGCCTTCTTGAAGAATCATAGAAAACCTGTCCGGCAACAGAATAAACATGAACTCTCAGCTTCATTCCTTTTACTGTGCCAATGTTAATGGGAAGAAAGTCGAAAAAAAGGGTTCTTTCCGTGTCAGTCTTTATTGAAAACATTTTTCCCCGGTTGGCAGGGTCTATGTTGGAGTAAATGTATTCTATGTTGGTGGTCTTACCAGACAATCCCGAACCGTAATAAACTATTTTACAGTTAATTTCCTTAATGATCTTATTAACAAGTACCATTTCTCAAACCTTTTCTTTTTCCAACACCCTCTAACAAACAGGGTATCATACTTTCGGGTTTGTAATAATTCAATTTTTTAGAATCAATTATAGATTTTATTTCAAAAATCAGGTATGATTCCCTGTTTTTTGCAATGGAAACCTTACCGGAGACAGCAATATGAGTGAAATAACGAATCTTTCGGTTCTTGATGGAAGATACTGCCATCAAACAGAAGAGCTTAAAGAAATCTTTTCCGAGTACGGACTGATAAGCCACAGAGTCTTTGTTGAAATTGAGTGGCTTAAATTTATTCTGAACGATCTGGGCTTTATGCCTCTTACAGAAGAGGAAACCGAGTCTGTTTCTGCCATTTGTTCCGGATTCAACAGGGAAAGTGCCTTGATGGTCAAGCAAATTGAAAAAACGACAAATCATGATGTCAAAGCTGTCGAATACTATATTAAGCAGCAACTTGAAAACAGAGGACTTTCCAAAATAAAAGAATGGGTACATTTTGCATGTACTTCTGAGGATATAAACAATGCTTCCTATGCTTTAATGGTTAAAAAAGGAAGAGCGATCCTTATTCGATTTATGGAGGAACTGCTTGAAAAAATAGAAGGTTTAGGAAAACTTTATAAAAACATACCCATGATGGCAAGAACTCACGGACAGCCGGCAACGCCTACAACTGCGGGAAAAGAGTTTATAAATTTTGCACAAAGGATCCAAAGAGAACTTTTAATTTTAAAAAAATGCCAAATAGAATGTAAGGTCAATGGGGCAACTGGTTGTTTTAATGCACATTTTTTCGTAAAACCCGAATTTGACTGGATTAAAGCCTCTGAAAATTTTGTCTGCAACAAACTTCACCTTTCTCCCCTGCTTTGGACCACACAGATCAATAATTATCATTATCTGTCCGAGTTGTTCCATGTGCTTATAAGAATCTGTGGCACCCTCATTGACCTTGACCGTGATATGTGGGGCTATATTTCAATAAACTATTTTAAACAAAAAACCATCGAGGGAGAAGTGGGATCTTCGACTATGCCCCACAAAGTAAACCCGATAGATTTTGAAAACAGCGAGGGAAATCTCGGCATAGCGACTTCAATACTTGAACATTTAGCTCTTAAACTGCTTTGCTCAAGATTTCAAAGAGATCTGACAGACTCAACGGTTCTCCGTAACATCGGGGCAGCTTTTGGGTACTTTCTTATCGGAATAAAGAGTTCTCTTAAAGGACTTTCAAAAATCGATCTTAATGAAAAGTTGCTTGAGCAGGATCTTGAAGAAAACCTTGCTCTTCTTGCAGAACCTATACAAACGGCAATGAGAATTTACGGAGAAGAAAATCCTTATGAAAAACTTAAAGAACTCACAAGAGGTAAAAAAATAGACAGAGAGTCTTATGTTTTATTTATAGAGTCTCTTCAAAATATTCCTTTGGAGATCAAGCAGAAAATGAAAGAGCTTTCCCCTTCAAAATATACAGGACTTGCAGAAAAACTTGTAGATCTTTATTTTTACAAAAAAAAAGAACGCTGATTTAACACAAAACTTGATTGCTGTTGAATTTTAGAGCAATTTCAAGTACAATGTTCCTTGATACTGTTTTTTTAAGTCCGGAGAAAAAGATGAATAAAAAATTTTTTACAGCCCTGTTTGTATTTATGTTTGTTTTTGTTTTTTCATGTTCTTCCGAAGATATGGGGGAAGAAGTTGGCGGACCTCCTGATGACTGGGATTATGGCAATGTTGTAAGCGATGATGATCTTAAGTCTTATGATGAAGATGCTACTGAAGGCGAAAAACCGGGAGAAGAAGAAAGCCCTTCTTCTGATGAAGATGTTGAAAATGGCGAAAACGGAAATGAATTGGCCAAAGGTTGTGGAAACGAACATGTTGAGTACGAAGAAAGGTGTGACAGCCCTGTCCCTGTTGAATGCCAAAATCTCAATCCCAATATGGACGGGATTGCATACTGTGCCCACGACTGCCTTTCTTACGATTTGTCCAGCTGTAGTTTAAAAAAGGGAATATGGGGGGTTCTTAATGTAAGGTTCCGTACTAACTTTATTCTTGACGGAGCAAAAATTTCCGACCCCGCTTATTTTAATAAGGGTTCTTTGCCTTATGCCGCTTTTGGAGCAATTTATGGAGAAGACGAAAAACAAATTCCCTCTAAAAATCAGCGATCCCTTGTCTCTTTTGCCGTCACCTCAGATTACAAAGCAACCTTCGGAACAAAACGGCAGCTTTTTGTAAAACAGAATCCTGTTGTAGGGGGAGTCCCGGGGTTTCCCAAGCTGGAACTGGAGTTTGCTCCGGGAGGAATAAAAAAAGGAAGTGAATACAGAATAAATGCTATAAGCGTTATAGATTTTATTGACGGTCTTTTCGGACTGGTAAGGTTCAGGCTTATTGAAAACCAGGAGGGTATAGAGTGTATAATGGGCCTGGGGTATTCCGGCTCTGTTTATATTACCGATGTGATCCCTGAAAATGTAGATCTTTTTGAAGGTGGATCTGTCGAGGTTGTTGCCAACAATGTCATTTTCTATCATCCTGATGATATTGCAGAAATGGGCGGAGAGCCAATTCCGGAAAGTGTTCTGAACTATCCTGTCTGCACTAAATAAAACCTATGTATCACGACAGAGTAAACTTGACAATTTCAGCTTTAGCCTCTGCTCCGGGAAGCAGCATAGGTATTATCAGAGTTAGCGGGACCGACGCTTTTAAGATATCTACAGAAATATCCGGAAAAACTTCTTTTGAACACATGAAAGCATCTCTTGTAAAAATAAAAAATTCTCACGGAAAAATCATTGAGCAGTGTCTTTGTCTTCCTTTTTTCGGCCCCCACTCTTTTACCGGGGAAGATGTTGTAGAGTTTCACACCCACGGTGCAACAAAAAATGCAAAAGATATTCTACAGCTAATAAATGAATCCGGAGCTGTCCCGGCTTTGAAAGGAGAGTTTTCTTTCAGAGCGGTTTTAAACAACAAAATGTCTTTAAACGAAGGTCTTTCTCTTAACACCCTCATTTCAGCAGAAAACCCTTTATCTGTCGAGCTTTCAAGAAAAGTTTCTTTTGAAGACACTTTTGTTGAAGAATTACAGAATCAACTTAAAGAATGGGAACATTTCCATATTCTCTCCACAGCA
Source organism: Candidatus Sumerlaeota bacterium (assembly GCA_007132725.1). Classification (GTDB taxonomy): domain Bacteria; phylum UBP6; class UBA1177; order UBA1177; family UBA1177; genus SLGQ01. Next base: position 12,281 of record SLOD01000084.1, read on the forward strand.
GTAGTGGACTTTCCCGATCAAATGAACAGTGAAATTGATTCTGAAAAACTGAAAAACGCCGGGGAAAAACTGAAAAGTCTTCTCGTCTCTGTCGTTGAAAACAGCCAAAGCTACCAAAAGATGCTTGACTTTACTGTGCTTATCCTTGGAAGACCAAATGTTGGAAAGTCAACTCTTTTCAACTATCTTCTAAAGAAAAACAGGGCTATAATTTCTTCTGACGAGGGAACAACGCGGGACTATATTTCTGAAACCCTGTTTATAAAAGGGTTTCCTCTTAAACTTGTTGACTCTGCAGGAATAAGGAACAGCTGTTCAAACATTGAGGCCGAGGGGGTAAAAAGGTCGCGGTTTTTGCTTCAAAATGCAGATCTGCTGCTTGTTGTTCTTGATTCTTCTTTGCCTCTTCAAAAAGGTGACCATCAAATTTTAAAGGAAACTTCCGGCAAACCAAGGATCGTTTTATATAATAAAGCAGACTTGAACTTTGATGCTGAAAAACATAACAGATTGAATTTTTTGAAGATAAGTTCAAAAACCGGAGATGGCATAACATTGTTGCTTGAACAAATAGAGGCTTTTGTTTCAAACAACCTTCCTGATACCAATAGAGCTGTTTTTTTCTCTGACTGGCAGATGGCAACCGCCAACAAAATAATCGAGAACATTGATACTCTTCAAAATATTGCCGACACCGACCAAATTGAAATAACTTCCCTTGTAATTAAAAATATTTTTTCTGATGTTTCAAATCTATCGGGAAAAATTTCAACCTTCAACCTATATGATGAAATTTTCAGTTCTTTCTGTCTGGGAAAGTAATGGGCCTTTTCAGCGCCTTATTTTACTTTAGAGAGCTTTTGTGATATATGAATACCGAAATATTGGCTTGCCCCGTTTTTTTTGTTACAGCCAATTTTAGAAAGCCTGTTTTCATGGTGGTTTTATGAAGATTTTTGATGTCACGGTAGTTGGCGGCGGACACGCAGGAATAGAGGCTGCTTTTGCAGCTTCCCGCTTAGGATCTAAAGTGCTGCTCGTCACAATGACGATAGAAAAAATCGGAGAAATGTCATGCAATCCGTCTATCGGAGGACAGGGCAAAGGTCAAATTGTCCGCGAGATAGATGTTCTGGGCGGGCTTATGGGTAGAGCCGCAGATTTTTCTGCAATACAGTACAAGGTGTTGAACCGGAGAAAAGGTCCGGCTGTTCAAGCTTTAAGGTGTCAATCAGACAAAGAACTTTATTCTTCATATATGAAAAACTTTCTTTTAAATAGAAAAAATATTTCTGTTTTTCAGGGAAAAGTCCGCAATTTTGAAGTGTGCAGCGACGGGATTTTTGTTATTAATGACGGAATGGGCCAAAAATTTAAAACAAAAACTGTTGTCTTTACCCCTGGAACTTTTCTTAATGGACAAATTAAAATAGGGTCTCTTGTTTGTGAAGGCGGTCGTTTAGGAGAGCATTCTTCCAATACTGTTTCCGGGCAGATCCAGGAACTCGGGCACATCCCTGTGAGATTAAAAACAGGAACTCCTGTGAGAATTCTTGGGAGAACTGTTGATTTTTCAAAAATGGAAATTCAAAATGGTGAGACAGACTGTTCCCCTTTTTCTGTTCATACACAAAATATACTTCAAAAACAAATCCCCTGCTACATCACCCGCACAACAAACGCAACAAAAGAGATCGTGGAAAAAAATCTTCACTTGTCACCTCTTTACGGCCATAATCAGTCAATAGAAGGAATAGGTCCCAGATACTGCCCTTCTATTGAAGATAAAATTGTTAAGTTTCCCTCGAGAGAGAGTCATCAGGTGTTTGTCGAGCCTGAGGGATGGAACTGTTTTGAGTACTACCCTAACGGAATATCAACCTCTTTACCGATAAATGTTCAGAAAAAGCTGCTTAAGACCATTCCCGGTTTTGAAAACGCTGAAGTTACCAGGCCGGGCTACGCTATCGAGTATGATGCTTTTGACCCAAGAGACCTGAAAAACACTTTGGAAAGCCGGTTTGTCAGCTCCCTGTTTCTTGCGGGACAGATAAACGGAACCAGCGGGTACGAAGAAGCTGCGGCACAAGGGCTTGTGGCCGGAGTAAATGCCGCCTTAAAAGCTAAAGGGATGGATGCTGATTTCACCCTTTCCCGGACAGAATCCTACATAGGGGTACTGATCAGTGATATCACATCTACCGGTATTGACGAACCGTATAGAATGTTTACCTCCAGAGCTGAATTCCGTTTACAGATCAGAGAAAACAATGCTCCGGAGCGGCTGTTGGAAAAAGCTTATCAATACAAACTTGTCAATGAAAAAACTTATTGCCGGGAAAAAAATAAAATTTCTCAAATACAGACTCTAGTTAATTATCTTGACTCGGTTTTTCTGCCTCCGGATAAAAAAACAAACACAAAACTTACAAATATTGGCGAACAACCTTTAAACAAACCTGTTTCTTTAAGTTCTCTTCTAAGACGACATTCTATGAGTCGGGAAAAACTTCAAATATTTTCTGAAAAATCTTTTGCTGTAACAGACGATATCTGGACCCGGGCAGAAGTTGAGATCAAATATGCAGGGTTTGTTCAACACGAAATAGAAGAGATCAAAAGATTGAGCAACCTTCAACAATACTCTGTTCCGGAAGACTTTTCTTATGATGACATTCCCGGACTTACAAACGAAGCGAAGCAAAAGCTCAAAAGAAAAAAGCCGGAAAATCTTGCACAGGCGGCAACTGTTCCCGGCATCACTCCTGCCGCAATATCAATTCTTATTCTTTATCTAAAACGAAAGTCCAATGAAAAAAAACAACCCGGAAACTAACAATGTTTCACGTGAAACATTGTTTAAGTTGTTAACCGATGCTGCCGGAGAACTCAACATACGCCTCTCCAAGGACGTCCTTCTTTCTCTTTTTCTTTTCTGGGAATTGCTTTTAAAGTGGAACGCCACCCACAACCTTACTTCTGTTACCGATACAAAAAGGGCTGTTATTCGTCATTTTGCAGACTCACTTCTGCCTCTTTCGGAAAAAAATTTTTTTGAAGAAGGAGTTTCCGTTCTCGATTTCGGAACAGGGGGCGGTTTTCCCGGAGTACCCCTTTCTGTTTGTCTGCCGAAGTGTTCTTTTTTTCTTCTTGATAAAGCCCGGAAAAAAATATCCTTTCTCAAATATGCCTCAGCTCACCTTTCTCTTTCCAATGTTTTTCCTGTATGTGGAAACTTGGTGGATATTGGCAGAAAATATGATGTCGTTGTTTCAAGAGCTGTTAACATTGAGCCGGCTTTGCAGAATAAAATAAAGACGATCCTTGCCCCATCAGGTGTTTTTATACAGTATCTTTCTTCAAGCCAAGAACTTGCTTATGACAAAAAACTTATTTTTTCAAAAACTTATTTTTTAGCAGGGCTTAAGCGGAAACTCGCTTTCTATCAGTTTTGACTTTTTTGTTTTTTTCTGCTAATCTTCCTGTGAATATTTGCCGGAGGCATTATGCAGAAAGTTCTTGTTTTGTTTTTATTCTTTTTATTTTTATTTCCAGTATCCCCTTCTTCTTACGATATTAATTTCTTGACAAGAAAGTATCAAGGGGTAGCTATCGGACAGCTTACCCTTGCCTACAGATTGATTTCTCTTTCAACAAGCCTTGCTATTTCTAAAGCGGTAGACAAAGAGTACATCATTTCCCTGCTTGACAATGTTGATGCCACTGTTATGAACTCCAAAAGAATAATTGCTTCCAATGACAGAGATCCAGACCCGCTTACACTTGAAATTTTAAAAGGGATCGAGTTTTTTGTTACCTGTTCAAAAAATGTTAAAGAATACTCTTCCAACCAGAACTATGAAAATCTGACCAAAGTCAGAGTCTGTATTGAAAATTCTTCAAACATTATTGACAGCCTGACAGACAACTTTAATTCCCTCAATAAAAAAGAACTTGAAAAGAAAGAAGTAGAAGAAAAAAAGTCCGAAAAAGAAAAAAGAAAACCCTGAACAACTATTTAATGGAGGATGTTATGGCTAAAGTTATGATTTTAATGGGTTCAGACTCCGACTGGCCTGTTATGAAAAAAAGTACTGAAATCTTAAAAAAATTCGATGTAGATTTTGAAGTAAGGGTAAGTTCCGCTCATAGAACACCTCAAAAAACAGTGGCTCTGGTTGAGAATTTTAATGGAGCATGCTTTATTATCGGAGCCGGAGCAGCAGCCCATCTTGCCGGAGTAGTTGCCGCCCACACGACAAAACCTGTTATTGCTGTTCCGATCAATGCGACACCTTTAAACGGGGTTGATGCTCTTTATTCAACTGTTCAGATGCCTTCCGGTATTCCGGTAGCATCAATGGCAATTGACGGCTCAAAAAACGCCGCTCTTTTTGCCGTACAAATAATCGCTGTGTCTGATGAAAAAAAAAGAAAAAAGCTGGTGCAATACAAAAAAGACATGGTTACGGAAGTAAATGCAAAAGACGAAAATCTTCAAAAATCTATTTCGGAGTAACTAAATGGAAATACTATCGATCGAAGAAGCCGCGTGGAAAGTCAGGAATGGAAGCGTTATAGCTTATCCTACAGAAACTATTTATGGCTTGGGAACAATAATCTTCGAAGAAGAGCCGGTAATGAGGATCAAAAAAATCAAGGGGCTCCCTGAAAACAAACCTCTTTCTGTGCTTGTTTCCAATAATAAAACCGAAATGCTTTATGAACTTGTAGAAACATTTCTTCCTGTAGCCCAGAGACTTGCGAAATTTTTCTGGCCGGGACCATTGACCATCATACATGAATGTAAAGAAGATTTGCCCGGTTTCATAACGGGAAATACCGGTTTTGTCGGAATAAGATGTTCACCGTTTTCTTTTGTCAATAGTTTTTTAGATTTTGTCGGCCATCCCGTAGTGAGTACCAGTGCCAATCCTACAGGAGCCTCCCCGGCGACTAACTATGAAGAGATCTTTTCATATTTTGACGGAATGATCGACGGGGTTTTGATAAATGAAGAAACCATATCTTTTGATAAAAAAAACCAACCTCTGAACATTCCTTCCACAATTGTAAAAGTAGACGCTCATAATTTTGAGATAATAAGAGAGGGAGCCATTAAAAAGGATGATATCATTAGAAAAATCTTTTAAAGATGCTTCTTTCGATTCTGAAGTAACTCATGATAAAATTTTCAGCGATGATATTCTGATCGCTCAACATAAAAAAGGATACCGGTTTAACGCCGACTCCATCCTTTTATCATGGTTCATTTTTAACTCTTATAAAAACACAAAAAATATAAAGGGGCTGGAAATAGGATCAGGAACAGGAGTTATTCCGATAGTTCTTAGTAAAAGAGGAAAAGCTTTTCACATCGATTGCATAGAAATGCAGGAGGATTTGTATAAACTCTTAAAATACAATATAGAAAATAATCATCTTTCAACATACTTAAACCCTCTTCTTTGTGATTTTAGAGTGTTTTCAAAAAACTCCGGCTCTACTTATGACATTATTTTTACCAACCCCCCCTACTTTCATGCTGGCGGAAAAATGAGCCCTGATAGTAAAAAAGCCTGCTCAAGACACGAGGTTTTGGGCAGTTTGAAAGATTTCTTTGAGCTATCTTATAAACTTCTTGCTTCAAAAGGAGTTTTCTATTTTATTTATCCTGTATCAAGAATACAGTATGCCCTTGCAAATGCTCAAGCTAACAAGCTTTATCTCAAAGAAATATGCTTTTTCCAAGAATATTCTGACACCCCCCCTTCACTGTTTGCTGCTAAGCTGACAAAAGGAGATCCGGGAGCAAGCTTGAAGTCTGATCTGGTATTATTAAGGAACCGCGACAAATCTTACACTGAAACCGGAAAAGGGATCATGTATGATATACATTGATTCTGTTTCCAAGTCTTTTGGAGCACAAAAGGTTCTTGACTCCGTTACCGGCACCATAAAAAAAGGAATAACCGCTCTGACCGGTCTGAATGGAAGTGGTAAAACAACTTTGCTTAACATTCTTGCCGGCATAGAACAACCGGACAGCGGCACATTTGTACTTGCAAAGAACATGTCTTTGAAATACATTCCCCAAAATGCGACCTATAGCTTTAAAAGCTCTGTGATTTCAGAGGTTTCTTCTTCATCCAACCTTAAAGCAAAACGAAAAGCCCTCATAGAAAAGGAACATTCCCTGATAAAGGAACTTGAAAACAGCGATCCGGCAAAACAGGAAAATTTCTTTTTGGAACTTATGTTTGTTCAGGAAAAAATCAATAACCTTGATATTTCTATCAAAAAAACTCTTTCTCCTGAAGATATTTTGCGAAATCTCGGTTTTTCTCCTGAATGGCTTAACATGCCTGCAAAAAATCTTTCAGGAGGATGGCAAATGAGGCTTGCTCTCGCATCTTTAATTGCAGAAGAACCTGATATAGTTTTTTTAGATGAGCCTACAAATTTTCTTGATATTGACTGCATTTTTTTTCTTACAGACTGGCTTAAAAATTATCGTGGTGCCGGGATAGTGGTATCTCATGATAGAAGTTTCTTAAACTCTGTTTCTTCCGAGGTTTGGGAAATATTCAACGGAAAAATTACCTCATATAAAGGAAACTATGATAACTATATTTCAGAAAGAAAAAGAAATATTGTTTTTCTTAAAAAACAAAGAAAAAAACAATTGGATGAAATTCGCAGTCTTCAAGATTTCATTGATAAAAACCGGACAAATGCCGCAACTGCCGCCAGAGCACAATCAAGAATAAAAATACTTGAAAAAATCAAAAAAGATCTGACAGAGATACCTCCGGAAATAAATGATATGAAGATCAGGTTCCCGAATCCCGAGAAGGGGGGAGACATCGTATGTGACATCTCGGAAGTCACACACTGTTATGGCAGCACTAAACTTTTAAACGGGCTTTCAAGAATCGTTCGGAGAAAAGAAAAAATTGCCATCGCAGGAAGAAACGGTCTGGGAAAAACCACTTTACTTGAAATTATAGCGGGAAACATTGTTCCAGCCGAAGGTTCTGTAACAATGGGGCATAATATATCCGTTTCATATTTCAAACAGGAACAGATCAAAGATCTTCCTTTTGAAAAAACTGTTCTTGAGTACATGGAATCAATAACTCCCTACTCTCATTTCGGCTCTATAAAAACAATTCTTGGATCTTTTCTTTTTTATGAAGATTCCTGGGAGAAAAAAATCTCAATTTTAAGTGGCGGAGAAAAAATGAGACTTGCCCTTATTAACCTTATGCTTAATGCCGGAAATCTCATCTTGATGGATGAGCCCACATCTCATCTTGATATAAACTCAAAAGAAGTCCTTATTAAAGCTCTTAATAATATTGACTCAACTCTTTTGTTTGTTTCCCATGACCGTTATTTTATTGATTCAATATCAACTTCTGTAATATATTTTTCTTCTATTCAAAAAATAGATAAATTTGATGGAACTTTAAGCGAATATATTGAGTTCCGCTCCCGTCTTGATTCCGGAGAGTTTTCAAACAGAAAAGAAAAAAACAGTCTATGTGCCGGAAGCAATAGTAAAAAAAGGTTTGTCTCAGGAGAAGATAAGAAATATATTGAAATGAAAAAAAAGAGAAATCTCATAAGTAAAATAGAGAAAAGAATAGATGAGGCAGAAAAAAAAATAATCCTGACTGAAGAAAAAAGAAATAAAATAATAGAAAAAATAAACACATGTGATGGTAATATCACCGAGTTATCCATTAATCTTAAAAATATTGACTTTTTTCTTGAAAAACTGGTTAATGATTGGGAAAATGATGTTGATGAACTTGAACGAATTAAAGCTTTAAGCAAGCCTTTTTCGCAGGAAAAGTGAAATGTGGAACCGGATCGTAGAAGAATTAAAAAAAACCAACAGCGAAGGAATAATAAATGCTTTCATAAAACCGCTCTTTGTAATAAAAGAAGACCGTGAAAAAATAATTGTCGGATGCCCAAGTGAACAAATACTTCATATTCTTAAAAAACAGGGCTGGGTCAACCAGATAAAAGGCCTTGCTCCCTATCTTTTTGATGAAACGACAACTGTTGATTTTGTGATCCAGCATGTTGAACCGGAAGAAAATTTACAACCTCCCCTCCCATTTAACGGAGATAAACATAAAAAAAGTTTAGAAGTGGAAAGCTCTAAAAATATTATTTCAAAAGAATTCACCTTTGATAATTTTGTTTCAGGACCGTCAAATCAAACTGTTTATGCTGCATCCATGGGAATAGCCCGAAATCCCGGCACTAATTACAATCCCTTTTTTATATACGGCGATTCCGGTCTGGGAAAAACCCATATTATTCAGGCAATAGCCAATCATGTCATGAAAAACAAAAATATGTCTGTCTGTTATATGACTGCTAAACAGTTAATGATGGATTATATATCATCTCTTTCCGATAACAGCACCGATAAATTCAGAAATGAAGTAACCGGATACGACATGCTGTTAATAGATGATATTCAGTTCCTGTCAAAAAAAGCGGCAACACAGGAAGAGTTTTTCAACATATTCGGCTCCTATCATACCAAAGGAAAACAAATAGTTCTCACATCAGACAGATACCCTTCTGAAATAAAAGATATAGACAACAGACTTGTCAGCAGATTTATAATGGGGGTAACACTTGATATAAAACCTCCTGAGTATGAAACAAGATTGGCTATTGTAATGAAAAAAGCTGAGCTTTATAAAATGAAAATAGACGACGAAGCCGCTAAGTTTGTCGCAGTCAATTTAAAAAACAATGTAAGAGAGCTTGAAGGTGCTCTTAAAACATTACAAATATCTTCCGAACTTATGGGTATAGAAACCATATATAAATCTTTTGCGGAAGATATCTTAAAAGACATGATAAAAAAGAAAAGCAGTATGGGTCCTGATCAGATAATAAAAATGACATCAACTTATTTAAATGTAAAAGCAAATGAAATTGTTTCAAATAAAAGATCTAAACAGATATCTCTCTCACGACAAATAGCGATGTATCTCATAAAAAAATATACTTCCGTTACACTGAAAAATATAGGCAACATCTTTGGAGGTAGAAATCATGCTACTGTAATATCCTCTATTTCCAAAGTTGAATTTATGATAATGAACGATGCTAACATAAAGAAAATAATTGAAAAACTGGAAAGAGAAATAGAGGAATCCATCAATGTTTTTTAACAAATGTTATAAACCGGAGTGTTGAAAAAATGTTTATTTTATATTCAACAGGTTCCATCTTCTTTTTTCAACATTCAGATAAGATAAAACTTTTATTGTTTCAGTATGTTATTAACTTATCAACAATTTTACTTTTATTATTATTAATAACTTTTTAACTTAAGGAGAGAATAATGATTAAATTACTGTTCAAAAGAGAAAAATTATTGAAAGCAGTTGACTACTGTATCGGTTCAATAGAGAAAAAAAATACCATGCCGATACTTAGTCATATTCTGTTCAGCTTCAAAGATGACAAATGTACCCTTATATCAACAAATCTGGAAACAACAGTGATAGCAAATGTTGATCTTGCTGAAAAAACGGAAGAGGGTAAAATTGCAGTTCCTGCTAAATATATTCATGACATATGTAAAGTGGGAAGAGGAGACAGTATAAACTTTAAATATGATAAATCATCTAATGTGCTTGATATAACTGCAGAAAAAACTAAATATGTTGTTCCTTGTTCTGATGCTGATGATTTTCCTTCAGTAGCTAAAATAAAAGAAAGTGATAAAAGTATAAACATTCAAAGACTTATATCATCTTTTAAAAAATTACAGTTTTCCATGACCGAACAAAATGTTAATAAAGCTTACTCCGGTGTTTTGATCAACAAGGTTACAGAAGATGAAAAAGTTGTAATTGAAATGGTTACTACAGATATTCATCGTATTTCTGTTGTAACTCTAAAAGATTTTAATATGGATCTTGAGGGTATTGAGAACGGTATAGTGATTCCAGGAAGAAATTTTTCTGAAATGGCTAAAATATTTGATGATTCCAAGGAAGCTAAAGTATCGTTAGAAGATGATAAGATATCTTTCAGTAACGATGAAGTTACCTTTATTTCAAGATTACTTAAAAATGAATTTCCAAATTACAGAACAGTTATAGGAGGATATTCAACTTTAGTTTCAAAAGAGTCATCTGTCATTAATAAAAAGGAACTTATTGAAGGTGTAAGGAGGGTTATAGCTTTAAGCTCCGATGACAAGATATGGGCTACAAAATTCAGTTTTAAAAATTCTGTTTTAAGTATGACGGCAAATGCTCAGTTCGGTGGAAATTCAAAAGATGAAATACTTGTTCAAAAGCCGTTTACAGATGACAAAGATGTTGGGATAAATGCCAGATATTTAATGGATGTATTATCTGTTCTTGATAAAAACGAAACCACAATGATAGTTGAAGAAGGATTGAAACCTTTGACTATAATTGAAGAAACAGACAATTATAATTATATTCATATGGTGATGCCATTGAGAATCTGATCATTAAATGAATGAAAATATTCGATATATATCTTAAAAATTTTAGAAAATTTGATAATTTTAATATTTCTTTTGATGATAAGTTTTTTATAGAGGGATTAACAGGTTCTGGAAAAACATCAATAATTGAAAGCTGTTACATATCATTAAGCGGTAAATCTTTCAGGACATCTTATTTAAAAGATGCTGTAAAAAATGAAAATGAAAATTTTTTTATAAAGTGTACAGTAGAAGATGGAGATAAATATAAAAGAGTTTTATCTACCGGTGTTGACAGCTCAGGAAAACGCAAAATATTCATTGATGGAATTTTAAAAACAAGAAAAGAACTGGTTAATATTGTAACATCGGTTGTTCATACTCCGGATGATATTAATATAATTGATGGTTTTCCTTCCAAAAAGAGGGATTTTCTTGATAAAACCGCATTTATTGAAGAGAAAGGTTATTTTGATGATCTTTTAAACTACACAAGATTCATTAAACAAAAATCGGCATCATTAAAAAGATCAAACAAAAAAGCTGTAACATACCTTAATGAGGCATCTGTTCCCCTCATAGACAAAATAAGGAAAACAAGGAGTAAAATATGTGATGAAATAAACAAAGAATTTCAGCATGTTTCTCAAAATATTTCCCCATCTCTATTTTTTGATATATCTTCTCCTGTTGATGATAAAACTGAAGAAAAATTATATCTGAAACTTGACAAAGAATTAGAGAAGGGGCATCCTCTTTATGGACCTCATCTTGATACAGTAACTATTAAAACTCAGACTGGAGAATCAAAAAACATGTCTATGGGAGAAAAATATTTAATATCTGTAATGCTTAAACTGTCAGAACTCTCTCTTCATTCAAAAAAAGGAGTGTATCCGTTGTTTTTTATGGATGATGCTTTTGTATTTCTTGACCGGGAAAAAAGAAATCTTCTTTTTGATGCTGTAATGGATTTAAAAAACCAAGTTATTATGACAAGTTCTGTTGAAAGAGACTATAAATCGGACAAACTGACCACATTTAATATTGTTTAATAGAATAGGAGAAAATTATGAGTTTTTTAAAAAAGATCATTTTTAGATTTTTAATGATGGTGGGTCTGCTCACGATCGTTATGGCAATTTCAGCCATCTTTATTTTAAAAAATGTTATTTCAATGAGAAAAAGTATTGATGAAGATACACTACTCCATTTAAATGTATCTGCAATAAGTGGAGATGTCACAACAGACTCCGGTTTTTTTGCATTTGAAAATATGTTCAGCAACCGGGTTTCTCTTATAGACACACTTCAGCTTATAGAAAATGCAGCTGAAGATGAAAATATTACAGGTATATTTGCTGATGTTTCATCTGTGCCGTTAAGTTTTTCACAAGTGGAAGAACTGAGAAATGCCATAGAAAAATTTAAAAAGAGCGGAAAACCTGCTTATGCATGGGGCGACAGTTTTGGTGAAATAGAAAATGGAACTAGACATTATTACCTGGCTTCTGTATTTGATAAAATTTATACACAACCTTCCGGTATGCTTGGGCTTAACGGTTTAAGTAGCAGCTCAATATTTTTTAAAGGAGCTCTTGAAAAACTTGAAATTGAACCGATAGGATCAAAAAGAGAAGAATATAAAACATATTGGAACATGTTCACCGAAGAAAAATATACAAAAGAACACGAAGAAGCCGTAACAGGAGTTCTGGATTCAATTTTTAATAAAATAGCATCAGATATTTCTGTTTCAAGAAATATCTCAAAAGAAAAGGTATATAAAATAGGGGACTCTATGCCTTTAACGGCAGAAAAGTCAATGAAGTATGGTTTAATAGACGGTATTAAGTACAGAGAGCAGGTATTGGAAGCTTTGAAAACGGAAACGGGTTATAAAAAAAGAACCTCTGTCGGATATTACAGAGATGTTGTTTTTTCAGAAACAAGAAAGATAGAGTCAAAAATAGCATTGATAGAACTTCCCGGAACCATACACAGAGGAGCAAGTGATATAGGACCCTCCGGATATCATCAGTCAAGTGGATCTTCAACAATAACCGGGATGATCAGAAGAGCCGTTAAAGATGAAAATGTCAAAGGAATTATTTTGAGAGTAAATTCTCCGGGAGGTTCAGTTGTAGCCTCTGAAACGATCTGGAATGAAATAAAAGAAATAGTAAAAGAAAACAAAAAGCCGATCATTGTTTCAATGGGAAGCGTTGCTGCATCCGGAGGATACTATGTTTCGATGTCTGCTGAAAAAATATTTGCAAATGACTGCACCATAACGGGGTCTATAGGGGTTATAATGGGTAAATTTTATATGAGAGATTTTTTCAAAAAGCTCGGCATAACTTTTGACGCAGTTTCAACTGGAAAAAACACAAGAATCTATTCACCTATGACAAAGCTTGATGATATACAGAAAGAATACCTTGAAAAGTCTTTGGACAACATATATGAAACTTTTGTCAAAAGAGCTGCTGATGGAAGAAAAATGGAATACAGTGAAATGGAAAAGAATGCTAAAGGGCGTGTCTGGACAGGGACTGATGCCAAAAAAAGAAATCTCGTGGATGAAACCGGGGGTTTTATGGAAGCCTTAAGCTATATAAAAAACCGTTTTCCTGATATTGAAGAATTTGCCGTAGTGAAATATCCAAGACCGGAAAGAGTTCTTGCAATACTTCTTGGAAGAGATGACATTGCTTATGAACAAGAACGATTCTCAAGTAGATTTATAAGGAATATCAACGGTTTAGCGTCATTTTATCTTCAACTTCAAAGAAGTATGTTTTTAAAAGATGACGAGTTATTAAGATTGGAAGATAAAAGGATTCCTGTTAAATGAAGATATATCAGGTAGGGGGATCTGTAAGGGATAAAATTTTAGGGCGGAATAAATTTTCAGACAGAGATTTTGTTGTTGTAAATGCAACAGTCGATGAATTTTTAAAAAAGTATCCTTGTGCAAAAAAAGTGGGATCTGATTTTCCTGTTTTTCTGGTTGATAATGAAGAATATGCTTTTGCAAGAAAAGAAAAAAAAGTTTCCGCGGGACACAAAGGTTTTGAAATAGTTGCAGACCCGGATGTTACTTTGGAAGAAGATCTTAAAAGAAGAGACATTACCATTAATGCAATTGCCGAAGATATTGAAACCGGAGAACTGCTTGACCCTTGTAATGGAATAAAAGACATTGACAGAAAAAGGATCGTTCATATTACCGATGCTTTTGCAGAAGACCCTCTCAGGGTTTACAGAGTAGCCCGGTTTGGAGCGGTTTTTCATGATTTTTCTATTGACTCCTCAACAGTAAAATTAATGAATTCATTAAAAAACGAATTGGAAGAACTGCCTGTTGAAAGAGTTTGGACAGAATGCAGGAAAGCACTTTCAAGCGAAGATCCCGCCCGGTTTTTTGAGTTACTAGTGGAGGCCGGTGTTTTGGAGGTTCATTTTAAAGAGGTGCAGAAGCTTGTCAAAGTTCCGGCGGGCCCCCAAGAATACCATCCTGATGATATTGACACATTCCATCATACCATGAAAGCTTTAAGAAGAATTTCTGATAAAGAGAAAGGGACAGATCCTCAAATAGCTTTTTCTGTACTGTGTCATGACCTGGGAAAAGGTTTAACTGACCCTGAAAACCATCCCCATCATTACGGTCATGACAAAGAGGGGGTTAAAGAAGTAAAGTCCTTTTGTGAAAGACTTAAAACACCGTCCAGCTATTTAAAATGTGGAACAATGGCATCGAGATATCATCTTGTTTTAGGAAAAATAAAAGAACTCAGACCGTCAAAAGCTGTAAATGTCCTTTCAGAGCTTCGCCTTTTTCCTGCCGGAGGAATAGAAGGTTTTTTGAAACTGGTGTATGCTGACAGCGGTGAAGATGTTGAAGAGCTAAAAAACTTTATAATAAAAGTGATACCCGCTCTTGATGTAAAACTTCCTCAAAAATGGAGAGACCGCGGATTGAAAAGCAGAGAAATACACTTGCAATTAAAAGCAGAAAAATATAAAGAACTTAAAAATAAAGACGGGAGAACATTATGAATCCAAAAAAGTTCACAAAAAAAATGAATCTTGGAACATGGATAATTTTTGCAATGTTTGCAGGTATCGTTGCAGGAGTTTTAATGGGTCAGAGTGCGGAACTTTTCCGCCCACTTGGAGAACTTTTCATCAGGCTTATAAGAATGCTTGTGGTTCCACTGGTGGCATTTTCGATCATACTGGGAGCAAGCAGTCTCGGGGATGCCAGAAGTGCGGGAAAAGCGGGAATATTGACTTTTGTTTACTATCTGACAACTACAGCTTTTGCTGTTGTCCTGGGACTTATTGCAGGATCTGTTTTTGAGCCCGGAAAAGGACTTGAAGTGGCTCAAATTCAAATGATGTTCAGTGATGAATACGCTCAAAGAGGAGCAACTCCCGGTTTTTGGGACACTGTTCTTGGTTTTGTGCCTGTAAATCCTTTTGAAGCTCTGGGAGAGGGGAACATTCTGCAGGTGCTTTTCTTTTCTTTATTTTTCGGATTCGGGCTCAGCCGCATTTCTCATGAAAAAAAAGCGGCTGTTATCAGTCTGGTATCAACGGTCAACGATGTTCTTATCTGGATGATAATGAAGGTTATGTGGACAGCTCCTATCGGAGTGTTTGCTTTAATGGCTGATGCTGTCGGGACTTTCGGTTGGGACATCCTTGCTTTGGTTTTGAAGCTGCTTCTTGTTTATGTGGCGGTTTTGTTAGCTCAGACCTTTGGAGTTTACCCATCCATGGTTAAAATATTTTCAAAAATGTCCCCCCTTCACTTTTTAAAAAAAATATCCAAAGCCCAGATAGTTGCACTTTCGACATCAAGTTCAATGGCAACCCTCCCTGTAACAATGAAAGTCTGTGAACATGAGCTGGATGTTTCAAAAGAAACAACATCTTTTGTTCTTCCTCTTGGGGCAACTATAAATATGGATGGAAATGCAATATATTATGCTCTTGCGGCCCTGTTTTTTGCCCAGCTTTTCGGAATAGAGTTGGGCATGGCTCAATATGTTGCTATTATTCTGACAGCAACCCTTGGTTCTATCGGGCAGGCGGGAGTTCCCGGCCCGACCCTTCTTGTTGTTGCTGTGCTTTTAGCCGCCGATATTCCAATAATAGGGCTTCCCCTTCTCTTTGGTGTTGACAGGATTTTTGATATGCTTAGAACGGCTGTTAATATAACAGGAGATGCCAGTTGTGCAGTAATTGTCAATGAAAAACTGAAAAATTAATGTTTCTTAAATATCTGAATTCTGTTTTTTGAGCTGGCATCAACCACATAGATATAATCGTTATCAACAGCTATTCCCTTAGGGTCGAACAAATTGTAACCGCTTTCAGAAGAGAACCCGATCCCATCTTCGCCCCAGGCTGAAATAAACTCTCCGTCACTATCATAGCTCATCACCATTTTTCTGGTGTTATAGGTAACATATGAAGTGCCGTCAGAACCAATGGCAACGGCATAGGGGTAAACTTTTTCTTCAACACAGTTGTTAACTCTGCCATAACTTCTGATATGATCCCCGCTATTGGAAAACACCTGAATCCGGCAGTTTTTTGAATCAGCTATGTGGACATTTCCTTCACTGTCAATATCAATTCCTTTAGGGTCAATACAGCTTCCGTCACCCACTCCGTAGCCCCCTACTTTTTTAATAAGCAGTCCGCTATCCAAGTCATAAACATCAAAACAGGCATCAAAACCATTGCTGACATAAATTAGATTATCATCCCCTGAGGCCAACCCGAAAGGGGCTTGAATAAGTCTGTTATAAAAAGTTCCTCCGGATTCATATTGAAATGAAGGATATTGTGCTTTAAATGTTCCATCCAACAATATCTCAACAAGCTTCGAGTGTTTATAGTCCCCGTCTTCTTGTTTGCCGAGATCTCCAAGCAATATTGTATCTCCTGCCACTGTTATTGAGGCAAGCTCATTTACCGGCACGCTGTAGCTGCCGTCCCTCCAATCGGAAGAGTTCCACCAGTCAAGAACAGTTCCTGTTTTATCAAGCTTTACTAAAGCATTGTTCGTGTCTATAGTTACATAGATCGCATTTTCATATATAGTTATCCCTGAAGGGCGTCCCTGTATGTAACCACCTTCGGGCCGTCCTATTTCTTTTTCTGTAAGATCTTTTTTGAATTCGGTGCACTTGCCGACACCGCTCCATTCACCGTTAATACAAACAAGTAGTTGACCACTATTTTCAGAACTCTCTTCCTCCCGGCATTCACCGATCTTCTCTCTTCCGTCAAGACATCCGCAAACCCCAACATCTTTCCAATTTCCGTCTTCACATACTTTTTTCTGGTAAAGGTCATTTCCCGACTCATCTTCTCCGCAAATGAAGATCAATTCCTCCCCTTCCTGGAAAGTTTTTTCGACAAATTCTCCTCCTTCGTAAACTTCAGCAACACAATAGTCTGCAGTCCAATTATCATCATCGGGTTCAACATTTACAATATCGTCATCATTGCTCGCTCCGTTGCCGTTGCTGTCATTGTTTTCTTTTTCATCGGGAAAAACTTCAACCGCATCGGAATCATTAACCTCTCCGTTGGCAACGGTATCTTTATCTGCGAACTCTTCTTCCAGCAATGGTTCATCTTTTATGCATCCGGAAAAAGAAAAAAACAGCAGGGCCATTAAAAATATAAAGTTTTGGGATAGCACTTGAAATCTCTGGTTTTGTCTCAACATTTGAGCCTCCTGAACATCTTATATTAAAAAGCTGACCGCCATCAGGCGGACAGATAAAGGTTACCGATAAGAAATTGCTTTGTAAAGAACTTCAAAAAACTTTGTTTTGCAACTGAAAGGATATGCTTGCTTTGTTAACACAGGTTATGAAATCTTTCTTTGACTTTTTTTAAACAAACTCATAGAATTATCCACCAGTGATGTGAAAAAGGGTGTTTTTATGCAGGTTTTCCCTTTCGAGCTTAAAGATGACGAGTATGCTCCACTTATGGACTCTCTTGAAGTGTCCTGCAGTGGTATTTCGATCATGCACGGGCGCTTCAATACAAAAACATTCATGATAACAGATATTTCAACTCCTGCGGCAAATGTTGTGAAACAACATGTTCTTGCAATAGGTGGAGAAGCGGCGGTTCCGGCATATTCTGTAAATTGTTCAAAGCCTAAATGTGATCTTATCTTTTCTGTCAGAGAAGACAGGCTTTCTCTGCTTCTTGAAAAATTCAGGATGCAATGCTGGAAATTACCTGAAGTTGCAAATATTATTGAAAACTATTTGAAAAACAAAGCCCCTTGGTTTTCTTTCAGGAATAAAAACATAGATACATCAAGACCTCTTGTAATGGGGATACTCAATGTCACCCCGGATTCTTTTTCTGATGGAGGGAAGTATAATGATGTTGAAAAAGCTGTTATAAAAGCAGAAGAAATGATACAGCAAGGTGTTGATATCATTGATGTTGGAGGAGAGTCAACCCGCCCTGGCTCGAAACCGGTTGATGTGGAAGAAGAAGTATCGAGAGTCATTCCTGTCATTTCAGAAATAAAAAAAAGGTATCCTGCCATACCGGTTTCTGTTGACACTACTAAAAGTATTGTTGCCGCAAAATCAATAGATATGGGAGCAGACATGGTAAACGATATAAGCGGCTTGAGTTTTGACAGCAAAATGGGTGATTTGTGTGCAAAAAAAGGGGTGCCTGTAATACTTATGCACATTCAAAAAACACCTAAAACTATGCAGGCATCTCCTGAATATGCCAAACTTCTTCCGGAAATGCTCGGTTTTCTTCAAAACAGTATTGCCAAAGCAACAGAGGCAGGAATAAAAAAAGAAAAAATAATTATAGATCCCGGCATAGGATTTGGTAAAACAACAGAACACAACCTCTTTATAATCAAGCATCTTGAAGCATTTCAAATATTTGGGTTTCCGCTGATGGTAGGGGTTAGCAGAAAGTCGGTGATAGGGGATGTAACAGGGATAAAAAATCCTTCCGAAAGAATTACAGGAACAATAGTTTTAAATTTTTTGAGTATTCAAAAAGGAGTTGCTATAATAAGATGTCATGATGTCAAAGAAGCGAAAGATAGCCTTGACATTTTTTCTGCATTAGAGGGGTCGAAATGCTTTTAAATTATTTTGGGGCTGTTATTGGTGCTATATGGGGCGGATCTCCTACTGCTTTTCTGATAAGACTTCTCGATTTTTTTATAGTTTATGTCATTTTTTACAGATTTCTTGTTCTTGTCAAAGGGACGAGATCTATGCAGATACTTTCCGGTTTTTTCCTTCTTCTTCTTCTGTACCTTCTTGGAACTCAGCTTGGTCTGAAAACAACGGAATGGCTGCTTAGGGGTATTTTTGCCAATATTTTTATAATTATTATAGTTCTGTTTCACGAAGAGATCAGAACCATACTTTCGGGGTTTGAACTTTTTGATATATTTAAAGGAGGAGCCGGAAAAAGAGATACTATTTTTATGGTTGATGAAATAACCGAAGCTCTTTCACACCTTGCTTCGGTTCATGAAGGAGCCTTAATGGTTATCTCTCAAAAAGGAAACCCCGAAGCATTTGTAACAGGTGGTGTTCCGATAGATGCAAAAGTGAAAAAAGAACTTTTGCTTACTATTTTTGCTAAAAAGTCTCCACTGCATGACGGAGCTGTTATAATTAAAGACAGCAGAATAACTCTTGCCAGTGCAGTGCTTCCTTTGAGTACAAATCCAAACATCGATCCCAACTTCGGAACAAGGCACAGAGCTGCTTACGGAATCAGTGAGCAGGTTGACAGCTTGGTTTTTGTGGTGAGTGAAGAAAGAGGGCAGATATCAATGCTGAACAATGGTCGTATAACCAGAAATATGAGCAAAGATATGGTACGGAAAGTTCTTACAGCATATTTAATAAAGGAAAAGAAATGAATGACAAGATAAAAAGATTTTTTACTGAGTATTCAAGAGAAAAAATTCTTGCACTGTTTCTGACTCTTTTGATTTGGCTTTTTATGATAAGTGGAACACGGGAAGTGAAAGATTTTACTGTTGCAGTTGAAGTGACTTCCAATGACGACATCGTGCTGGTCTCAGAAATAGTGGAAAAAGTGCATGTGAAGGTTTCCGGCAGTCTTTTTGCTTTTGCGAGGATCAGGGAAGAAGATCTTAAAATAAAAATAGATATTTCTACCAAAAAACCGGGAATTCATACCAGATTTTTAGACTCTTCAATGATGCCTTTTGGTGATGGAATAAAAACAGAAAATATATTTCCGTCAGAGCTGGTTTTTAAGGTTTCAAAGAAAGCTGAAAAAGTAGTGTCTGTTGAGCCGTGGCTTGAAGGACAGCCCCCGCTCGGTTGGAAAATTTCAGGATGGAGCATAACTCCTGAGCAAATACTGGTAGAGGGTCCTGAAAATGAAATAGAAGAACTTGAAATAATATCAACAGAAAGGATATTTTTAAGCTCAATAAAAGGTACTGTTGAAAAAACAGTAAAAGCCCACAGTGCGGTTCCTTTCATTAAACCGGTAGAGGATGTTCCTATCACAGTGAAAATAGAACTTGAAAGGGACATGGATATAAGAATGTTTTCAAAAGTTCCAATAAACCTTGACAGTGGAAAAGAAGCGGAAATAACCCCTTTGGAGATTTCATTTAGACTTAAGGGACCTAAAGATATCCTTCAAAAAATGGAGCAGGAAAAAGTTAAAGCATATATCAAAGATCAGCCGGACAAGAAAAGTTTCAAAACAGATTCTTTTTATATAAAAGATCTCCATGAAGAAGTTGAGCTTTTAGGGCTTGATAAAGCTCTTGAAATCAGCGTTATAAAAAAATAAAATGAAAAAAAAACTATTTGGCACAGATGGGATAAGAGGTACTGCTGACAAACATCCTTTAACTCCTGGATCTGTAATAAAAGCAGGAAGGTCTTTTGCCCTTTTTTTTAAAAAAAAGAATAATAAAAAAAATATCCGTGCTGTTATAGGGATGGATCCCAGACTGTCTTCAGAAACACTTTCAAATGCTGTCATTTCAGGGATACAGAGCGGGGGATGTGATACACTTTTTCTCGGTGTTGTCCCTACTCCTTTTGTAAGTCTTTTTGTTAAAGAGAGCGGTTTTGATTTTGGTGTTGTCATTTCTGCCAGCCACAACCCTTTTTATGATAACGGGATAAAATTATTCAACAGGTGTGGTACTAAACTGAAAGATGATGAAGAGCTCGAAATAGAATCGATATACTTTAGTGACCCCGAAGGCGACAAAGACACAGGAATATCTATAACGGCAAGAAATATAAAGGAAAAATACTTAGGTTTTGTAAGTGAAAAGTTTGAGCCGGTACTGAAAAACAGTAATTTCAAACTCTCTATTGACTGTGCAAATGGAGCAATGTCCCCCTATGTTGCCGATATATTTGGTTCTTTTAAGGGGATAGAAGCCACTGTTTATTCAAATAAGCCTGATGGGAGAAATATAAATGAAAACTGCGGTGCACTTTACCCTGAAAAGCTTTCTGAAAAAGTCCTTGAAAACAGAAGTGATGCTGGAATTGCTTATGACGGAGACGGAGACCGTCTTATAATGACCGATGAAAACGGGAAAGTTGTTGACGGGGATGAGCTGATAGGAGTTGTCGCAGTTTATCTTAAATCAAAAGGTCTGTTAAGCAACGATATTGCCGTTACAACGGTTATGAGTAATGCAGGTCTTGAAAATTATCTGAAAAAAAATGGAATATCAATGATAAGAGCAGGGGTAGGGGACAGATATGTCTTTGAAAAAATGGAAGAAACCGGTGCTGTATTAGGGGGAGAGAACAGTGGTCACATTATTTATACTGGAATAAGCCCTACGGGAGACGGGCTTGCAGCATCGCTTCTCATTCTTCAAATAATGACAGAAACAGGCAAAAAACTTTCAGAACTGGTTGAAGATATTGAGCTTTATCCTCAGATTCTTGAAAAACTGAAAGTAAAAGAAAAAGTTCCTTTGGAAAAAATAGATGGACTTTCCGGTATTCTCGAAAAAGAAGAATCTCTTCTTAAGGGTGGAAGGGTCCTTATAAGATACAGCGGTACTGAACCTGTAATGAGAATTATGGCGGAAGGCCCTGATAGTTTACAAGTTAGAAGCTCAGTTGACAATCTTCTTGATTTTTTAAGGAAAAAGGTGTGATTTGATTGCCGGAACAGGAATAGACATTGTTGAAATCGAGAGACTTAAAGGAAAAACGGATCTCTGGAAAAAATTTCTGTCTCCAAAAGATTTTGAGTATATTGAAAAATTTAAAGATCCCTCAGAAAGAGTTGCCGGTTTCTGGGCGGCAAAAGAGGCACTTGTCAAGGCACTTGATGACAAAACCATTGAATTTACAGAAATAAATATTGCCCACAATGAAAACGGAAAACCATATTTTGAAAATGTCCACATAGAAGGAAAACTTCACCTTTCCATAAGCCATGAGCGAAACTATGCAACTGCCATTGTAGTGTGGGAAAAAGAGAAATGATCTACAAAGGTGCTTTTTTTTGTGATCTGGATGGTACTCTTGCAAAAAACAACGGCTCTATTTCACTTGAAGACAAGGCTGTTTTTGAGAAGCTTAAAGACAACAATATTCTAAGAGTTATTGTTACAGGGAGATCTCCCTATTCTGCCGATAAAGTGATTGACGCTTCTTTTCCGATAGATTATCTTGTCTGCTCAACCGGGTGTGCTGTTTTCAAGTGGCCTGAAAAAGATCTTGTTGAAAAACATGGTTTGACAGAAAAAGAAGTGAATGTTGCCGCAGATGCTTTAAGGAAAAGAAAAATTGACTTCATGGTACTTGATGAAGTTCCTCAAAACCATAAGTTTTCTGCTCATATTTACAACAATCCTCATCCGGACATACTTAGGCGGTTTAAGATATACGAAGGTTTTTATGTTGAGAAAGATTATTATTCAGAAATAAAAAACCCCGCCTGTCAACTTATAGGGGTAACGGTCCCGGAAAAAGACCCTGTGGAAGAACTTGCTGAGGAACTGAAAAGCCTGAAAGTTCTTAAAGCAACATCTCCTCTTGACGGTTGTTCGATCTGGACAGAGATATATCCGAAACATGTTTCAAAAGGAATTGCCGCAAAAAAGCTATGTGAAAAATTGAACATAGATATTGAAAAAACTGCAGGGGTTGGCAATGACTATAATGACATTGACTTGCTTGAGACAGTGGAAATCTCTTGTGTAGTATCCAACGCTCCGGATATTATGAAACAAAAATACAACACAGTTCCAAAATGCGGAGAGCTTGGAGTAAAAGAAGCTGCTGAAAAATTTATTTCTTTTCTTCAGACTTCTTCTTTTCCTTTTCCGGCTTAGTGCTTTCTTTTTTTTCTTCCGGAGCTGGGGAAGGAGCTTTTACTTCCGGTTCTTTATCAAGAGAAGGCATCTGAATTTCTTTATATTTTGAGGGGACAGAAAACTTGTCTTTGGGAACTTCAACTTTTTCAAATGAAACGAGGGTGTTTGTAAAAACAGTTTTATTGTTTTCTATGGCCCTGTGAACAACAGGTACTCCCAGCTCTTTAATATTGTTCCATGCTGAAATTCCTTCCTGATCATTTATGGCAAAATCTGTGGATATCTGCCGAAGTTTGTCAAGTTCATCAACAGAACATTTAAGGTCTTTTGCCATGACAGTACAAAGCTCTTCCGTTTTTACTTTTCCTGACATCCCGTCATAGAGAATGCACGGCAGGTCATTCCACTTTTCCTTTTTTCCCGTTTTTATGTATTTTACAGGGACACTTTCAGTCTCGCCCATTATTTCTTTCATTTGTGCCTCTACCTGCTTTCTTTGTTCTTCTGAAAGGCCCTGAAGTGCCGCTTTTTGTTGCTCTATTATCATATCCATGTGTGCTTTTATCTGTGCTTTTGAGTCATCTATTTGCTTTTTTGTGAGTTTTATCCATGACTTTTCTTTGTGATTGATAATAGTAACTTCTTTTTTTTCAAGGTCATAGATAATCGATTGATCTCCTTCGTCATCTGTGTCAACCCGTATCTTTTCTCCTGCTATAAGCAAAACTCCGGAAGCTTTTTGGTTATTAATGTGATCTACACTTTCTGTAATGATCTTTATCCCCTTTTCTCCTTCTCCGTAAATATAAAATGACAAAAGTATAGTCATTAAAAAAATTAATTTTTTTAAATTCATCTTTTCCTCCATGCCAAAAATCATAAACGCAACACGATGGTATCAGAAACAGTAACAAAAAACACTAATAATTAAAAAATTTTTTTTAAATTGGTGTTTTATCGGATATTTACCCTGAATGTTCCAAGAATAAAACGATCCTGTCCGTCGTTGTCTTTATCTCTGTCAACAGGAAGTCTGTCCCTGCCGATATAAAATCCGGTATAGATCCTGATTCCTCCCCCGGGATGGTCTCCGGGAACAGTAATGTTTGTTTCCTGACGGATAATATCCCCTTTCTGCCAATGATTTGTCGGATAGAACCCATTTAGCGGAAAAGCATCGTGTCTGAAACTTCTTGGAAGAGCTCCGCTGTAAACATCAAAGTGAAAAAATATCTGCCAATTTTTTTCGATTTCTTTGTTAACTCTGTAGTAAACTGTAATATCAAGATCTTCTCCGGCATCAAAACGGTTTTTGTTTATAGTATGTCCGATTATTTCAATAGAACCTCCTCCAAAAGTACCGCCTGATTTTATCAGATTTCGAGGGATCTCTGATTCATCTATAATATTTTTTCGCCATTCCTGCTGATCTTCGCTTACCTTGTCTTTTTTTGAAACTCTGTAAAACTCTATATCTTTGTATGTATCAACCTGGTCGTCCATAATTTTTGAGATGTTTACCCCAAGTTCACTGAAAAGTTTTGCCCTGAGCTTAGGGACATCATTTTCCTTGACGGCTATAAAAACAGAGTTTCCGGGATTTCCTTTAACAAGCTTAACTATTTGGTCCAAGTCTTTTACGCTGTGAAGCTTTTCATCTGTTCCAAGATAAAAAAGCATGGACTTACTTTTCCAGTTGTTATAATCAACAACGATATCCCCCTCTTTTTTAAGTTCAAAGTATTTTTGGACGATCTGTCTGGAAGAAAAAACTTCAACGATCCTGGGAACCCAATAAAAATTCAAATAACCGGCAAAAAGAACAGACAGTACAATAAAAACTGAAATAGAAGATTTTATAATAATTTTTTTTGAAGGGTAAATTATGGGAACAACAATAAAAAACACCATTAATGGGACAAAAATATAAAGGACCGGAAGCATATCAAAGATTCTGCCGAACGAACTTTGAACTTTTTGAGGAGTTATTATATAAAGAAAATTTGTGTAATTTATGTCCGTTCCAAGGTCTTTGCCTATTATTCCTACTATCAAAGCGGCAAAAACAGCACAAAAGGGGTAGGTATAGCGGAGGTCTTCATTGTTAAAAATCTTAACAAAGGCGACAGCTGTTATAATAGCAAAAAAAGGAATGATCGTAAAAATATAATGGGGAAACTTTGTGCCACAAAGTGTGAAAAAAAGGAACGGAACAAAAAAAGCTGTCATTACAAACAGCTCTTCTTTTTTCTCTTTAACTTTTTTTGCTGCAAAAAGAAGCCCCGGAGCAAAGAATCCAATCCACGGAAAAGTTCCTATTCCCAGCTCCCATACATAAAACTCAAAAGGCCCGTCAGGTTCATTTAAATTTCCTGCAAGCCGGGCAAAGTGGTGTTTGCCAAAAAATTCTAAGAAAAAAGGGATTCCGTGTCTGAATCCCATATATATATACCACCACGAAGCCGTTACAAAAAAGATGGCGATCCCTTCTAACACACGGGCTTTTTTTAAAATTTGAACAAGGTTTTTAAATGATGTTTTAAAACCGGAAGAGTAATCTGCTGATGCAATTGAATATATAGCGAAGATTACTGTCGGAATAAAAAGGGCAAGCAGTCCTTTTGTGAGCATTCCAAGACCCATGAAAAGATATGAAAAACGCAACAGCTTGCGATCATTATCTCTCCACCCCAGATACAAAAAACCAGTTGCTCCTGTAGTAAAAGTTACAAAAGTTATATCCCACATAAACTGGCGGGTTATTAAAAAAGTAAAGGGGAGGAACAAGGTGATAAAGCCGGCAACAAAGCCCCTGAAATCATCGTTAAAAAGTCTTTTTGTTATGTAAAAAACAAGAATAACAAAAGCAATTCCGTTTAATGCAAAAGGGAGTCTTAAGGCGAGTTCTGTCGGACCGAAAATCTTTATAAATGGAAATACCATCCAGTAACAAAATATAGGATGAGACCAGAAATCATAGTTGCCAAGATATTTTGGATTCAGAAACCAGTCCCATGAATTTGATGCTGTCATTTCAAGAGCAACTCTTCCAAAAACAGATTCCCATTCACCCAGCAAAGAATAACTCCCCAAGAAAGGAAGATAGAACAAAGCCGCCAAAAATGAGAGTATTGTCAAAGAGTTTTTTTGCTTAAACAGAGAATAAAATCTTGGCGAATAATAGTTGTTGTTTTTATCTACATTTTTGTCCATATCAAACTCCAGGATCAAATAAAAAAA
This sequence comes from Candidatus Sumerlaeota bacterium, assembly GCA_007132725.1. Taxonomy (GTDB): domain Bacteria; phylum UBP6; class UBA1177; order UBA1177; family UBA1177; genus SLGQ01. The sequence goes on from SLOD01000084.1 coordinate 38,413, forward strand.
CAGCTTGATTATAGAAGAATGGCAGAAACTTGTCAAAAAAACAAAAAATTGATAACAATTGACAGTTGTGATATATAATTCCGGTAAGTGTTCAGGGTTAACTGCAAGATGAAGAAAACATTTTTAATCGTTGTTTTACTTGTTGCCGTAAATTTCATATTGACACAGGATGTGGCTGCTTCTGTAAAGACGGAATCTTTTTTTGACAGGGAAGGTTTTGTTAAAAGCGTTAATGAAGCATATCTTCTTGACCATAATGCCTTGCCCGAAAAAGTAGCGCCGTTTTTAAAAGTTTTCAGGGCAAAAGGTATTCCTAACTGTTTTGAGTGTTCTTTGTATCTTATCAGAACTTCGCTTGAAAAAACAGGCCCCATGCAGCTTGTTGCCGCTGATCTTGCTGTAAAACTGTCTCCCGATCTGCCTGAAGCCCACCTTCATTATTTTTTGAGGCTGATAAAGTTTTCCCCTCAGAGCATGAGGAGAATATCGAAAGCTTTTTCCGATACTCTTGTAACATTTTATAATTTTCCTCCCAGAAATGCATTTTTTTACTCGATTTTAAACAGAATAAGCAAAAGCTGTATAATTTTTCTTATAGTTCTTTTCATAATACTTTTTTTCAAGTATCCTTCCGCTGTTGCACACAGATACATGCATTTGGTAGGGTTTTCAAGATTTTATGCGGCAACTCTTCTTGTGGTGATGACAGTATCATCGGTCGTTCTTATTTTAAACCAGTTGAGCTGGTTGATAGTGCTTTTGACTTTTACAATATTTTTCAGCGGAGTTTCTGTTGTAAGGGAAAAAATAATTCTTAATACAGTATTTTTCATTTGTGTTGCCGCTGAAGCCGCAATAATCTTAACAGGTGCGGAACATCCAATGATCGTTGATAAAGAAGTTGCAATGTCAAATCTTAAAGGGATATATTCTCCTTCATCTACTTTATTTGAAAATACTGACATAAACGCTCCCGGAGGATCTATGGCAAGAGGGGTCATGTTCTATTATGCAGGGAACTATAACCGGGCAGCTTTTTATTTAAAAAGGGAACTTAACACCGTTTCTGACAAAAAAATAAAAGCATCTCTTGACAACTTTTTAGGCCTTTCTTTTGCCAGACAGGGCAACTTAAAAGAAGCTTCGGAGCACCTTCGCAGATCTTATGAGGAAACAGGCAACTTCAATATCGGTTATAATCTCAGCAGGGTTTTATACGAAGGGGGCCGTGCCGGAGATGCCGCTTCCCTTGAACGCCATATTCTTGAAAATGCCGGAACGATTTCATTAAGGTTTCCTTACCACTACTATCCTGAAATGTATAGAACTTGGAGATATGTAACAACTGGAAAAACCGGAGAAAGTCTTGAAATATGGATTAAATTCTTTTTGTTCTGTTTTGCAATTATTCTGCTTTATATGGTGCTTCTTGTGGTACGGTTTAATTATTTGCGAAAAATAAGACTACATAAATGTCTTGAATGCGGGTCGATAATTTGTTCAAGCTGTAATCCGGGGGCAAACACCACGGTATGTGTCGTATGCAGACTGATCAAGGCCAAGCCTGATCTTTTTAAAAGAGGAGAGACCGAGATATACGAATCAAAAAGAAACGGTTACTTTGCAAGATATTCTCTATTTACAACAATTTTTACTTTTATTGCCCCGGGAGGGGGATTGATTTTTTCCGATAGAATTTTAGAGGGTTCCGTATATCTTTTCACAATAGTTTTTTTGTTGACCCAGATATTTCAAAGCGAGTGGGGCACAGTATATAATATTAGTCCGGATGGTTCTGACGCTGGAATCATACTTTCAGGTATTTTTTTGGGACTTATATATCTTGTGTCGATACTGAGAGGTTTTTATGCTTCCAGGGATGTTTAAATGAGTGTAAAAAAAGACATTGAAATTTTATCAGGCTCTATTTCTTCCGGCAACACCTTTTTTGATATATGCCGGGAAATCGCTCTTCCGAAGTGGACAGGAATGCTTGTTATAAAGGCCGGTAAAACAAAGTACAATTTTTATTTTAGAGAAGGAGAAATAATTTACTCGGAAAATTCTTTGGAAAAAACTGAATCAAAAATTCTTGAAATGATAAGAAGGGCAGACCTTGTTTCCAGGGAGACACTTTCTTCTTCTGAAAAGAAAAAATCAAAAGTAATGCGGACTCTCCTTGAAATACTTGTTGAAGAAGGTCATGTTTCCATGCTTCTTTATTCAAGGGTTATAAGCACTTTGATCAGGCTGAATATTTTAAAAGCAATGCTTCTTAAAAAAGGAGAATACAAATTTCTGGAAAGAAAAACGATAAGAGAGGTTCATGGAGTCAAGCCTGTTTCAGTGCTGGATATAAACAACATTGCTTCTGTGGTTGACAGCTACCCTGCTGAAACAAAAAAAATATTGAAAAACTGGTATAACAATGTTTCTGAAACGAAAGAAGGACATTATCTTGTAAAAAACAAATCTTTTTTACAGAGTTTTCTTGCCAGAGAAATAGACTTTTTAAGCTTTATGGCAAAAGCTGTTCCTGATTATGCCAAAAAAGAGTGGCAGATGCAGGGACTATTTGGGTCTTTCTCTGCTTTTCAGACTATTCTTATTTACATGTTTCGGTCTTTGGCTGTTTTCGGGATTGCATTGTTTTTATATCTTGTTTTTATGACAGGTGCTTTCAGTGCCGTAAAAAATCCTCGCTCTGTGGAAGAATTTTATTTTTTTAAAGTGAAGCTGACTTCTTCCATGATAAGCCTTGAAACAGGTTCGGAGCCTGACAAAGAACAACTGATAATGTCCGGGCTTTTGACAGAGAAAGATATAGAAATATCGGGAATAAAAGATAATAACAAACCGTGACTTGATAACAACAGATTCCGGAGGATCCAATGAACAAAATGTCAGGAAAAAAACTGAAAGCAAAAAATCTCAGATACTATCCTCTACTGAAAAAATATGAAGGTATGACAACAAAAGATATTAAACCTTCTCCGCAATTTGTTTTCCAAAAAAGGGGTTTTGAAGCTCTTGACTTCGGTGTGACCATATCAAAAAAAGGTTTTAACATTTATGTTTCCGGGGATGCAGGAACAGGGAAGACTTCCAATGTAAAAAAACATGTCGAAGAGATCGCTTCTTCAATGCCTGTTCCGGACGATGTGCTTTATGTGAACAATTTTAAAAAACCCGACGAACCCAAACTTCTTTGTATGCCTGCAGGAACAGGGGAAAAAATAGTCAGGGATATGGATGAAACTCTGGATTATTTTATTCATCAAATTCCAAGACAGCTTGAGAGCGAAAGTTTTGAAATGCAGAAAACAGAGGTTGTAAGATGGTATCAGGAAGAGAGTCAGAAAAATTATCAGGAAATAGAAAAAGAAGCATCTGAACTGAATTTTTCTCTTAAGTCAACACCTAATGGTTTGGTTATAAACCCTATTTTAGACAGTCAGCCTATTGACAGGGAACAGTTTGATAAGCTTTCAGAGGAGCAGAAAGACTCTATAAGAAAAAATGAAGAACTTCTTCAGGAAAAACTGATAGCGTTTTTTCACAAAGAGAGAGTGCTTGAAAAAGAATATAAAGAAAAAATGACAAAACTTCGTCAGACAATGGTCAGGCTTATTATTTCCCAGCCTTTAAGGGAGTTGAAAAAAAAGTATTCTCCAAGTGAAAGCTTTGACAACTATCTTGAAGATGTAGCAGACCATCTGGTTGACAACTTTGAAGAGTTTTTTCTTTACCGTGACATCCAGGAGGGAAAAATTGATCCTTCAAAATTTACGGAACCTGATTTTAAAGAATATAAGATAAACCTGCTTATAAACAACAAAGAGCTTGAAGGAGCTCCTGTAGTTTATGAAACAAATCCGACATATCAGAATGTTATCGGCTACTTTGAATATGAAGAACTTCACAATTCGCTTTTTACCGATTTTACAAAAATGAAACCGGGAGCACTGCATCGGGCAAACGGAGGATTTTTAATAATTCAGGCAAACGATATACTGAAAAACTACTATGCCTGGGCTGCTCTTAAAAAATCTATGAGAAACAGGTCTCTCAGGATGGGAGATATTGATATAGATTTCCGGCATAGAGTAAACATTCTTCCTGATCCTGAACCGATACCCTTAAATGTAAAAGTTATTCTCATAGGAGATGATTATATTTTTCATCTTCTGTATAATCTTGATCTGGATTTCAGAAGAATTTTCAGAGTAAAGGCTGATTTCGGCTCAACTATTGATATTACATCACATACAACAGATGCTTTGGTAGGTTTTATTTCAAGAGTTGTAATGGAAGACTGTTCTCTCCCTTTTGATGTCAGTGCTATCAGAAGACTGCTTCACCATAGCTCAAGAGGCTCTGAAGATCAGAAAAAATACAGAATTCATGCAAGTGACTTGGTAGATGTCATTGTTGAGGCAGATTACTGGGCTAAAAGCAAAAAGAAAAAGGTCGTTGATGAAAAAACAGTTGTCAAGGCAATAGAAGGCCAGGAAAAAAGACATGCCAGATTTAAAGAACGACACTATGAATCAATAAAAAGGGGAAAAATCCTTATTGATGTGACAGGGGAAAAAACAGGGCAGATAAACGGGCTTGCAGTTTTTTCTGTCGGAGACTTCAGCTTCGGCATTCCTTCAAGGATCACAGCAAAAGTGTTTGCAGGAAAAAGAGGTATCATCAATATAGAGAGGGAAGCGAGACTTTCCGGCTCAATTCACGATAAAGGGGCTATGATACTGGCCGGTTATATTGGAAGCATGTTCGCTCAGGACAAACACCTTTCAATAACAGCGTCTATTGCTTTTGAGCAGAGCTATGGAGGCGTTGACGGAGACAGTGCCAGTTCAACAGAGCTCTATGCTCTTTTGTCTGCGATTTCTGAAATTCCCATAAAACAGTCAATAGCTGTCACCGGTTCAATAAATCAAAACGGAGAAATTCAACCGATCGGGGGGGTAAATGAAAAAATAGAAGGTTTTTTTGAAATATGCAACCTGAGAGGACTTTCCGGAGATCAAGGGGTAGTCATTCCTGTTCAAAATGTGGAAAACCTTAATTTGTCGGACAAAGTTGTTGAAGCTGTTGAAAAAGATAAATTCCATATCTATGCAATTAAAAATGTGGTTGAAGGCATTGAAATCCTGACCGGTATCCCTGCCGGAAAGAGAAAGAAAAACGGCTCTTTTACAAAAGATTCGGTTTTTGATCTGGTTAACAGAAAAGTTAAAGCTTTGAGTGAAGTAAAGTGATTGAGAACAGGTATCTTTTGAAAATATCTGCAAACTACTCCGGATCGCTTAAAGAAATGTGGGAATGGTTGGAAAAAAATCTTGATTTTCAACTGAAAAGAAAAGTTGGTTTTGAGAAGGTGAGCTATGTGGTCAACAGAAATGAAAATGCTATCATTTTTACCGGAAGGACGGTAAGTGGAACAATGTTTGTCAATGAAAATGTTTTGGAAATATCGCTAATGCTTCCGCTTTTATACAGGTCATTAGCTCCCCGCATAAAAAAAGCAATACTTTCTATTTTCAAAGAACGATGATTTTCCAGTATAGAACAGTTCTAAAAAATGCCGGCCCAGTTGAGATCACAGAAAAAAGTGCGGGGAAAATAAAAATCGTCAGTTAAGGTTTTCTTTTGCTTTGACAGTGTGCTCGCTAATTAATTCAAACAGTTCAGGATTATCCGGGTTTTCCTGATAGGCTTCATATGCATAGTCAAGGGCAGTTTTTCCGGCGTAATCTTTTGCAATGGTAGAAGATCCTTTTTTAAGGAGGGTTTTAGCACTTTCATAGAAATTGTTTTTAACGGCATATATCAACGGTGTTCTCCGGTCAGCATCTCTGGAGTTTACATCGGCGCCTGCTTCTATAAGAACTTCAACAATTTTAAGGTTTTCTTCTTTCCCGTTTTTTAAATAAGTTGAAAGAACATCTCTTTCAAAATTATCTTTCCATTCAGGGTTTGCCCCCTTTTGTAACAAGAAAAGAACAGCTTTATAATTATTTGCAGCAGCAGCATAATGGAGAGGGGTTCTTTTCGAGTTGTCAGTTATCAAAATTTCTGCTCCGGCCCCTATAAGATATTTGAGCATGTCGGGAGATTCCGTTTGTGCTGCGTAAAAAACTCCGGAAGCACCATGTCTGTCAATGGAATTTATATTTTTTCCTCCTTGTATAAAGAGCTTAACGGCTTTGAAATTTTTCTCTTTAACAGCATTTATAAAATCTATTTCTTCGAAACCAAAGCCCATTTGCCTGAGCAAAGCTTCTTCAGATTTCCTGCAACCGGAAAAAAAGATAAAAAAAACAGCAAATAAAAGTAAGAAAATCTTCATGGGCACCCCCGTTAAACAGTCTGATTATATCACATAAAAAAAATGTGCAACCTTTTCTTTGCAGAGTATTGCCAAATCATATAAAATAAGGAAGCAGTTTTTTAAAAGAGGAAGTTAAATATGAAAAAGTTTTTTCTGATTCCTGCCATTTTAACATTTTTTATCATTTCCTGTGTCGTAGATGATGAAGATGCAGTCTCAGACAAAGATATAAACGGCAGTGATATTGATGCTGTGCCCGATAACGACCAGACAGAACAGCTTGATAAAACGGAAAATGGTAAAAATGAAGTGAACGACAAGGACGAAGAAGAAAAAGATGACGACCTTGTTCCCGGTTCTTTCTGTTTTTCAGGGGGAGCAATACTTTATGAAGGGGAACAGCAGTACAAAGTATGTCCCGGTTTTCCTGAAAAAATGCAGAAACAACTTTGTAAAAACGGCAGATGGAGAGACGAAGCAGACTGTATTGACAACTTTGCGGTTATTCCGGGAGGAAAGTTTATTATGGGGTGTGATCCGGAAAGAGAAGGTTCCTGCGAAGAAGACAACAAGCCTGTTCATGAAGTTGAAATATCACCTTTTCATATTGACAAATTTGAAGTTACTGTCGAAAGATACATGATGTGTGTGGACGATGGAGCCTGTTATGCTTCTCATTACAGAACAAACAATGATTCATACAGATGCAACATCGGTGATAATGAAAGAAAAAATCATCCTGTAAACTGTGTAACGTGGGAGGGCGCAGATGCTTTCTGCAAGTGGTCGGGAGGAAGACTTCCTACAGAAGCTGAGTGGGAAAAAGCGGCAAGAGGAACAGAAGGCTCAATATATCCCTGGGGAGACTCTCCTTCGGCAAGCTGTGATAATGCTGTAATCGAATCAACTTCTGCAGGTTGCGGCAGCGGGGGAACTTTTCCTGTCGGATCAAAACCGGAAGGGAAATCTCCTTACGGACTCCACGATGTTGCAGGGAATGTTGCTGAATATGTGAGCGACTGGTATGACAAAGATTTTTACTCAAAAGAAGAAGCTGTTCAAAAAGATACACAAGGTCCCGAAAAACCGAGTATTGAGGGTTACAGGGTTATCAGAGGAGGCTCTTTCCTTTACGGGGAAAGGAGAACAAGAGCGGCATACAGAAGCTCCACTGTAATGGATGATGCTTCCATAAATTTCGGATTCAGGTGTGTCAAAGATATTAAGTAGAAAAACTGTTGTTTAAACAGATGATTGAAGGATTAACTTGATTTTTTCTGATTTACTACAAAAATGAAACAGAAACGGTTATTTTAAAAATAGACGAGAAGGAGGTGATTGTGAAGAAAAAAACTTTAATTTTGGCAGTTACAATATTTTTTACAGGAATGCTGTCTGCTAAAAGCATGTATGTTCAGCCCAATTTCGGAGTGGGTTTTTCCTATAACAGATACAACGCTGTAGGTGTTTCCGGTGGAATGGACATGGTTTGGAAAGTATGGGAACATGATAAAAAAGCTGCAGGAACGATATATGTCGGAGGGAGTACAGGGCTCAGATACTGGTTTCCGACAAGCAGCCAATGGACATACACGACCCATCATGTTTTTACAATACCTGCTTTAGCCTATGGTTCCTACGAGTTTAAAGTAAATGCAGGACCATTGAGCCATGTCGGTCCGTTTTTTTCTCCCGGAGTAAGCTTTAACATTTCTCACCGCAGAGCAGACAGTGCGACAAATACATACTTTTCTGTTAGGTTTAATCCTTCGTTTGGAGGAATACTGGTATTTAACAGCAACTGGATATTGAAACAAACTTTCAGTTGGGGTGTCAATCCCTATGGATTGAGCGGGACAGCAGGCGGATTTATAATTGAAGCAGGATACCGGTTCTAACTTTTTATTAAGTTATATAATGCTTTATGCTGTTTTATGACAAGGGGAACGTATGAGCTATAAAGTTGTTGCAAGAAAATGGAGACCTCAACGATTCAATGAAGTTGTAGGCCAAAACCATATTACCGAAACTCTTCAGTATGCAATAGAGAACGGAAGGGTCGCCCCTGTCTATCTTTTTACCGGAATAAGAGGAACCGGCAAAACAACTCTTGCAAGAATTCTTGTAAAAACCCTTAACTGTCTGACCCCTCTTGATGGAACTGAACCGTGCAACGAATGTGAAAACTGCTGTGAGATCATTGAAGGAAAAAGCCCCGATATCATTGAAATTGACGGAGCATCGAACAATTCTGTTGATGATGTAAGGAGCATTAAGGAAAATATCTCTTACTCTCCTGTAAAATCAAGATATAAAGTTTACATCATAGACGAAGTTCACATGCTTTCAAGATCAGCGTTCAATGCTCTTTTAAAAACTCTTGAAGAACCTCCCGACCATACAATTTTTATACTTGCCACCACAGATCCTCAGAAAATACCGACAACGGTTCTCAGCCGGTGTCAGAGATATGACCTGAGGAGGCTGACGATAGATGATGTTGTTTCCCAAATGACAAAAATTCTCGAAGCAGAAGGTTTGGAATATGACAATGAAGCCCTTTATACAATAGCAAGAGAAGGCGAAGGGAGCATGAGAGACAGCCAGACAATTCTTGAGCAGCTTATAACTTTCGGGGAAGGAAAGATTTCTGAAGATGAAACGGCCATGATGCTTGGAGCTTCAGATAAAACCCAACTTAGAAAGATAATAGAGGCAACGGTTCTTGGCGACTCCTCAACAGCTGTTTCGATCGTTGAGGAAATATACAAAAACGGCAAGTCCATAGAGAAAGCTGCAAGAGATATCCTTGTTCTTCTGCACCATATTCTGCTTTACAGTGAGTTGAAAAACCACAGCTATCTTCAAGTTCCCGATGAAGAGAAAAAGTGGATAGAAGAGTGTTCTAAAAAAGGCTCTGTTTCTGACTGGATAAGATTTTATCGGTTTTGGAACGATGAATATGAGAAGATAAAAACAACAGATTTTTCTTTAATGATATTTCAGACCGCTATAATAGCTGCGGCAAATTTTCCCAAAATGGCAGATTTCAAGTCATTTATAAAAAACTTTACCGATGCTGTTGAAAACAGAGAGAGTATAAGTGCAACAGAAACAGAAGTAGAAACAAGAGCAGACCCTGTGAAACAAAACAACAAAGAAGAATCTCCAAAACTGTTTAGCGAGGAGACTCATGAATCAACTCCAACGGTTAAATACTCATGGAAAGGATTTTCCGATTATTTACAGGAAAAAGACACTTTTTTATATGGAGCTTTAAATTCTGTCCCTTATTTTGAAGATGATTTTCGTATAGCCGTAACGGTTAACCTGAATATGGAAATGGCAAAAAAAGATCTGGTAGAAAATCTTAAAAAAAGGTTTTCAGAATACTTTAATGGAAGAAAAGAATTGGAGATCAGATATGAAAAATCTGACGATTCCTCTTTAAACGATGAGCAGGAAAAAGAAAGAAAGCATTATATTGAAAACAAAAAACAGGAAATTACAGAAAGTGATGCAGCAAAGGCAGCAAAACAACTAGGTTTTGAACTGAAAAAAATAGATGTTGAAGAAAAAAAATAGGGTGGCGGGATCGGTTACCGCTTTAATATTTTTCCTTGTGTTTTTTGTATGGGGAACAAGGGGGAAGCCTTGGAATGTTCTGACGGCTTTTTATCCCCGCTTTCATATTACTTTACTGATAACACTGTTTGTCTGCTTGTTCCTATCTCTACTTTTTGACAAAAATGTTCTGAAAGTATTTGAATTTTTTGTGAAGCACAGGTACAAAATATTTCCTGTTACAGGGTTTGTGTTGTGTGCTCTTATTTCAGTTTTTGTGTTTGATTCCATTCCTCATGTCATAGATGCGGCACACTTTTTGTGGACAGCAAGGGTTTTTATTCAGACAGGCAGGTTTCATCTGCCAGCCAGTGAGCTTTATGAGTATTATCATAACACATTTAATGTTATGATAGACGGACGCTACCTTTCACTTTTTCTTCCGGGATTTTCCATATTTCTTGTTCCTTTTGAGCTTCTTGGGCTGTCACACTTGTTCACTCCGCTCTGTAATGGTGTTTCCGTTTATTTTTTAGGAAAGATAGCTGACAGGCATTCTGATGAAAGAACCTCTTTTTTTGCTATGTTTTTCGGTGTTTTTTCTTCTTTTTATCTTTTTATGGGAGCATCTTTTATGTCCCATACCTTCAATTTAATGCTCACACTTTTTTCAATATACCTGATTTTTAACCGGGGATCTGTAAAAGCTGTTTTTCTGGCAGGAGCAACGGCTTCGATACTTCTTTTTATTCGTCCTCAAAATGCAGTCTTTTTTTATGGAGCGGCTATCGTTTTCATGTTTTTTCAGAAAAAGGGGATAAAACATATGATTTTTTTCACCATCCCTTTTATTATGACAGGAATAATACTTATGTTCTACAATACATACTATACCGGTCATCCGACAGTCTTTCCGCAAGATATTTACTTTCTGATAAGAGAGCCGCATCCCTATTGTCACAGACTCGGCTTTGGTACCGGATGTCCAAATACTGAAGGTTACTATCTGCCCAAAGAAGGGTTGACCCCGATTTATGCATTCTGGATAGCTTTTACCAGAATAAATTTAATGAATTTTAATTTATCGGGACACCCTTTGATCTATATTTTCCTGATAGCCGCATTTATATTTTCTTTTAGAAAAAACTTTATGATTTCCTTATTTTTTATATTTTTCTTTGTCGGTTATTACATGTTTTATCTTCCAGGAAATCTTTTCGGACCAAGATATTTTGCAGAAGTGGCTTCTTTGCTTTTGATACCTATCGGTTATGGGTTTTTTAAAGTAATGGACATTGGAAACAAATTTTTTAAAGGGGTTGTCGCTTCGATTCCGATAGCTGTTGCCGCCTTTTTGATGACTACGATCATGCCTATCTTAATTCCTCAATATTCAGATGCTTTTTGGGATACAGACAGAAGCATAGAGCGGGCTATAGAAGAGAAAGGAATAAAAAACAGCATTCTTTTTGTTCCTAAATATTATCCGAGCGTTTTTCTCAATTTAATGGATAAACCACCGTATGACAGACATGGGAATCTGATTCTTCTTGACCTTGATGATGAAAATGAATATGCAGCCGCATATTTTATGGAAAACGGTGACTTTGAGGATGTTTTTGTTATTGATTATTATCAGAGGCTTGACTATAAAGTTGTTGTCAGTCCGCTTCACAGGATTGAAAGACATGATATCTGGTTTGAATTTGAAAACAAAAGGCTCCCTTTGACAGGTCTTCCTGATTACGGGGTAAACTTTGCAGATCAAGAGGTGGAAGACAAAAAGTTCTATCCGGTAAAACAACTTAAAGTTGCCGCCTCAAGGGGAAGTGTCTATGCGATGAGATTTGATGAACTGCATGATAGAAGCTATTATGATTTCAGTCATCCTATACTTGAGCCGGGAGTTTATTTTGTCACGCTTCATTATGTTGCAGATCACTGCGGGGCAGACTTTGAGTTCAAAGTCAATGGTCAGGTTGCAGGAGTTTTCAGCTCTCACTCAGAAAATCAGGTCAGGACAGGATTTACATTCACCAGTTCTTTTGAAAAAGGGGTTGCCGAGTTTGTAGTTACTCCGCTTAAGGAAAACTCCTGTCTAATGCTTGATTCATTTTCTATGAAGTTTTTATACTGAAGATCACTCATAAACATGAAAAACCGGCAAAGCTTCATAGCACGGTCTGCAAAGTGCCGCAGGAAGTCCTGTGTTTCTCCTTGTTCTTCCCGCAACAGCTTTAAAAACATCTCCGCTGTTATCTTCATCACATTGAATGCAGTCATTAAGAGATCCGTCAGGTTTGTGGTAAGGGTCGTCCCTAGCCGTAATACAAGCCCACCAGCATTTACTGCCAGTATGGTCAGTATTGTAATACCATATCTGGGCACAAGGATAGTCAAAGCCGAGCTTCATTAGACATTCAATGTTTTTTTCTTCACTGCCTCCTATTAAATTGTCAAGACCACATTGTCTGACAGGTCCGGTAAGATCTCCCACAAGGATATATACCGCAAGATTGTTAAGAGGCGAACACAATCCGCATGCTCCGTAATGGGTTAAAATTGCACCATCTGCCTCAAGCTCTTCGAGTGTATCGTAAGTTGCAAGTGAATAGTATTCAGGGTCATCACTGTCAAGGATAACTCCGCATACTTTATCGTGTTGCGGAACATTTTCCTGAGGTTTATCATAAGGATCTGAAGTTAACGGATCCGGAGGATTTTTCAATATTTTCCCTGAAAATTTATCTACCATTTCTTTTGTATAAACAGGTGGTTCAAAGTATTTTCCTTCACAATTACACAAAGGTTGACACATATCAGGTCCCAAGCCTGTATTTTCACTCGGTCTTCCAAAAAGCACAGTGCATGGTTCGTCGCTTGGAGTAAAACTATCATCAGGAGTTTCAAAGGCATCGTTTTCTTCAAAATTATCAGTTGTTTCTTCATTGTTCTCATCCGGTATTTCTGCCGGATCATCGTTTTTCTCATCAGCTGTTTCAAAACCGCTTTCATCTGATCTTTCAACAATAGTTTCATCCGGTTTTTGATCATTTTTGTTTTCTGTATCGGGCAAAACTGATTCGTTGTTGCACCCCGAAACCAACAAAGAAAAAATAAAAACTGCAACAATAATTAAATTGAAAAGATTTTTCATCTTAACCTCCCCCAATAATCTCCACCTTTATACTGAAAGTTAACAAAAAATCAAAGTTGAAAAGATTTTTTATTACACAAGATTTGGAAAATATACTTAACTTACTGTCCGGAAAAACCGGAGGGGGTCACAGAGAGGTTGCAAAACGGACAACACAGCGAATTTGCATTAAATCGATAATCTGTTAAAATCAGAAAGAACTTTTGAATAAAAGGTAATAGATGAAACTGCTGATATTCATATTTACCATACTGATTTCCTGTACTGCATGTAATTCCAATAGTCAGAACCCCGATTCACCTGATTCAGACCCCGATTCACCTGATTTAGACCATGATTCACATGATTTGCATGATTTGGATAAAGACACGGAAACGGTTGATGAGGAGCCTGATGAAGTACCCGATGAAACAGGGGAAGATGTATTGAACTGTATTCCCGTTCCCGAAACAGGAGATGAACTCTGTTTCGGGGTGAGGGCGACAGGGGAGACCTGTTCACTTCCCGGAGATGGTATTTTCTTTACGGATCATCTGATAGCTCAGAATGTGCCCGGCTATTATCTTCAAAGTCCTGTTGGAGTTAGTGATAGTTATTATTTTTATGTGCGTTCTTTTTCCGACCCCGGATCACACAGGATAATTTACCGTTGCAGCCGTAAAACAGGAAGGGAGGAGATAATTGTAGAAAACGATCCATCTATGGGAGATGATGGTTATTTAAGGACATTTGATGTTGAAGGAAAGTATATTGCATTTTCCTATCACTCCCTTCTTTTCCACGGTTCCCGTGATCAGACCTGTTACCTGGGTATAATGGACGGGGACTGGGAGCTGAAGCGGATAGCCGGATTTGAGAGTGACTGCTATGAACCGCAGATAAGGTGGCCTTTTGTCGCATACAGGAACCGCACCACGGGCTGGATATTCATTTATGATATCCGTACCGGGGAGACCCGGATGCTTGAAGGGTTCAAAGCAAGCTATCACCATATTGATCAAGCCGGAAAAAAGATGTACATCAATGCGGTTCCCGGTGACAGTGATGAATTTGTGGATCATTATCTGGGTAAAGGTCCTTTCCGTCCTGTCAAGACATTTAAAAACCTTACCAAGCGGTTCATCGTCGAGACATTAATTTTCTTACTAT
>SLOD01000143.1 GCA_007132725.1 Candidatus Sumerlaeota bacterium
TCACATACGAGGAAAACATCAAAGAGCTCCGTATCTGGTCAAGGAACAGAGCAAGGAATGCCTCAGGAAATCGCAGGATAGAATCTTTGTTTGGCAAGTAAAATGCATCTTTCAGAGCTGACAATTGTTGTCAAACACCTTGAGGCGGAAGCGAAAGGAGCAATAATTTCAAACATTTACCGATCTTTTGGCGGAACACTTATCAAATTTTTCGGTTCAAAAACTAAAGGACTTTATTTCAACACAAAAAAAAATGTTCTCTTTCCGGTAAACGACCTCTCTCTCTACAAAAAAGAACCCATATCAAGAACTGAGGAAGGACTCCGCTCCAATTTCAAAGGAAAAATCTCACACATCCATATCCTGGAGGAGTATGGCAAAGTAATTGAGATCAGCACTTTTTCTGTGAATCTGGTAGTTCCGCTTTTTGGAGGCAACAGCATTTATATATCAGACAGATCCGGAAACATTATTTGGCGGGAAAAAAGAATACTTCAGCTAAAACCCATTGAAAAACCAATGGAATATATTGCTCCTGAAACTGAAAATGCAGTTGAATTTGAAACTCTGTTTTTTCAAAAACTCAAAGAAAAGGAGATTCTTTATAAAGAAAGTTTTATTAAAAAACGATTGAGTTCTTTACAAAAACTGAAAAAAAAGCTTGAAAAACAACTTGATGTTTACAAAGAGGATTCTGTAAAACTGTTCATTCTGGCAGAAGCTCTCAAAGCGAATCTTTATAAGATAGATGGAAATTCAAGGAAAGATTCTGTCCGGATAATTGACCTTTCCGGGAAGGAGTCAAACATTGTTCTCAACCCTGAAATTACTGTCATTGAAAATCTCCAATCTTTCTATAGGAGATCCGCTAAGTTTAAAAAGGGAATAGATGCTGTTAAAGAAAGACTCAAAACAATAGATAGTGAGGCAAAAAACCTTCAAGACGGCAACATTGAAATTGACATGAGTGAGCATAAGGTGCAGAAAACAAAAACTAAAAAAGAAGTTCATAAAGAGTATCATGAATATAAAAGTCTGAGTGGCAGAATCTTTTTTGTCGGCAAAAAAGCACAAGATAACGATGTGTTGACTTTTAAAATCGCATCCCCTCACGATATATGGTTCCATGCAAAAGATCAAAGCGGCAGCCATGTCATAATGAAAACCGGAAAAAATGAAAATATTTCAGAGGATGATATTTATAACGGTGCTCTCCTTGCACTTTACTATAGCAAGGCAAAAAAAACACTTAAAGGCGAAGTGTGGATCGCCCATAGAAAAAATATTATAAAAAGAAAAGGAATGCCTCCTGGCAAAGTGGATATCAAAAAGGGTGAAGTAAAATATATTTCGGCAGAAAAAATGCCGGAAACTTTAAAAAAGATATAACAGATGTAAAATGCAGAAAAAAACAGTTGCCGTAGTTATATTGCTTTTCATTTCTATTTTCCCGCTTTACGGGGAAAAACTGAACCATCATTTTGCCGGCCTCAAAACAGGATACTCCCTGATCCATGATTACAATGGCCGTCTTGACTCAGGTATAAACCTGGGACTGGGGTTTGAGCCTGCACTTTTAGATTATGTAAATATTGATATTTTACTAAATCTGTATATTTTTTGGAAAAAAGACACCACTGTCAGTATTGCAAGAGGAGGGTATTCTTACTGCCATGTACCTTCTATCGCTATAGGACCGAGATATACCCTCCCGTTTTCAAAAAGGATAAAACCGTTTGCGGGAGCAGGAATACATCTGACCGTTGCAATAGACCATGACCCTGCAAGGAGCATCACTTCAGCTTCGTTCGGACCGGGAGTTTATGCAAAGACCGGAGTCGACTGGATAATAGGTAAAAGTCTTTTTCTCGGATTAGAATCAAAATACAAGTGGTGTTTTACAGATGTTCCTCACATTTTTTCTTTTAATATGAGAGTCGGATACAGGTATTAAAACCTGTCACTTGTCTATGGTCATTGTGGTTGATATACCGTAATGGTCTGAAACTGAAAACTTTGTTTTTGTCTGTGCTTTTTCGTCTGTCAGAACAAACTCGTTCAGAAGTATTCTTTTTGTTAAAAAACTGAATCCTTTTCTTTCTCTGAAAAATATATGGTCGGGAACATACCCGCTCTCTTTATCGTCAACAAGAGGATTTTCCGGACATACTGAACATTGGATATAGTCATCTCTATGAACATCGAAGTAGGGATCGTACCAGCCATTATTTAAAATTAGAGAAACTGCACCACTATTTCTTTCGATCATATTTGAACCGGCTGAAATATTTCCGTTAAAATCACCCATTATAACTCTCTGAGCAACATTTTCTTTTACCGGAATATCAAGTATTTCCTGTGCTTGAAGCAGCTGTTCATCCTGCCAACCACTCACTGGACCATCATATTCCATATCTTCTATCGGGGTGGACAGACCTGTGCATATAACTTGAACATCCCCTATTCCAGGTCTGTTCACAGTTGCATAAAATGCAGATCTCAATTTACCGAAAGATGTCAGCAGAAGGTATCCTTTGTCTTTCATAGGATATCTGGATGCAAGAAGCACTCCGTTTTTCCCCGAATACTTATATTCGATCTTTTGCGGAGTCATGCAGCTTGTAAATATTGAAGTTATATCACCTCCTTCTGTAATAGAGCCGAAACCTTCCGCAAGCATGCAGTTTCTACAGTCTGCGGGCAAAGAAAGAAATTCGGCCCAGCAATTGGTAATGATACATGCCGGGTCCATCCCTTCGCTCATGCAGTTAGAGATAATACACATCATAATAGGTGCAATATCGTTTTCTGTACACAATGGAGGAATAGGGTCAAAATCTTCATTGTCCGTCATTTTATAAAGAAATGAAAAATGACCGCTTTCTTTTTTCATCACTCCCAAGATATCATTGATAACATCCTGCTCATACACTTCCTGTATACAGACAATATCAGCATCTATCCCTTTAAGAAGGGAGGTTGCCTTTTCTTCACGGTGTTCTCTAAGAGGCAGTTCATCTCCAAGTCTTGCATTGAATGTTGCAAAAGAAAGTGTCAACTCGTTTTTTCTGAAACCGTCCAGATCATTGTCACAACCTGATATCAGAATAATCCCTGAAAAAACAACGCCGACCGCAAATAAGATCCATTTCATTTTATTTTCCTCCCGCTATTGTTCCATCAATATTTATTCAAAATAAAGTGCTTTAACGATCTCATTAAAAGTTGAAACGCCATCAGCCAGTTTTTTTATAGCTGATTCTTTTAATGTTATCATACCATCCATGACAGCATTATTCCTAATTTCTTCAATGGTTGAACCTGAAGAAATGAGAGATCTCATTTTTGAAGTGATATGCATTATCTCAATAATAGCTGTTCTCCCTTTATATCCGGTATATCTGCAACGGACACATCCTTCGGAATCTCTTATGTCATATTCATTTTCAACAGGAAGATTCAGCGTTATTTTTTCCTCTTCGCTCATTTCTCTTGTAAACGAGCAGAACGGGCAAACTTTCCTTACGAGCCTTTGGGCAATTATAGAGTTTATGACTCCGGCTATCAAATACGGTTCTATCCCGAGATCTGAAAGTCTTTCAATAGTTGAAGCTGTGTCATTTGTATGAAGTGTTGAAAGGACAAGGTGTCCTGTAAGAGCAGCCTGCACAGCGTTTGCGGCTGTTTCTTTATCTCTTATCTCTCCTATCATGACAATATCCGGATCCTGCCGCAGTATGTGTCTTAAAGCTGTTGAAAAAGTAATGCCAGCTTTAGGGTTTACACCCATCTGATTGATTTCTTCCATAACTATTTCAATGGGGTCCTCAACTGAAATTATGTTGTTATCGGATGAAGTAAGTTTTTTAAGCGTTGAGTACAGTGTAGTTGACTTTCCACTTCCGGTAGGTCCGGTAACAAGTACCATACCATATCCTCTTTTCAGGGAACTAAGAAACACCTCTTTTTGATCAAGGGAAAACCCTATATCTTCTATTTTTTTAATAAAACTTCCCGACTCAAGAATCCTTAAAACCATTTTTTCACCATTGACAACAGGAACAGTACTGGCTCTCAATTCCACCTCAAATCCATTTTCCATAACAACTTTTATTCTTCCGTCCTGAGGTCTTCTTTTCTCGGCAATATCCATTCTTGCAAGCATTTTCAGTCGGCTGACAAAGGGCAGATGAGCTTCAGACGGGAATGAGTATATGGTATGAAGAAGCCCATCAAGTCTGAATCTTATATGAGTTTCTTCTCTTTTGGGTTCAATATGGATATCACTGGCTTCCTGCTCTATTGCATATTTCAGCATATAATCAACAGCATTGATTATATGTTTGTCATCCATAGATTTTGCTTTGCCAAGGTCTGTGAGTTGTTCAAGGTTGTTAAAGTTCTCTTTTGAAAAGTCTTCTGCTGCCGCTTTTATCGATTTTTTAAACCCGAAAATATCGGAGACTACTCTTTCTACATCAGATGAAGAAGAAACAACAGGAATGATATTACACCCTGTAGTGGAAGAAAGCTGGTCAATAATATCGATACGGAATGGATCGGCCATTGCAAGAACAATGTCTTCGCCCTGTTTATAAAGCGGAATAACTCTGTTGATAATACCGTATTTGGAACTTATTATTTTCACAGCAAACTGAGAATCAACCTTCAAAGGATCTATTACCATAAAATCACAACCGGCTCTTGCCGCGATCAACTTAAGGAGTTGTTCTTCTTCAATATGAATTGACTCTTTTGAGCATATAAAAAGAAGTAGTTCTGTTACAAAAGGAGGTTTTTTATGTGTGTTTTCGTATAGAGAAAGGTAATAGTCTCTTCTGTTGGAAATAATATCTTTCTGTTCCTGATCAATGATCGAATACTCCTGAAGCATATCCAGGAGAAAGTTTATATCCATATCGATCTTCATTGACTTTACTCGCTTTGTGAGTCAAATTTGGCAATGATCTCCCTTAACTGATCGGTCAAGGCAGTGTATTTCTCCATCTCTTTTTTTACAGATTCAAGCTCTGAAGAAGTTTTTTCAAACTCACTTTTTTCTTCTTCCTTTTTAGACTCTATTTCTTCCAGCTTTTTCTTCAGGTCTTCATTTTCAGCAGAAATGGTATCTAACATTTCAACCTTTTCCCCTATTTTGTCAAGCTCATCATTCAGTTCTTTAACACGGTCCCTTCTCTCTGCAAGCTTTTCTTCAAGATCGTTTCTCTCTGCCTGCAAAGTTTCAAATTCTTCCGCCAGTTCTCCGCTTTTAGCAACAGTTTCTCTCAGTTCATCAATTTCAGACTCCATTTCCGAAACTTTGTTTTCAAGCTCTTCTTTTTCTTTTTTTACATCTTCAAGCTGCTGATCAAGATCAGAAAAGTTTGTTACTGTCTCTTTCAACTCTCCAAGTTCAGCCTCAGCTTCTTCAAGCATTTTAGACTTTTCTTCAAACTCAGCTTGCAGTTCCTCCACCTTTTTCTCTGCATCTTCAAGAGACGATTTTATTGCCGCTTTTTCAATATCAAAGGTTTGTTTTTCAGCAAGCAGTGTTGTTTTTTCCTCTTCAGATTCAGCAAGTTTCGACTCAAGTTCCGTTTTTAAACTTTCAAGAGCTTCCTCACTCTCTTTTTTTGCATTTTCTACTGTTTCATCAAAAGATTTTTTTATCTCATCAAGTTCTTCGACAGCTTTATCTCTTTCAGCGGAAACTTCATCCATTTGAGAAGAAATGGTTCTCACTTTATCTTTCATTTCTCTGTTTATAAGATGGAGGTCTTCGTTGGTATCTTTCAAGTCAAGAAGTTTTTTCTTAAGCTCTTCTACTTCTTCACTTTCACCTTCCCTTAAACCTGTTTCCATTTCCTTGATCTCTTTCTTGAGAGCACTGTTTTCTTTTCTTATTTCTTCAAGTTCTTCAGTCAACGAGCTGACAGATTCGTTAAGCTTTTCCAACTGCTTGGCAAGCTTTTCATTTTCTTTCACTGCTTTTGACAAATCCGCTGATATTTTCTCACTTTCTTTCCCTTCGGCGGCTCCTTCCTTGAGAGATTCTGTCAATTCAGCTATTTTCTCTTCGAGACTTTGTATCTGAAAACCTTTTTGAGCCACAGCATCTTTCAGTTCTCCTGTTTCCTCTTCAAATTTACTGATCTTTTCTTCGTATTCAGCATTTAAAGAAGCAAGCTTTTCTTTTTCTTTAACAAGCTCTTCCATCCCTTTATCATCACCTTCAAAAGCTTCCTGAAGTTCTGCCGCCGCCGCAACAGCAGCTTCCAGTTCTTCTATTTTCTTTTTCAGTTCTTTGACCGTTTCAGAATCATCCCGGGGCGAAATATCTTTCTCCCCTTCTACTGGAATATCAAGAAATGGAAAAACTGCATGACTGGCAGCCAGCATGGTTTCATTATCTGTCGGAACTTTCAGATAATAGTCAGCAGAATAATTGAATTGTCTATGCCTTTCAAAAACTTCATCTGTAGCTTCACTGGAAGTAAGAAGAATGGGAACTTCTTTGTATTCATCCATCGCCCTGATCTTTTTACAGAGCATAAATCCTTTCATGCCAGGGTTTTCAGCCCTGATTATAAAAAAATCAATTGTTTCCTTACCAAGTGCCTCCTGAACCATTTTTTCTGA
>SLOD01000081.1 GCA_007132725.1 Candidatus Sumerlaeota bacterium
ATACCGCAAAATATGCTTTTTCTTTAGCAGCCTTACAATACAGAGGAAACATTCTGTTGTTTGAAGAAATAACATCTTCGTCGGGTTCAAGTTTTGGAGGTTTGCTGTGTTACTACCGTCTTGATAAGAATAAGAAATACTGCATGAAAAAGATGGAAAGAGATGAAAGTTATGCTGACGGAACGACAAGATTCCCGTATGGTTTTGCTGAATTTGAAGGAAAGTGGATTCTTTATCAGAAAAAGAATTCCACTCCTTTAATCCTCAGAGATATGGAATGCTACTGTGAAAAAGAAGGGGTTTGTCCGTTTGAGGAGTGATCTAAATCATGTTGTCCATTTTTTCCAATGTTTCACGGATTAGGGATTAACCACCTACGACTAAAAACAATTTTCAGATAATTTCCCCGTTAAGTTCGATCTGATAAGTGAGCGTTGAAACTTTTTTTGCCATTGCAGAGACTCCGCAGTATTTTTCCTGAGACATTTCAACTGCTTTTTTAAGTTTTTCAGGTGGAGTTT
This sequence comes from Candidatus Sumerlaeota bacterium, assembly GCA_007132725.1. Classification (GTDB taxonomy): domain Bacteria; phylum UBP6; class UBA1177; order UBA1177; family UBA1177; genus SLGQ01. Next base: position 522 of record SLOD01000081.1, read on the forward strand.
TCCCTGTTACTGTATAATTGATCCTGAAATTTGAAAAGACTTTAGGTACATCATCTGTCAAGTCGGCATCAACAGTGACTTTGAACTGTTCCGGAAGCTTCACTCTCATTTTTTCAAGTATTCCGATAACATCCATTGCTGTGCATCCGGTCACTGCCTGAAGATAAAGGTGCTTAGGAGTTGGTCCGTCAATAGAAACTTTGTTTTTTTCATTGTTTTTGTCATTGAATCCATCGAAATCCATTTTCTCTTTCCAAATAACTCCTGCTTTCATTTTTTCTCCTTTTTAATCTTGATAAAGAGCACATCTGTTGAGGATACTCTAAAAATTTTCATCTATCAAGTGAAAAACTGTTTTTAATGAATTACTTTTGACAAACTGAAGAGTTTCCACTAAAATTCAAAGAGTTTATTTATTAATTCCGGTGTCAAAGGTGGAGTTATGACAGAAGAAAATAGAAGTCATGGTGAAATTCAAAGCAAAACTGTTCTTATTAAAGACGATGATGGTGTCAATGACATGTTGAGTGCTCTTAATGTCGGAAGAGAGAAACTGGAAAAAAAGAAAAGAAGAAAAGAAATAAAAGAAAAGATAAAAACTGCTTTGATAATTGTGATGGGAATAGTGATAGCCGTCGGGGTTATTTATATTGTAATGCAGTAATTCAGTTGGCTTTCATGCAGGCTCTCGGGACACCTCTTTTACAAGCTATTCCATAATATTTTTTTGCTTTTTCACTGTCTGCTTCTCCACCGATGCCCCCTTCAAGCATCTCACCGTACCTCATACAGCCTTCCCTGGACCCTGCTTCGCAGGAATGAAGATAGTATTTTCTTGCTTTAGGCAGATCCCTGTTTATATTTTGTCCCTTTTCTAATATCTGTGCAAGAAGGTAGCATCCATTTACATTTCCTTTAGAACATTGGTTTGCTAAAGTTGTAGTTGCCAGGGCGGGATCTTTTGCTCCTCCCTCGCCTGTTATCATCATGTCTGCAAGAGATATACATGAGCTGTCAAGACCTTTTCTGCATTCAACGGCATAGGCATCTCTTGCCCGCTTAAGAATGTTCTGATCTTTCCTTAACCTCCCCAGTCTATAACAGGCATTAGTATGTTTGAGATTGCAGGCCTCGTTAAAGTAGGCTTCAGCCTGCTTTAAATTTCTAACAAGCTCATATTTAAACCCCTCTTTGTAATACTGTTCCGGAGAAAGACCCTCTGCCGGTCTATCGGTAAAAACATAGTTCCTGCCTCTCATTGTCACCCCTTTTTTTTCATGATCGGGAGGTGTTTTCACCGGTTCCGGTGCAGGAGGTTTCGGAGTTGTTTTTTTTTGTGCTTTTTGTGCCGGACGGGGAGATCTTTTTACAGGTTTTGATGGCGGTTTTGATACCGGTTCAACTTTATCTGTTTCTTTTTTTGCAAGGTCATCTTTATTTATTTCAGCTTCCTCATCCTGTTTTAGAAGGTCTGAAGATTCTGAAATATCTTTTTTATCTTCCTCTTTGAATCCTGAGATCAGGAAGTGTATGGACCATGATAAAGCGAATAAGAGAAAAAAAATAAAAACAGCGGTCAGCACTATATTTTTTTTGGCCGGTTTTTCTTTTTCAACAAATATGCCGGTCTCTATTTTTTTTCCTTTTGTTATGGCATCCCGAAATTCAACCATGTGTTGAAAACGGTCGTCAGCTTTCAAAGAGAGAGCTTTCAATAAAGCTTTTTCAGCGTATCCCGGAATTTGTGCTTCAGTGGAGTTTGGTGGAATTAAAATATCTTCTCCGAATCTTTCCATTGCTGCAGGAGGAATTTTGCCGGTAACAGCTTTATAAAAGGTGGCTGCCATTGAATAAATATCTGTCCACGGACCTTGTTCTCCCTGTCTGCTATATTGTTCAAGAGGTGCAAACCCTTCTTTTATGACCGGAGTCATGCTTAAATTCTCATTGGTAACCGAAGGTCTTGCAGACCCGAAATCAAGAAGTTTGGGGATACCGTCTTCGGTTATGAATATATTTTCAGGACTGATATCTCTATGAAGAAGATTGTTATCATGGATAGTTATAAGAGCATTCATAATGGGAGCAAGAACGGACAATGCTGTTTTGAAGTCAATTTTGCCCCCATGGTTTTTAAGAAAAGAATCAAACGGAACACCGCTTATATATGGCATAACAAGATATGCTGTATTGTTTTCTTCAAAAAGGTCTTTTACTCCGACAATGTTTTGGTGCGACTCAAACATTGCGGCACTTCTTGCTTCGTTGAGAAAATATTTCAACCCATTATTAAACTCATCAAGCTCAGTTGTAGAATAGGGGTTTATAGCTCTGGTATCTTTATTCCTTGAAGAAATATGTCTTGGGAAAAATTCTTTGATAGCAAGTTTGACTCTTAGTTTAGGATCAAAAGCAATGTAAGTGATGCCGAATCCTCCTATCCCGAGGAGTTTTCCTAAAATATATCTTCTGTTGAGGACAGTTCCGGCAGAGAGATGTGCCTGCTGAACAGATTCTTTTCCTTCATGCAGATATCCGCATTTAAAACACGGTCCTTCATAATCTTTTTTAGAAAAACACCCGAAACAGAGTGATTTATTACTGCTCATAAATTATCCTCATAAAACCTCACCTATAAGAATACACAATTGACAGTAATAGTTCAATTTTTTTTACTTTGCGGTTTCTGCAAGTGTTTTTCCGATAAGAGCCGCCTCTATATTAAAGCTTTCGGTTCCTTTAGGAACAGAATCAGTGATAGCTTTCTCAAGAGCTTCATGACTTATGATCTTTGTGATCGAGACAAGAGCGGAAAGAGACACGATGTTCAGAGCAATGAGTTTTCCCATTTTATCAAGGGTGGTTGATGACATCGGCAGCTTGAAAAGTTTATATTTTTTACTTTCAGGAATGTCTACAAAATCACTGTCAATGATAACTATTCCTCCTTTTTTTAGGGAAGTTATGTATTTTTTTGCGGCCTTTTGAGAGAGGCAAACCATTGCATCTATTTCTCTTGCCTTAGGGTATCCAACAGGTTCATCACTTATAATGACATCAGCCTTTGATGCTCCTCCTCTTGCTTCAGGACCATATGCCTGGCTTTGGACAGTTTCTTTGTTTTCATAAATAGCAGCAGCCGTTCCAAGTATGACTGATGCAAGAATTATTCCTTGCCCCCCGCTTCCTGAAAACCGGACTTCATATTTCATTTCTCACCTCCTGAAAAGGAGTCAATAATTTTTTGATATTTTTCTGTAAACTCAGTCCTTTCCTTTTCACAAAATATCCCCGTGATTATTTTTCCCTCCAGTTCTTTTTCACTCAGCTTTTTTGCTTTTTCTATTGGAATGGCGTTATCTTTTTGAAACTTAAGCATATCAATATTTGAAGGATACTTTTTTTTGTTGACTCTTCCATGAGTCGTGTAGCAGGCTTCTATGACATCAACGACAGAGAACCCTTTGTGCATAAGAGCTTTATGTATGTAATTGTCAAGTTGGGGAACATGGTAGCTGGTTCCTCTGGCTGTAAAAGTTGCTCCGGCTCCCTCAGCGATCTTTACAACATCAAACTCCGGTTCCATATTCCCGAGAGGAGAAGTGGAACTTCTGTCCCCATCAGGCGTAGTAGGGGAGTATTGTCCTCCAGTCATACCGTAGATCCCATTGTTGAAAACTATTGTGGTGATGTCGATATTTCTTCTACAGGCATGAATAAAGTGGTTGCCTCCAATCGCAAGGGCATCTCCGTCTCCTGATACCACAATAACATGCATTTTTGGTTTAGCCAGCTTGATCCCTGTAGCAAAAGCAAGTGCTCTTCCATGTGCAGTGTGAAGTGTGTTGAAGTCAACATATCCGGGGAGTCTTGAAGCACAACCTATTCCACTGACAACAACGATGTCATCTTTTTCCCATCCTGTTTTATCAATAGCTCTGAGAATGGACTTCATCACTATTCCGTGACCGCATCCGGGACACCAGATGTGAGGAAGTTTTGAGGCTCTTAGATATTTTGAATAGTCAAACATTGTTTCCCCCGTTATATGTTTAAGTAGTTTGTTACCGATATAATATGTTCCGGGCTTATCGGTTCTCCATTGACAAGATTTACCGGAATGATTTTACTTCTTTTGGTAAACCTTTCAGCCACAGTCTTAAGTTGTCCAAGATTCATTTCCGGAACAATAATGTACTTTGCCCGTTCTGCATATTTTACAAAGGTATCTTTAGGAAAAGGCCACAAAGTCAAAGGTCTGAAAAGTCCGGCTTTGATTCCTTTATTTCTTAAAGTTTTTACGGCCTCTTCAGCAGCTCTTGCAGCACTTCCTACGGACAGCATGAGAATATCGGCATCTTTGCACTCAATTTCTTCCCACTTATCAACAATTTCCCTTTGTTCATATATTTTTGCAAGGATTCTTTCATTTTCTCTTGCTACTATGGCCGGATCCATTGTTGGAAACCCGGTAATATCATGATTCAAGCCGGTAACATGGAATCTGCTTTTCCCAAAATTGGGAATACATGCCGGCTTACCTGAATCAGAAGCATAAGGGAGGGGACATATTCCGCTGTTATCAGGAACTGTTCTATTAATTATTTGAATTTCACCGGGATCAGGTATCCTGATCTTTTCTCTCATATGCCCAATTATTTCATCTCCAAGAACTAAAACCGGTGTTCTAAAATATTCTGCGAGATTGAAAGCCCTTACAGTTTCAGTAAACATTTCCTCAACTGAGCTGGGAACCAGAGCTATGGTTGGATGATCTCCATGGGTTCCCCATTTAGCTTGAAGAAGGTCTGACTGTGCAGGGGAAGTCGGAAGTCCTGTCGAAGGGCCTCCTCTCATGATGTCAACAATTACAACAGGTACTTCGGCAATGCAGGCATATCCTATCAATTCCTGCATCAAAGAAAACCCGGGTCCGCTAGTAGAGGTCATTGTTTTAGCCCCGGTAAGAGCTGCTCCGATAATGGATCCCAGTGAGGCGATCTCATCTTCCATCTGAATAAATTTGCCACCGTTTTTAGGAAGATATTCAGACATGTATTCCGCAATTTCTGTTGATGGAGTGATAGGGTATCCTCCAAAAAAGGAACACCCGGCATAAGCCGCGCCTTTGGCACAAGCTATGTTGCCCTGAATAAACTCGAACTTTGATCCGGTCATCTCATTCTCCTTTTGGTTTTTTCTTTTCAATGTAAATAGCAAAATCGGGGCATCTTAATTCACATAACCCGCAGGCAATACATTTTTCAATGTTGTCCGCTGTAGCTACAAGTTTCTTTTTGTCGAGAGAAAGTGCCTTGACAGGGCAGAACTCAATACAGATAAGACAGCCTTTACACAGTTCAGGTCGGATGAACAATTTGCATTTGTCATTCTCATAAATTTTTTCTAAAAACTTTTTTTCTCCCATGATCACCTCTCAGGAAAATATAGCACCTCTGGTGTCTATTGATATTACAAGCGGAAAATCCGCTACCTTAATTTTAAATATAGCTTCAGGTCCAAGCTCCTCAAACATTATTGCTTCCATTGCTGTAACTTGGCTTCCATAATAGGCTCCCGCTCCTCCGAGAGCCTGAAAATAAAGGGCTTTGTTCCTTTTAATGATTTCCGGGATACCTTCAGGAAGGAACCCTTTCCCTATAAACCCTTTGACTCCAAGTTCAATCAGAAAAGGAATGTATTTCCCCATTCTCCAACTTGTGGTAGGACCAATGCTTGCTCTGTTTTCTTTGTACCCCGGAGTAGGTGCGGCAAAGAATAAATATGCACCCTCAGGATCGAAAGGGAGCTCGTTCCCTTTTTTAACATGCTCTTCCATTTTTTTTAATGACTGGTCTCTTACAGTAATAAGTTCCCCGGAAATCCTTGTAACCGTACCGGCATTAAGCCTTTCTTCAGTATTACCGTTAGAAAATATCAATTTCAACCCCATTAAAATTCAACTTTTCCGCATCTGTAACTATGGCAGTTCAATGCAACTGCTACCGGCATCATTGCTATGTGAGTAGGAGCTTTTTTTATATAAAGAGACTTAACTGCTGATATGCC
>SLOD01000004.1 GCA_007132725.1 Candidatus Sumerlaeota bacterium
CATCACAGAACAACGACAATTATTTTTTCCCTGTAGAAGCCACCGAAAAACCTTTTTCTTGTTTTTGCAAAAAATTCTACCACAGGTGGTTGGGCATAGAATGTCCAAGTGAAAAAAATATGTGCAGATAAAATTATTAATTGAAAAAAACTTGCTTTTGTAAGCAAAAACATATACTATTCCTTACAGATGCTGCTTGGTAAAAACAATGAATGGTTTGAAAAACAAAATAGTTAGCAGGATTTATGGAAATGGTGGGGGATGGTGTTTTACCAGAAGTGATTTTCTTGATATTGCTTCCCCTGAAACAATTGATGTAACGCTCCACAGGTTAAATGAAGACGGAATGATCGTGAGAGCGTTAAGAGGTGTTTACTATTACCCTAAATATAGCAAGCTGCTCAACATTTTCTTAAGTCCCGATATTGACCAAGTTGCACATGCGATTGCAAGAAAATTTAACTGGGACATACAGCCGATAGGTGACACAGCTTTAAATATTCTTGGATTATCAAATCAAGTTCCGGGGCGATATGTCTACCTTTCAACAGGTCCCTCAAAAAAATATAAAATAGGGAACACAGACCTTATCTTTAAAAAGACTGCTCTTAAAAATTCAGGATTCAAACACAAGAAGAGCTCGATAGTATTTCAGGCATTAAAAACGCTTGGGGAGGATAATATTTCCCTTGAAATAATTGATACAATAAAGGATATTCTGACTTTGGATGAAAAAAGAAAGATTCTTAAAGATACAGAAAGAACAACGGCATGGGTTTATGAAATAATCAAAAAGATATGTAAGGATTAGGTAATGGAAAACATTGTAAAACTAAGTGCTGACGACAGAAAGGAAATGTTTCAGGAAGCAGCATATAGAAAAGAGATGCCACCCGCAATTATGGAAAAGGATTTTTGGGTCTGCTGGGTTTTAAAGAAGATTTTTGCTGATGAATATTTATCAAATATCATGCTTTTTAAAGGCGGAACTTCTTTGTCAAAAGTTTTTAAAGTTATTGAGCGTTTTTCGGAAGATATTGATCTTATTCTTGACTGGCGATTATTAACGGAATCTGATCCGTTTGCTCTTATGTCGGGAACAAAACAGGCTAAGATGAACAAGGCAATAGACGAAATGGCAGCTGCTTTTATTTCGGGTGAATTAAGAGAAAAAATAAGTACGGTGTTAAGCCCTGTGTGCTTGGTTGAGGAAGACAAAAAAGATCACCACATACTTCATGTTGCCTATCCTGATTCTTTTCCTGACGAGTATATAGCACCAAGAGTCAAACTGGAAATCGGACCTCTTGCCTCATGGGTTCCGAATGACAGATATGAGATAACTCCTTATCTGCATGATGTTTTTCCGCAACAAATGAAAGATTGTAAATGTACTCTAAAATCAATTAAAGCAGAAAGAACATTCTGGGAAAAAGTGACGATCCTTCATCATGAAGCACATCGCCCCGAGAGCAGTCCGGTTCCTATAAGATATTCAAGACATTATTATGATATGTTCATGCTCAGTAAAAGTTTTGTCAAAGAATCAGCATTGAAAGATGTTAAACTCCTTGAAAGCGTTGTAGCTTTTAAAAACAGGTTTTATCCCCGAGGATGGGCGAGATATGATCTCGCAGTTCCGGGAACGATGAAACTTATTCCGCCTGACCATGTTCTTAAATTTATGGAAAGGGATTACAGGGAAATGAAAAATATGATATTCGGGAACTACCCGTCTTTTGATGACATCGTTAATGGTTTGTTGACACTTGAGAAGGAAATTAACACTGTCTAAACTTTTTCACTTGTTTTTTTAGAGAGGAAGTTCAATGATCAAATTAAAGATGACAGAAAATTTTGCCGGAGTTGCCATCAGTGGTGATTATAATGATTTTTATGATCTGGTTGAGGCACTTCATGAAATTTCAATTGATGAAGAAGATACAAAAAATTCATGGTATTATGATATCTCAACCAGAGTTCTCGGGCTATGCTATGACATCAGACATGCATGTCAGGGAGAAAGGACTGTTTTGCTTGAAGAAAATGGAATGAATAGAGATAAAATGAAATGGCATGGAATCATAGCTCCTGAAAGCAATGTTTATTATGAATGCTACTGCATATATCCTGAGATGGTTTGCAATATGCTGGCAATTGACAAGCTTATCGAAATAAAATCCCGCACTCTTTCAAAAAACAGATATTTTGAGTTATCTGATAAAAAAGTTCTCTGGAACAAATCATTGTCTATTCTCAGACTGTTGCAATCTCAATTTGTCGAGTGTGTTAAAGAAATTCATGAACCTAGGAACTTTTCCAGATGGTTCAATCTGGTATTATCAAGAGGAACCTCCATTGAAGAAATTTCTGACTGCTATATGGATCTTGTAAACATCTCCTATCTGGATCTTGATAGAGAAACAAGACTAAAAAAATTAAACATATACACCAAGAGGATAACTGATTTTTACAATGACCCCGATTACAGGAAATTAAAAAAAGAGCTGGAACAACTCAAAAAAGAACATGGACACTCCGATTTCCGACTGAAACTTGATTATCCTGAAGAAATTGATTGGTGAAAGAACCCTAAAAGGACACAAAGGAAAACCATTCAGCCACCAGTCTTCGCATAAAGCTTCCGTCTTCGCCAAGGCTTCCGTCTTCGCTAAAGCTACAACGGACAAGCCGACGAGACAAGACGACCTAGCATGCACGGGTCTGCCCAAAAAGGATCAGAATGTAGGGGTTGACCCATGTGTCAACCCTGTTGAATATGAGGGCAGACACACGGGTCTGCCCCTACTTGAAACATTTCATTTAGATTGACAAGGATTTGTTTTATGTCAGGTGGTCTGACAAAACCATAAGATTTTTTGAGGTTTTTTCTGTCAAATGTCATGACTTGTTCAGTTACGGCATAAGAAATGATATCAGGGTTGCCCTGAGACAGTTTAAAGGGAACTCTCCAGCTCCAGCCGGGTCTTTCTCTGCTTGTAACAAAAACGACCATTACGGTTTGAACAATTTTGTTTAATGGATTGGGAGAAACAACTATGCAGAAATGTTCACCTGAAATGACATGTCCTTGTCTGTCAAACGAATTAATTTTTATTTTGAACACTTCCCCTTGTTTCGGGAACTCCCTTTTTTTCGACATTGTTCATTCTCTCCATCAAAATCAGGCGGAAACTCAAGATCTTCGATCAACACATCACTGAGAGTCGAAACAGGAGCACTCTCGTTAATTCCATCGTCACCTTTTTCTTCAAAATCTTTAAGCCACTTATCCATAAGAGAAATTTCAGGTTTGATGATAATGGTGCTGCTTTCCTTCTCAAAAGAGAGAGTAAATTTTTCAATTGATCCCAGTTCGCGCAGTATCCGGGCAGGAATGCAAAAACCTTTAGAGTTACCGATTTTAATTAAATTCAACCTTTCAACCTCTTTCAATTTGACCTCCGGCACGAACATCTTGTTATAACATGTTATAACGAAATGGCGCGAAAGTCAACTGCCAAAAAACAAAAAGTCTATTTTAGAATCCCTTTTGTTTTTCATCAACTAAATTCATCTATGTTTATATTGTTTGTGCTAACAAATGTCAATATTTTTCAAATTTATGTTTTTGGGTTTTTGAGACCAGTGGTTTTCTATTTTCCGGGACACTGTGATTTGACTTCTTCGGGAATGTTGCGGAGTCCATAAGCGGCATCGAAGTGGTGTGAAAAATCTTCGGCAAGTTTTTCAGCTCTGTATTTGAACTGTTTACGGTTTGACCATGTATTAACAGGGTTCAGGATGTGACTGTCAACGCCGGGACATGTTTCAGGTATGTTAAGGTGGAACAAGGGATCGTAGTGGTAGTTCACTTTTTCAAGAGATCCGTCAAGACAGGCTTTTATGATCGACCTTGTAATGTTTATGTCCATTCTTTCACCAACTCCGTAAGGTCCACCGCTCCAACCTGTGTTTACAAGATATATTTCAACACCGTGCTGTTCCATTTTTTTCCCGAGAAGGTCAATGTAGTCATTCGGGTTTCTGGGCATGAACGGTTCTCCGAAAAACCTTGAGAAAGTGCTTGAAGGTTCTTTCACTCCTGTTTCAGTTCCTGCAAGTTTGCTGGTATATCCCATTAAAAACCAAAGCATTGCCTGATTTCTGTCCAGTTTTGATACAGGGGGCAAAACACCGTTGGCATCTGCAGTAAGAAATATTATTGTTGAAGGATGCGTTCCCATTGAATTTTCTTTGACATTTGAGAGAAATCTCAGAGGATAACTTGCTCTGGAATTAGGGGTCAGCCTGTCATCATCCAGATCGATGTGTCCGTCTGGATACATCATACAATTTTCAATAAGTGCACCATGTTCAAGATGGTCTGCTTCATGAAATACCGCATTATAAACTTCAGGTTCTTTTTCCTGTTTAAGGTTTATCAGTTTTGCATAGCAACCGTATTCAAAGTTAGCTATTCCATCATCACTCCAGCCATGTTCATCGTCACCTATAAGTGCTCTTTCAGGATCGGCTGAAAGTGTGGTTTTTCCAGTTCCGCTTAATCCGAGAAATAGAGCAACAGAGCCGTCTTTACCTTCGTTTGCACTACAGTGAAGCGGGAGTATTCCATGGTCGGGCAAGTAAAAATTCATGACAGTAAAGAGCATTTTTTTGCAACTTCCAAGGTAGGCTGATCCGTAAACGATTCCTATTGCATTGTCAAAATCAACAGCAATTGCTATATTGCTTGCATTTCCATCAGGCATAGTACGGAGCCTGCCTTTATATTTTTTTTTATCAAGCTTATCGTAAGGGAGTGCTATCAAAGTAAAAGGTTTGTTATAGAATATGCTTTTTTCGATATTTTCAGGTACAGGTCTGAACATATTATCTACAAATACAGATGTGAAGGCTTTATCAGTTATTGTTTTTACAGGGAGGGCATAGGAAGGATCGGCGCCTAGAACTCTGTCATTAACATAAAAACTGTGTTTGTTTTTCATCATTTCAACAGCATCTTCAAAAATCATTCTGAAAGTTTCAGGATCCATTGGACGGTTATTGGGAGAGTTCCAGTCAATTTTATGGGCAGACTGTTCATTTTTAACAATGTAAGTGTCTTTCGGGCTTCTGCCGGTTGAGTCTACAGGAGTCCATGTTGCAAGGGCGCCCTTTGCTGTAGGCAGTGCTTTGCCAAGAGTAACAGCATTGTGTATGAGCAGTTCTCTTGACATGTTATAGTTGATTTTTGAATCCGACGACAACATGTCATCAATGCGGGCTTTGAAGTTCATCATCTTTTCTCCGGAAAAGTTATAAAAATCCACGAGGAAATATACAGAGGATAAAACAAATTTCAATGAAATATAGGGAGATATTTATAAAAAATTAAGCAGATTTTTAAGTTTGAAAAAAACGGGTGTTTAAAAATAATTGTTTGATTCTCTTCTTTGTTTATGTATAATTTTGTTCGATTTTCGTGCTTTTTTAAGTAAGAAAAGAGTTGCTTTGATATTTTGGAAAGGTAAAGCCATGAAATTTATACTAAAAGTTCTTGCTGTTTCTTTTTGTTTCCTGTTTCTGAGCACTCCTGCTTTATATAGCGATGATTTTTCCATGGACCCTCAAAGATTTAAGACATCTCCTTTCAATGAGGAATATTTAACAGTTTTTAGTGGAGAGGGTATTGAAGCCGCTAATTACGGCATAGGATTCTTTTTTAACTACCAGCCTAACCCCATTTCTCTTTTTGATACTGAAGGAAACAGGGTGAAAAAGGTTATCGGTCATCAGTTGACTTCAGATGTCTCTGCTTTTTACAGTCCCTTAAAGTGGTTTGATGTAGGTCTTTCAATACCTGTCATTGTTCATCAGAGCGGTACAGGATGGGGAGATGACGATACTCCACCTTCTGGAGGTATCGGTGATATCAGACTTGTTCCAAGATTTCAGCTTTATAGTATGAATGACGGTTTATTTGCTGTTTCATTAGTTACAGAAGTTTCAGCTCCTACTGGAAAACTGATGCATTCCGCTATGGGAAGATCCAACTTTTCTTTCAGACCTGCTGTTGCTCTAAGCAGTAATACGCAGTTTTTTACTGCGGCACTTAACTTTTTCTACCATGTCCATGAGAAGCAAGTGTATGGAAATACTGTTTTTAACGATGAATTTGGTGTCAAAGTAGGTTTAAAGGGGAGAATAATTCCCAACTGGCTTGATATTATCGGAGAGTTCACTGCTTCAACCTCAATTGACAAACCTTTTAAAAATGAGAGTGTCGATGCAATTGAAACGGGAGGTGCTTTCAGAGTTGCTACTCCAGTTGGAATTGATATTACTGCCGGAGGTTCCGCCGGTATCGGATCGGCTCTTGCACTTCCTCTTTACCGTGTTTTTCTGGGAATATCCTATAGAGGAAGACACAGTACTAGAAAAGTAGATGAAGTAGAGGAAGTAGATGAAGTAGATGAAGTAGATGAAGTAGATGAAGTAGATGAAGTAGATGAAGTAGATGAAGTAGATGAAGTAGATGAAGTAGATGAAGTAGATGAAGTAGATGAAGTAGATGAAG
>SLOD01000031.1 GCA_007132725.1 Candidatus Sumerlaeota bacterium
AGTGATCCTTCAAAGTCAGACCTGAATTTTCCTTATGACAGAGAAAAACATTTCTGTGGTTGTCCACTCAGTACATTAGAGGGTCAGGCATCCGATTACTGGTGCTATGATGATGGAAGACAGGGAAGAGAGTTCTATTATTTCATTAAAGTACAGAACTGGGGAGATGAGGATACAGGTGAGGTCAGAGTTTGGGATGAACTTGATCCTCAGCTTGAATATGTCCCGGGAACCACAGAGTATGCGACGAACTATGTTCCTGAAACTGATAAATTCGATGACTGGACAGAGATAAAAGATAAATCCGGTGGAGCATTTCCTCTCTCCGGAGATGGTGTTGTGGTAAGTCCCAGAATGAGAAACTGTGATGAAAGCACCTGGAGTTGCCAAGATACGGTCCTTATCAGGTATAAGGTGAGGCCCAGACCCGGTGTTCCGAAAAACTATGTTTTCAGGAACATTGCCAACATTAAGGACCAGAACGATGACATGCCTTACAGAACAAACAGATCTTATCCTCTTTTGCTTTCTCCTGCTCAATGTGTAAGGGATACCGAGTGTCCGTCTCCCACACCTGAAATGTGTGGTGGAACCAACATTCCCAAGGAGTGTGGAGAACCGGGTCTTCCTGAATGTGGTCCCGGACTTGTCTGCGAAGACTATGAATGTGTAGATGATCCGGCAACTACCTGTACCAACACGGTTGCCAATTTTGACAAAGGACGTAATTCTCCGCTTGATATGATCGTCCCCAAAGATAATGACGGTATGTATCTGAATGTCGGGCAGTTTACAGTTCAGGCAAACAACTGTGAAGAAAACATGTACTATAATATTGATGCTATAACAGTTAACATAGATGCGGGAAATGACCAGAGGTTTAAATTCACCGACCTTGAACTCTTCCACGATGTGAATGGTAACGGAGTTGTAGACGATGGAGATATTCTTCTTGCTACGGCATCTGACGAGGCCAGAAGTGTAAAGTTTTTTCTTAAAGATAATAAAAAGTTTAAGGGCAGGATTAACCATCACTTTATAATAAGGACAAAAATTGACTATACCGGTGATGAAATTTTAAGAAATACAAAATTTAATTTCCTGATAGAATCACCAAGTGCCATTGAAGTGAGTGATCTTGGAACAGCTATGACTACGGGAAGTCCTATTGATTTTGCTTCTTTTACACTTGAGCCTACAGGAGATTATTTTATTATAACCAGAGGGGCAAATGATCCTCCGGTTCCTAATATAGAAAAAATGAATGACAATATTCCTGTCCTTCAAATAAGGACAAAAGCCCTCTCCAAACCAAATGAATTGACTAGGATGTCCATAAGGGTTCCAGGAAACTATGTCAGGTTTGGAGAAGAGCATGGAATAGAGGAAATTTCACTTTTTATAGATACAAATGGAGATGGAGAAGGGAACATTAAAATAGCGGAGCTTTCTGATTTCAATACAGTGACTACTTCCGTTATATTTGAAAACTTTACTCAGAAACTTACATATGCTCCTTATGAAATGAAATATTTTGTGATATACGCAAAATTCAACATGGTTGATGTCGGTGAAGGTGAGAGTCCGATGGCAGCAAGGATAGAGATTCCTACAGGAGGTATCAGACTTAGCGATACTTCTCCGACTCCGGTCGAGCTTCCTATACGTTCGAAAGAATTTATTTACGAATGCAGACCCGGGGATCCCGGTTGTGATCTTCCTCCGGATTCCTCTAAAAAAGGCTGTGACTGCTCGGTTATCTCTTTTGAAAGTAGTGATGTTTCAAAGCTGTTAGGATTTTTAATTGCTTTTTTTACTGCGTTACTGCTTGGAAGAGGAGTGATCTTTTCACGACTTAGGCGGCATCGTTGGTCTTCAAAGACATAGCTGTTCTTATAAGTAGTTTGATGTTGTAAGCTGATCACGGGAGAAAATCCAATGAAAAACTACCTTTTTGTTTTTTTATTATTCATGCCTGGTCTTTATTGTTTTGCTTCGGCATGGGAATGTGTTTCAGATTCCGATTGTTCCGAAGCAATGAGTTGTAATCAAGGTACTTGTAGAATGGTTTCCGGAAAATTCAGTGACTATGCACAGGTAGAAATTAAGATAGGAGACAATACTCCAACAGGTGGAGGTTCCAGAGATATTATTGTTCCTCATCCGGCTGAAAATATTGTACTGGGTCAGTTTGAAATACATGCAAATCAGCCGGGAAGCGAAGGAAAATTCTTTCTTTTCAGGGGAGTTGAAGTCAGGGCCGGTTCTTCAAGCCCAAACATTAAATTCTCAAACATAAAGTTGGTACATGATAAAAACGGCAACGGTATATTTGACAGTTCTGATGTTGTTGTCGCTTCTGTAGATGACCCCGAAAAAAGCACATTGAATCTCGCCTTAGACCAAAAGCATGCAACATATAAGATGAATGTGGGGAACAGTTTTATAGTTGTCGGTGATGTTGAGTTCGAAGGGAGTATTGATAATCTTTATCCTTTCGGCTTAGAGATAGCTCCTTCTGATCTTTTAATTTCAAATACAGGGGATGTGTTTATTACTTCGGGAAACAGACTTATTTTTACTAAGTACATTTTTGAACCTCAAAAGGGTTATTTTATTTTTACCTCCGGAGGAAACTTCCCTGTTGTTCCTGAGGATTGGAGAGATATGAACAAGTTGCAGGAAGTGATGCATATCAGGGCAAGGTCAGTGGATGGAGCTAATGAGATAAAAAACATAAGTCTCCGGACTGTCGGTTCCTCAGCAAAATTTGGAGAAGGTGTCAGGTCGGTATTTTTATATCTTGACGAAAATGGGAACGGAAAGGGAGACAGGTTAATAGCTGAGCAAAGTTTTACGTCTGAAAATCCGACAGCTTTTGCTATGTTTAATATTTCCGGAGAAAATTTAAATTTTGATGAAGGAGAGGAAAAACATTTTGTGATCAAGGCTGATATTGATCTTTACAGTGGTCAGACTTTGCAATTCAACATAGGAGCGGGAGATGTTGCACTTGGCAGATCCTTAAATATTGCAGGAACTCCTTTAAATACCGGGAATTATAGATATGTGTGTGATGAAAATGATCCGGAATGCAATGTTCTGGAAGAAGAAGTGGTTGAGCCTGAACCCGAAAGCGGAGGTTGTACGGTTGTTATTCTTTGATATGCTTTTTATGCAAAACTGTTTGACTTTGAATTATGAATGCTTAACATGTTAAAGTTGATGTTGATTATTTGTATTTTAACATAGTTTTTTAACTTGAGGTGTGTGATGATTAAATTTAGATTTATTGTTGTATTGATGATTTTTATTTTTTCCGGTCTTCTCTTTGCTTCTTCTCCTTTAGGCCCCGATCCCTCTGTTTACGGAGACAGGAGCCTTAAATGGGAAGATGGAGCTTACGGATACCATGTAATGTTCAAATCGCTCCTTAAAAGCATGAACCCTAATCCTGACAACCCGCAGGCGGATACCTGCATAGATCCAGCTATTGGCAGTACATATACTTTGGAAATGGACCATATTCCGGTCGATGCATATATTCAGGATGCTTTTCTTGTGTGGTCAGGTGCAGTAAGAACTACTAAGCTGAACGACCCTACGGATAATGAAGTTCAGTTCAGTTTTGTTTCTAGTGATGGCAGAATTACTGAAAATCAAACTGTAAGAGGAAGACAGGCTTTCAGAGTTGTTGAATCTGAAGGTTTTGAGTTTGAAGCGTTCCGTGATTTAGATAATCCAAACCACGCCTTTTTTACCTACAGGGTTGATGTAACTGACTTTTTTCAATCAATTCACGAGAAGGGAAGGGCTCTTGAAATAGACTATGACGGGTTTTCTCTATATGGCAACTACACTCTTTCCGGTCTTGAATGTACAGATGAAAAGAGCTATGCAGACACTACCGAACTAGTTTCAGGGTGGAAGGTGGTGCTTATCTATACATCCAGTGAGATAAGTCCTAAAAAGGTTTATTTTTATAACGGATTCCAATCATACTGGCATCAGGAAAGTGAAATAAGTGTTACCGGTTTTGAGTTTCCTATAGATCCTGAAGTTAGACTTACTCTTGCTGTTCTCGAAGGAGACATCAATCTTGCAACAATTAACAATCCCAGAGGCGGCCCGTTCATTCCCGAAGGGCTTCATGTTCAGGGAGATCAGTATGGATGGCTCATGATAAGCGATATATGTAATCCGGAAGCATACATAGCTGACGGCTTTGAGAAGCGGTACTATACTGAAATATTTAACCAAATATCCTCTGTGTACGGTTGGGCGGACGAAGAGCCTACATGTATAGGAGGTGTTCCTCCTGCGTATAATTATGATGAAATCGAGTGGAGCCTGGATGTTGATACATTTGTTATGGATTCTTCCAGAGACGGGGCTTATGCCGCACATTTCAACAGAGGCGGACAAAGAATCGGTTTGAAGATCGGGGCAAATCAGGATATGATCATTACAAACTTTATGATAGTTTCTGTTGATACAAAAGCTCCTACATTTGATATTCCAAACCAGCCGGAAAAAATTGCATGTACCCCGGCAAATGACCCTGAAAAATGGTGTGAAACAGGGGAACATACTTTTGCAATAAGGGTTCAGAACTGGGGAGACGATCTCACAGGAAGAGTAACCGTAAGAGATACCGTGCCTGATGGAATGACTTATGTCCCCGGTTCCACTGAGTATGCTACAGAGTTTGATGTGGTAGATGGAGAAAAGATAGCAAGAAGATGGACATCTGTTCCTGATCAGGGTGGGTTTCCACTTGAAAACGGGATCAGGGTAAAAGACACTATGGAGTTTTGCCCTCCCGGATCCAACTACCTTGACTGCGAAGAGCTTGTTATTGTCAGATTCAGGGTTACTGTAAATCCCGGAATTCCGAAACACACTGTTATTGAGAATGTGGCACAGATAGAGACGCCGGGGTTTACACCATACAACACAAATCTTGGTATTCCTGCAAGGCTCACTTTTGCTACATCAGGATGTGTTTCCAATCAGGAAGATGTCGATTTGAGCAAGTGTGGTGGAGAAGGAGCGGCAGGATGCGAGGAAGATACTGATTGTGAAGATTTTTATATATGTGATCCTGATGCAAAAGTGTGTGTGCCTGATCCCGATATCGAAAGATGTAAAGACAGCGATGTAGAGGTAAAACTCGGAAGGAACACTTCTTCTCCTGATGACACGGTTTTTATTAAACCGCAATCAGATCTGGTCGTTGGACAGGTTCAAATAGTAAGTGAATCCGGCAAGGATTGTTATTTCAATCTCTCATCTCTCAAGTTGAGGTATGATATAGATGACTCTAATATTCAGCTTTCTAATTTCAGGTTAGTTAAAGATGAAAAAGGAAGCGGGGCTGTTGACAGCGGTGATGCAGCAATAGCATCTGCAGAATCTTTAATTGGTGGTTTGGCTGACTTTTCTCCGACAGATCCTGCCAACAGGCTTTGGTCTAACACTGCCAACCACTTTTTATTTCTTGTTGATGTCGGATACAGAGAAGGGGAAACTGTTCCAAGAGACTCGATATTTAGGCCCTCAATAGAGGCAGAAGGAATTATGATGTCTGATGAGGGAAGCCCGAAGATCAGCGGACTTCCTTTAAAATTCAGTAAATTCCAGATACAGCCTGAAGATGCATTTGTTGTAACGAGAGGTTTGAAAGATCCGCCGGTTCCTCCTAAAAATGAAATGAACAAAACAAGGGATATACTGCAACTGAGAATCTTTTCAGGGAAAACTGATGATAAAATCAACAGTATCAGAGTAGCTATACCCGGAGGAGAACTGGTAAGATTCGGCACAGGTATTACATCCCTTGCGATTTATGAAGATACGAATAACGATGGAAGTGGAGATAAAGAGATAGCTTCTGTAACTTCAACAGATGATGCTTTGAGGCATACTTTCAGGGATTTGAACATAGCAATGGAAGCAGACAAAGAGAGATTCTTTACAGTTCGTGCGGGTCTGAGTCTGAATGATGTTGATAAAATGCAGATACAGGTTTCTCATGTTACTGTTGAAAGTGGAAGAGATGTTCTTGGTCTTCCTGTGAACTCGAAACTATATGAATATGAATGTAATCCGCTTCTTGAAGATTGTGGGGAAGAAGGCTGTACCTGTACGGTTGTATCGGTAAATAGTTCTGATGGAACAAAAGCTTTGTTAATGTTCTTTTTGATGGCTCTCATGCTGCTTTTTTCAAGAAAAATCAGTGGAGTTATCAAGCAGTAATTATCAAAGGTTCTCAAATTAATTCTAAATAAAGTTTGACAATATCTTCCCGGTAAATACCATTATGTCTGCAATTAAGGTTGCGGGATAGAGCAGCTGGTAGCTCGTCGGGCTCATAACCCGAAGGTCGTTGGTTCGAATCCAACTCCCGCGACCATTTTTTTTTGTTCTCAGGTTTCGTTTCAATATTGACTATCAGGTAAAAACATGCATTATTAAATGGTGTGTCATTTTTGTGTGTGAGGATAAAAGCTATGCGTCAGATCAAGATTTTGAGGTTTTTTGTTCTGTCTGTTTTTGTTGTTTCTTTGCTGGGGTTGTCATGTTCAAAAAGTGATTCGGAGCTGGATGATGATCCGGTAACGGATGAAGAAGAGATTGTAATTCCTGATGAAGAGGAAGAAGAAGAGCTTGATGATGCGGTTGTTGAAGAGCCGGACGAAGCTGAAGAGCCTGATGAGATAGAGTTCCCTGACGATATTGAAGAAGATGACGAAGATCCCGATATTGAGCCCGAGCCCGAACCTTATGATCCGAGAGTTGCTCCTGCACTTTGCGGAATGGAGGAATATCAGTGGGTTGATGATCCTACACTCGGCTTTATTCTTGAACATAAAAGAATTCTTGTTGATTCTCTGACGGGTGCAAACCTTACTTCACAGGCATTATTACTTGCCGCTAAAACTACCCAGCTTGGTGATACTGTAAAACTGAGAAGGAATCCTGCACATAGTGTAAAAGTTTATGTGGTGAGATATCAGACTCAGGATAAAGGAAACCTTGTTGATGCGACAGGATTTATTGCTGTTCCGGATAAAGAAGGTGTTTTCCCGGTTTTAAGTATATTGCATGGAACAGTTGGACTTTCTGATGAATGTTCCCCGACAAGAGATACTTCAATTGATGGTCCGGCAGGAATTGCCGCACTCCTTGCATCATTTGGATATATTGTTGCAGTTCCCGATTATATCGGGCTGAAAAGTATGGGAACCCCATCAACTGAGCTTCATTCCTATTTGATAGGTGAACCGACAGCAATAGCATCTCTTGATATGATAAGAGCTGTTCCTAATTTTCTTGCGATCGCAGGAGAAAAAGCAACAGCAGGTGATTCAATAATCTCTGGGGGTTCACAGGGCGGTCACGCGGCAGCATTCCTCACAAGGCTTGCACCTTACTATGCTCCTGAAATAAATATTAAGGGTGCAGTATGGGGAATACCTCCAACTGATCTGGAAGTACACATGGAAAAAGCATTGAATGAAATGATAAGTGCTTCCGGCAACACTGCTCTTTTTCTTCTTTCTTCAAATGAGTGGTACACAAACAATCCCGATAACTATTCCCAAGTATTTATTCCTCCTTTTGATACTGATCTTTATACTGCGGCACTAACAGGTTGTGACCTTGGAAAAGAAATAAAGGATGTTGATAAACTTGAAGATTTTTTTGCACAACCTCTTCTTGAAAGTGCTTCTACAGATCCTTTCCTTTTTGACTATGAACCATGGGCATGCTATGTGAGAGAAAACTCAGTTGTAACAACATCAATTCCAAGAATTGATAATACTCCCGCATTTATGATCCTTTCAGAAAATGATAACCTCGTTTTTCCTGATATCGAAAGAGATTCTTTCCTGAAACTTTGTGAACAGGGATATCAGATACAATTTAAAGAATGTGCCGGAGCAAGCCATTCTAGAGGATTTCTGTGGTCGCTTGACGATCAGCTGGATTGGCTTGATGCAAGAATGAGAGGAGAACCTCTTACCGATTACTGCGTATTGCACGATCCTGTTGAGTGTTCTTCTACACCATAGTTGTCTGAAAAATCTTTTGAAATTTCAAGGACAGATTACAGTAATAACCACCTTGCCGTTTCCTGATCTGACACCACTTTCCATCGTGCCGTCACTCATTCCGTCAATGTAACCTGAGCCTCCACCGCCACTTCCGCCAGTCCAGTTCCCAACATGAGTGCCATTCGTACCATTCGTTCCACCTCCAGCTGCACCAACTGCTCCTACAGTGGTGGGGTTGCCTTGAGGAGAGCTTACTTCACTGCCACCCGTTCCACCGCTACCTAAGCTGCCTGCCGAACCGGGATAGCCAGTGCCTGATGTACCTCCGGCACCGCCTGCACTTTGGGTGCCGCCACCAGCATTATCAGTTGCATTGCCGGCACCACCGCCACCGCCGTACCAGCCACCACCACCGCCACCTTGAGAATCAGTGCTGGGAGAAGATCCGGCATTAGCTCCACCGTTCCATCCTCCGGATGTTCCAGAACTTCCTCCCCCTCCGACATAAATATGAAGGGTTTCTCCAGAAGTTACAGCAAGATTTCCCTTTGCATATCCACCAAATCCACCGGCCGCTGTACCTCGAACATTTGTCTGACCTTGTCCACCCCAGACTTCTATCTGGATATTGTTTACACTTTCAGGCACTGTCCATGTTTGCTGGTCACCCGTATATTCAAATGTAAAAGTTTCGGGAATGCAGTCATATCCTGAGCAATCCGCTTTACATTTTCCAGGTTCACCGTTTAAGAATCCATCATCACAAACTTCATCGCCATTGATTATGCCGTCTCCGCAATAGGGATTGGGGAGACATTTGATGTTGCATGTCTTATCAGAAAAATATACTTCTTCAACATTATCTTCTCCGTCATCGCAGTATTCGCCCATTGCTGAAATTATTTCTTCATCAGTCAAAGCTCTCCCTATGATTCTTATTTCATCAACACTTCCTTTGAAGTTTCCGTAACTGCCGTTACCCACTCTTGCAGGAGCAAGAACATAGGGTCTTGGAGAAACAAGACCGGTAACAACAAGTACTCCGTTTATATATATTGAAGGCTGTTTTTCAGAATATACTACAGCAACATGATTCCATCCTGTTCCGATGTTGCCTTCAAAAACGGCAAGTGCCGGCATATATGCATCACCGTGCTCATATACAGAAACACCGTTTATTCCGGCAGATATGCCAACTCCTCCGAAATCTTCATCGCCATGCATGGCTCCAAATAGATATTTCTGTCCGCTTGTTCCTGATGTTCCCGTATCTGACTGAGAATCTATTTCATGAGTTTCTTCAGCTTTGAACCAAGCCATAACCGTAAAATTGTTTTTGGGAGAATCGTATTCGGGAGGAAAGGTAAGATGGCTGTCTTCATTTCCTTTGAAATAGACAGCATTGCCAAATTTTCCTTCCACCCAGTCAATATCTGAGAGTTCCCCGTGATTTTCGTTTCCTGACAAATCTGTTGTGATATCTCCGGAACCCTCATCCAAAGAAAGCCAAACAACATCTTCAATGAAAACAGTATTGGAAGGATCTAAGTTCCCGTCACCGCAAAAAGGATCGGGATCACCTGTATCTTCATCGTTCCAAAAGTCTTCATCATCCCAGAAGTCTTCATCATCCCAGAAGTCTTCATCGTTCCCAATGTCTTCATCGTTACCAGTATCCCCTGTGTCCCCTGTGTTGCCTGTATCCCCTGTATCACCTGTGTTTCCTGTATCTCCTGTATCTCCTGTATCTCCTGTGTTGCCAGTATTCCCGGTATTGCCGGTGTTGCCAGTATCGCCCCTGTCATCTTTCACACATATCCCATCTTCACATTTTTCACCATCTTCACAGTCAAGAGCCGTGATACAGAAATTATTTTTTTCAGATGAGCAGGCAAAAAAAATAAAAGACAAAAAAAGACAAAAAACAATAAAAAATCTTCTATTAAAATTCATAAGCCCCCATATCAACAGATAGACCTTGAATCCTATCGTTCCCTGCAATGTCTTTTACTATACCTTCCGGAACCTTTGAGCTGTCACCGGCATCTATACAAGGAGATTCCTCAGTAAGCATCAGGGGGTCAGGCTCCTCTCCCGAAAAAAGAGGATCTGTATCAATGTTAAACCCGTTATCTGTTCCGCAATCTGTAACCCAGTCACTGCTGCCACCGCATCCCTCTATGTTACTGTAACTAATAACAGGAATGCTTTCGCCGAATTCGAAAGTTCCCTCAGGAATATTGTAAAGGCTACCACCTGTATTGTCCCAGATGATTGTATTTGTAATTACAGGGTGGCTTTCAGCATTGGTTATTCCTGAGCCATTGTTTCCACTTATGGAGCAATTTATGATATCTGCGGTAGCCTCAAGGTTTATTATTGCACTGCCTACTACAGCAGTGTTATCTTTAAATGCGGAATTCACAAGTAAAATAGAACTGTTCTGGTTTAAGATCGCACCTCCTATACCATCAGGAAGTGATAATCCCGTTGCAGTGTTTTTGTAAAAAAAGCTGTTTTTCACCGTAAGTGTCTCGTCAGCTAAATTTGTTATTGCTCCTCCGTTTTTTGCGGAATTGTTTTCAAACAGAGAAGTTTCAATTAAAGGTGAGCCGCCATCTCTGATTAAAATGGCTCCGCCACCTTCTAAAGAAGTATTGTTTTTAAACACCGAATTTGATATTGAAAAGCTGCTATCTTCAGAAGAAATTGCCCCGCCTGCCGTTTGTGCATGGTTTGCAAGAAAAGTTGTTCCGTTTATCGTAGCATTGCTTTCAAGATGATGTATGGCTCCCCCTATAGATGCTCTGTTATTAGTAAATCTGCAATTTTCAATTTTAGGGCTTGCTCCTTGATGATTATATACAGCACCTCCCCCTTTTTTTGCCGTATTTGCGTAAAAAACACAGTTTCTTATCAAGGGATTGGATTTGTCTGTGTCGTTTCTCATTCCGCCCCCTTCTTCATGAGGCCAATCATCACCATCTGCCGTTCCGCCTATTATTATAAACCCGTCAAGCACAGAATTTTCATCAAGAGTTGTTCCATGAAAGAACCATCCGTCATGATAAAAAACATGGTATGCATTCTCTTCTCTCCCACTCCACTCTTTGGAAACTTCATCCCACGAATCATTGTTGTCAAAGTCGCCACTTAAAAAGGTAAGATTGTTTTCATAGTCTCTTTGCTCAAGTCCAGTTTCAGTTCCCTCAAAACCGCCATATATCTCCACTCCCGCTTTCATTGTGAAATGTCTTTCTCTTGGCTCACACGATTCATATAAATTGGGGCAGTCTACCGGATGATATGTTCCTTTGGCAACCCATATCTGTTGACCTTCATTTGCAGAATCAACTGCCGTATGAAAACAAGTAAAAGCATTTTCCCAGGAGGTGCCGTCATTTGATCCTTCAGCACCAATATTTACATATACGATCATTTGGTCATCATCTTCATCGTTTTCTTCATCATCAAGATCATAATCAGGTTCAGTATCATCAAAATCTTCATCGTTTTCTTCATCATCAGGTTCAGTATCATCAAAATCTTTGTCAAGCTCTTCATCAACATCTATTTCAATATCAGACTCGACATCTTCGGTGATATCAATGTCACTGTCAGAAACATCATTGTCTGTCCGAACATCAGAATCATCATCACTTTTTTTACTGTCACTGCACGAAACAGAAACGGCAGTAAAAGAAAGAATAAAAGTCAGAATCAAAAGATTAAATTTCATTATTGACTCCATTTTTTGAAAATTTAATTATTCCAGGAGTAGACATGTCCTCCGTGAGAAGAATCATCGGTAGAGTTAAAAGTGCTGCAATTTTCGACAGTTATGTTTCTGAGGGTGGGGTAGTCCTTGTCTTTGCAATAACTGGAAACAGCGGCTCCTCTTGCATACATCCAGTGGGGTCCACTGTTGAAGTGCATTTCAGATGTGGGCCAGCAACCGCTATAATTTTGGCACGGGTAATAAGTATAAAAATCCCCGCTATCCCTTGACCATCTGAAAACACGTTCAGGCTGTGCTCTTCCACCTGATATAGTTACTCCGTCAAGAATAGCGGTGCTGTTAACTCCATTCCCGTTATGACGGAAGACGTTGTACGATTTTTGAGTATCGGCACCAGTATGATCTCCACTGATGATAACTTTGTGATTGTTCGTGTATCCATCCTCTCCGGGTAGTTTTCTTTGTGAAAGTTCAGTTTCGTTACCAAGAAAGCCTCCGTAAACAGTAACATTGTTGACCAGAGAAAAGTGGCGGTGTCTGTTGGAGAATGGCTGGGGAGGGGAATGCCCCGCAAGGGTGGCAAAATAAGCGGCACCAACTCCATCATGTCCGTATCTTACTTCAAACCATAAATGTTCCGGCCATGTACCGTTTTGAGTATAGGTTATTTCAACGGTTTGCCCTGTTTCAACAGTAAAATTATACCATTCTGATTGGGTTCCGCTTGCCAAAGTAAGGTTTTCGTGGACAGTGACACCTCCAACTCTGATACGGAGCCGTGCGTCATACCATCCGCTGGTAGCTCTAAGTCTTAAAGAAAAGTTGCCGGCTGCAAAAGTTGGTTTATAAGTTCCTCCTGCAACCCAAATATCAATGTTTTCAAAAATTTCTTCTCTGATCAATCGCCTTGCTTCATCAAGTGCTCTTTGAAGGTCAGCAAAAGCATCTTCCCAGCTTGAACCGTCATTTGCTCCGCTTGCATTAGCTTTAACATACAGCCTTGGTGCCTGAACGAATCCGGTGCATGAGTCGTTGCAGTCAGGATCAATTCCTGGATCACACTCTTCATTTGTTCCCGGTATCTTTTCGCAGTTATCATATCCGGTGCAATCTGCTCTTTGAATTATACCGTCACCACAGTAAATATTGATTCCCTCTTCTTCCTTGCATTCCGAAGTACAAACCGTGCAGGGAGAAACTTCCCCGTAAGGGCAGTAAGGGTTACCGTTGTTTTCAAAGCCGGAATCGCATTCTTCTCCCTCTTCAACTATCTTATTCCCGCAGACAGGTTCTTCTGCAGTATTCCCCGTATCGCCTGTGTTCCCTGTATCTCCCGTGTTCCCTGTATCTCCCGTGTTCCCCGTATCTCCGGTATTCCCTGTGTCTCCTGTGTTCCCCGTATCTCCTGTGTTCCCCGTATCTCCTGTGTTCCCCGTATCCCCAGTGTTCCCTGTATCTCCTGTGTCTCCTGTATTGCCTATATCAGTAAGTTCTTCACAGATACCCTCGTCATTACAGGTATAGCCGGGAGGACAGTCAAGTGCAGTAATACATGTGGCAGCAGCTTCTTCTGAATCACATGATAAAGAGAAAGTGACGGCAACGATCTTTAACAAAAAAAGGGTAAACAAAGATTTTTCTCTTAAAAGATTCATATTTATTTGACCTCCCTAAATTTCGACACTTGTCATATTTTACAGAAAATAACGCTTCAGTCAAGGAAAAGGTCATCAAAAATATCAGCAAACTTTTCTGAAAATGAAAATGAATCCAGCCACTTATTGTCTTGTGTTTTTTTGAACCACTGTCTCCGTTGAAGTGATTTTAAGAAGTAAAAAAGATTCGTCCTGTAAAGGTCATTGTTTTCAGCAACTTGACTGTAATTAAGAAATCTTGATATTTTAAGCAGAGATACAATGTTGTCCCTCACGTCATTTTTAAAAGTATAAAGTGCTGTTCCTCTGCATAAATTTAGATTTTCAGGAATCCCTGTTTTTTCAAAAAGTGGTACTCCCGGTACAGGGTAAAGGGGACTGAGACCGCATTTTATGTTGTTTTTATAAAGTATTTTCATTGTTTCTGCTGTTTCCATCAAAGATGTTCCCGGCAGACCCGGTATAAGGTAAACTTCAACATCCATTTTTCCTTTGACGGCTTTTACAATTTCCATTATATCGCTAATGTCATGTGGTCTTTTCATTTTTTCTGATGCGGATTGAGATGTTGTAACAAGAGAAAGATCGAGTTTAAAAAAACCTGCTTTAGGAAATTTGTCAATGATCGGGAGAATATTCCTTGCTGTAAGTCCGTTCATAGCAGTGAATGCAAAACCTTTTTTATGGAAATCTTCAAGCAGATCGAGTAGCTTTAGAGAATAACAGTCACTTCCAAAAATATCATCATCTTCAATGTCGATAATTTCAGCTCCGGCCTTGAACAAATAATCCAGTTCATCACGAATACTTTCAATGCCTCTCTGTTCAAAACTGTTTTCGCGGTGGATAGAGCAGAAAACACACTTGTTTTTACATCCTGATGAGAATATTGTTTTTGCGACCGTTTTTTTTCTAAATGTTCTGAAGCTTTCTCTTATGGGAACGATGTTCCCTTTCCAGGGGGGATCTTTTGAAGGTTTGTTGCGATATATCTGCCGGTTTTTCTCATAAATGAGCCCCGGTACTTTTGAGGCATCAAGGTTTTTTAATAAAAACTGTACAAAAAGTGGCATTGAAACAGTTCCACATCCTGATATCATATAATCGGCAGCAGATTTTTTTACAGCGGTTTCAGAAAGAGAGTTTACAGCGGCACCTCCTATTACAAGGGTAGATCGGGATGCTTTTTTGATCTCGGAAGCAAGTTTTTCAACATCGGGATGGTAAGCTGAAAAAAGAGAACTGATCCCGATAATATCGTAATTTCCATTTTCGCAAAACTGGATTATCTTTTTGAAACTATCGCCAAATCTTTTATACCCGTTATGTAAAGAGAAAGGAGAAAAATCTTTTTCATAATATTTGTCAAGGTGTTTAAATTCAGGTGGAGTTTTAATCTTTTTTACTTTTCCGGATGCAGTTGCATCGTAAATATCAACATCATTTCCATGGCTTTCCAATGCTGTTTTTATATATAAAAGCCCTAAAGGTTCCATTCGGTGAGGAGAGTTGTAAAAATCAAAAACAGGGGGTGAAATAAGAAGTATTTTCAATTTTATATTTCAATTTTATCTGTTCTTTGCTGGTGCCGTCCCCCATCAAAAGGGGTTTTCAGAAAAATACTGATATATTCTTCAGCATCTTCAAAGGGAGTAAACCTTCCTCCCAGAACAATTATATTTGCATTGTTGTGTCTTCTGGAAAGTTCCGCAAACTCTTTCCGGGTTACAAGAGCGGCTCTTATACCTTTGTGCCTGTTTGCAGCTATGGAAATACCGATTCCGCTACCGCAAACTAAAACACCGAAATCGGCCTTTTTGAGGGATATATCCTTTACAACAAGTTTTGCAAAATCGGGATAGTCAACAGAATCTGACGAAAATGTTCCGTTATCTATCACCTCATAGCCGGAATTTTTTAAAAAACTTACAATTTTTTTTTTCAATTCAAAACCACCGTGGTCGGCACCAACTGAAATGATCATACCTCCTCCTGAAGAAATCGTTTAACAGATATTACAAACTACAGAAAGGTTTTGCAAATTTCCTTTAAAAGATTTGTGGGGAATTTCAGGGAGACACACTGTTGATTTTTTACTGCTCTGTGTTAGACTCTTACAGTTTAGCTTGGTAAACCAACTTTGCTCCGGAGGTATTTTAATGAAAAGTTTATGTCTGGTTATTTTATTTTCAATTGTCATATTTTTTTCGTGTGTAGAAGAGGACGATTACTGGGAAGAATTTAATGGGCAGGATTCTTCAGAAAGAGACGACAGTTCCGGCACAGAAAACGGAGATTTGCCGGATCGGGAAAGCTCAGGAGCTGTTGATAGTGATGTTAACGGAGAATCTCCGGACGAAACAAGTGGTATAATAACAACCTGTGAGCCGGGGATACAAGTTGAATGTTATGAAGGTCCTTCAGGGACAAAAGATGTGGGGATATGCAGAGCAGGAGTCAGAACTTGTCTTTCTGATGGAACATGGGGTGCAAAATGTGAAGGACAGGTGCTTCCTGAACCGGAGATATGCGGAGATGGAATTGATCAGAACTGTGATGGACAGGACTGGACAGTTGACAATGCTTATGACATAGATGGGGACGGCTACACTTATTGTGACGGTGACTGCTGTGAAATGCCTTATGAATGTCCCGGTGCTGATCCTGCTATGGTTAATCCGGGAGCTTTTGATATACCGGGTAATGGAATAGATGACAACTGCAGCGGTGTCATAGATGAAGAGTTGATCTGTGATGAAGGGCTTAAGCTGGTAGTTGATGATTATGAAGGAAATGCCATGAAGCTTGCCAAAGCTATGGGTGTCTGTGATGAATGGATAATTTCTGCGGAACTTTCCCTTGCCGGAGAACCTGTTTCAGAGTACATAGCGGATGAACAGTGTACAGTGCAAGGAGAAGACTGGTCCAAAGTTCACAGAATGAGCCTTCCTATGCCTTATTTTGATGAAAAATACCAAACCTTTGCTGTTCAACCTCAATTTGGAGATGCAATGTTCCCCCTTATGGGAAACAAGTTTGCGATTTTATCAACCGGACACTGGAGCAACCCTACTAAAAATGCAAGCTGTGCAACTCTAGATGCCGGCGACATGAAGACAGCAAGTACGGTACCTGAAGACTGGATAAACATGATGCCCGATTGTAAAATACCCAAAGCTCCTTCCTGCGGGGGGGCTCTGCCTCAGGACGGTCTGGTCAACACCTGTGAGGGAAAAGAAATTCCCACTGTTCAAGACCCTGTCATGCTGACTCTAAAATTGAAAGTCCCAACCAATGCAAGGGCATTTGAATTCAAGCTGTTTTTTATGTCTATAGAGTATCCTGAAACAGTATGTGATCCAAGTGATTATAACGATTTTTTTATAGCTTTGCTTGACTCGGGATACAATGAAGAATATCCGAATGCGGAACATCGGAACCCTTATGATAAAAACCTTGCAAAAGATGAAATGGGTAACCCTGTCGGAGTTGACCTTGCACCGGCCGGTCTTTTTAAAGCATGTCATCCCGACTGCTCTACGATGGGCATGAACAATACTAACAAATGGGGTTTTTGTGAAGATGACTTTATCCTTGCCGGAACAGGTTTTGAAGCCAAGTCATCTTTTATGGGATGCAGTGGGCATGGCGGAACAGGATGGCTTACCACTGTAGGGAATGTTGTTCCGGGTGAAGAGATAACGCTGAGGTTGGCTATATGGGATCAGGGAACAGTACAATACGGACCTGACCATTCATGGGATTCAACTGTTGTTCTTGATGGATTCAGGTGGCTTCCTGAACCTGAGAAGCCGGGAACCGGTCGAAAATAGTTAAATATTCTATAGAGAAATTCAGACAGAGTTGACTTTATGAAATTTGTTCCTATATAAAAACCAGCATTTTTTGTATATTCACATAACTTAACGGAGGCGATAATGGGAAAAAGGGTTTTCAAAGCTGAGACAAAACAACTGCTTGATCTGATGATCAATTCGATCTATACAAACAGAGAGATCTTTCTCAGAGAGTTGATATCAAATGCGAGCGATGCTATTGATAAGCTTAAATTCAACTCTCTTACAGACCCCGATCTGGTGGGCGAGGATAGCGGTTTTGAGATAAGGATAGAGATAGATAAAGAAAATAAAACCCTTACAGTTTCAGACAATGGCATAGGTATGAGCTACGAGGAGGTTGTAGATAATATAGGCACGATTGCCAAAAGCGGCTCAAAGGAATTTTTAGAAAAACTTAAAAACAGTGATGAAAAAAGTGCCCAGGAACTCATAGGTCAGTTTGGGGTAGGTTTTTACAGCTCATTCATGGTTGCAGACAAAGTAAAACTGAAAACCAGAAGTGCTTTGCTTGATCCTTCAGATGGTGTAGCGTGGGAATCAACAGGAGATGGCAATTATAATATTGAAAGATCTGAGGTTGAAAGAAGAGGGACTTCGATCACTCTTTATTTAAAAGAAGATGCGGTCAAAGAGCATGGACTGTTAAGTCAATATGTTATTGAAGAACTGGTTTCCAAGTACAGTGATTATATCCGTTATCCTGTTAAAATGGAGGTTGAAACAGTCCATCCTGAAGAAAAAGATGAAAATGGCAAAGTAGTAAAGGAAAAAGAGACTGTTCTTGAAGATAAAATCCTTAATTCTATGAAGCCTATATGGCATAGAGATAAGTCTGAAGTAACAGATGAAGAATACAATGATTTTTATAGACATGCTTTCCACTCTTACGATGAACCTGTAGATATTATACATACAAAAGGTGAAGGTACTGTAGAGTATACTGCTCTCATTTTTATTCCCGGAACGATTCCTTTTAATTTCTATTCCAGCCATTATGAAAGAGGGCTTAAACTTTACAGCAAACAAGTTTTTATAATGGAAAAGTGTAAAGAGCTTGTGCCGGAATATCTTGGTTTTATAAGAGGTATTGTTGACAGCCCTGATTTTTCCCTCAATATTTCAAGAGAAATACTTCAACATAGCAGTCAGCTTAAAATAATAGGTAAAAATATTGAGAAAAAAGTACTCGGTGCCTTGAAGTATATGCTTGAAAATGACAGGGAAAAATATGTGAAATTCTGGAAAGAATTTGGCAGAGCTGTAAAGGCTGGAATTTACTCCGATTTCGGGTCGAACAAAGATAAGCTTCAGGACTTGCTGCTTTTTGAATCTACCCATAGCGATGAACTTACAACTCTCAATGAATATATAAAAAGAATGCCGGAAGGACAAAAAGAGATCTACTATGTTGCGGGAAAAGATAAAACTTTCCTTAAAAACATCCCTCAAATGGAAAATATTACTGATAAAGGTTATGAGGTGCTTTTCTTCACAGATAAAATTGATGAATTTGCTTCTGCTGTTCTTGTAAGTTATCAGGAAAAACCTTTAAAGAATATTTCGGCATCCGATCTTGATCTTGAAAGTGATGAAGAGAAAAAGGAAAAGGAAGAGAAAAGAAAAGCCATTGAAGAAAAAAGCAAGTCTCTTCTTGAAACGCTTAAAGATCACCTTAAAGATGAAGTGAAAGAGATCAGACTTTCTTCAAGACTTAAAAACAGTGCGGTTTGTCTTGTCAGCGGGTCTGATGGAATAAGTCTTAATATGGAACAAGTTCTTTCCGAGTCTCCTATGTCTGACATGCCTCCCCCAAAAGCATCCCGCATACTTGAGATCAATCCCGATCATAAGGTGTTTGTCAAACTGAATGAAATATACAGCAAGTCTCCTGATTCAGAAAAGTTAAAAGATTATGCTGAAGTACTTTATAACCAAGCTCTTCTTATTGAGGGAATAGTTCCGAAAGATCCTGCAAAATTTGCTTTGCAGATATCTGAACTTATATCGGATGCTCCTGCTTGATTGCTACATTTCTTTTCTGATGATGCTGAAAGAAGTTACATATCTCTGTCTATCAGTTGACCCTTTTGAATTCAGCACGACGGTTCAGAAACCACGCGTCTTCATTTGATCTGGGATCTAGCGGTCTTTCTTTACCGTATGAAACGATTCTTATTCTGTCAGAATCTATTCCTAACTGTATCAGCCTGTTTTTTACAGCCCGAGCCCTGTTTTCACCAAGAGACATGTTGTAATCTCTGCTTCCTCTTTCATCGCAATGTCCTTCTATCCTGATAACTCTTTCAGGGAAATTTTTCATCCATCTTGCCACAAGCTCTACTTTGCTTTGATCTTCGTATCTTATTGTATAGTCGTCAAACTCAAAATGGACAGTCGGATACTCAAGGTTCGGATCTTCTGCGGGATCCAGTATCTCATCAAAATCGTCCTTTTCCTCCTCAATAACATCTTCTTTTGGCAGACACTCATCGGGGTGTGTTCTGTAATATTCAATTATTTCGTCGCTTTTTTGTTTTACCGCAAGAAAAAGCTCTCTTGCTTTTTTGTAGTTCTTGTTATTGTACTCTTCTCTTGCCCGATTGAGCAGCTCTTCGGCAGCCAGATAGTTTTCTCTGTCGCAATCTTTCCCTACAGCTGCATTTCTGAAAGCTCTTTCGGCCAGCTCTCTTTCAGCAGTCGGAGGTTTTTGACATCCAACAAAAACTGTGGTTAATACGGACAGCACAATCAAAAGAAATGCGATGTTTTTTTTCATTTTTAACAACTCCCTCAATATAAAAGTTACTATTTAACAACCTCTGGTGACCAGGTAGGCGTAATGGCTTCTCCCTGACCGGAATAAACAAGCACCTGCCTGTCCCCTTGCAAATTGGAAAGGAACAGTGATGTTTTACCGGTTCTATCGGACGAGAAGACCAACAGCCTTGAATCAGGAGAAAACGAAGGTGTTTCGTTTTTCTTCTGATTCTGAGTTACCCTTGATATGGCTCTAGTTGACATATCAAGGAGAAAAATATCGTACATAAAAAATTCATCTCTTCCTGTAAAGGCAATATATTTTCCATCAGGACTGTAAATAGGGTCCTGATTATACCTTCCCTGTGTAGTGAGCCTTTCAACTCTGCTTGGATTGTCAACAAAAAGTCGGTAAATATGGGGATTCCTCGATCTGTTAGAGACAAAAGCGATCTCTTTTCCATCCGGAGAGAAACTGGGTGCGGTATCTATTGACATGTTTTTTGTCATTCGCGTAATATTTTTTGAAACAGTATCCATAAGATATATTTCCGCATTACCATCTTTAGAAAGTCTCAAAGCAATGGTTCTATTGTCGGGGGCTGCCGAAGCGGAAGTATTCAGCCCTTCGTACCCTGAAACAAGGGTGATCCTTTTTGTTCTTACATCTATTGAGTAGAGATTAGGATTGTTTTTTTCATAAGATGTAAAAAATATTCTTTTTCCATCGGCTGACCATGCAGGAAGTAAAATAACCCTTTTGCTTGAATATATCACATTTCTGTTGGAGCCGTCAAAATCCATTGTAACCAGATTATATCTTCCATCACTGAATCTCTCGACAAAAGCTATTCTTGCAAACATGAATAAAAGCTCTTCTCCTGTAAGCATCTGAACAAGCTCATTTATAAATCTGTGTGCCGCTTTTTTTGCTGTTGCTGGAGAAGCTTTATATTTTTTGTGAAGAAGTTGTTTTCCCTCTGCAACATCAAAAAAATGAAGATCAAGCTCGGTGTTTCCTTCTGTTGTTTTTATGCGACCTTTAATTAACCCGTTTGCTCCCACATTAAGCCAGTTTTTAAATTCTATTGACTGAACGGGTGTTTCAGGTTTTTCCAGAAAAGATCTTTTGTCAAGAACTCTAAAATAACCCGTAAGGTTTAAGACCATTTCAATGGACTCTGAAATTTCATTTGCCAATGCTTTGTCTTCTTTGTTTTCAGCAAAAACAGGTGACACCGCAATGTTGTATTCGGCAATGGCTCCATCTGTCACCTCCACTCTTACTTGAGCAAAAAGTGCGCAACAGCTTAATAAGATTATAAAAAAGCTTATTGTCCTGGGGTAAATGGACATTCAAATCCCTCCTGTAAAACAAGTCTTCTTAATTCTCTGTCTTCCGGTAAAGGAAGATTCCCTGTTCTTTTTATAGCCTCAATAACGGAACTGTCAAATATATTGTTCCCCGAAGAGTTGACAATTTGTATATTATAAACATCACCGGAGAATGTTATTCTGAAATAAGCTGTGGTTTGCAGCTCTTTAAGCTGCTCTTTTGTTATTATGCTGGGGATGTTCCAGTTTTGTCGTATAAGAGCACTGATCCTGCGTGTATACATGTTTGCTTTAAGTGCAAGAGCAGGGTCGGAAACATCTCCATCCTGTACTCCGTCTTTTGCCCCTTCTTCAGGTTCATCTGCCCGCTCATCTTTTTTGATGTCGGCAGCGGCAAGAAGTTCAGCCAGAGTGGGGGGTCTTTTGCTTTCAACTTTTTTCTGTTCTTTTTCTTTTGGGGGAGCTTCTTTTTTTTCTTCCGGTTTTTTAAGAGTGTTCCCTTTAACATCTTCTTTCTGTGCCGGAGCCGGTTGCTTTTGGGTTATTCTGGGAAGAAGCCTCTCGTCTCTTTCTTCACCAAGTTGTACAAGCCTGGCTTGCACAGATTCAAATTCGATTTTTCTGCTTCTTTGAAACCACATGTCGGAAACTACAAAATAAAGAACAATAATGTGTATTATCAAGGAATAAATGACAAATCTGTTTAAAACTCTGTCTTCGTTTTTCCCTGAAAAAATATATGTTGCCGTTCTTGTTGCCATTTTTTATCAGCCCTTTTCTTCAAGAGGTTCCGTAACAAGATTTATGTTGTTTACCCCTGCTTTTTTTAATATAGCCATAATTCTAACTACATAACCGTAACTAAGCTCTTTGCTTGCATGTAGAAAGACTTCTTTTTTTTCCTGAAGCCTCACATTGTGCTTAAGTTTTTCTTCAAGCTCCTCTATTGCTATCTCAGCTTTGTCAATAAAGATCTTTTTTTCGGTTTTATCTCTGCTTCTAAAAACTCTGATAATAAACTTATCCTGAGGACTTTCTATGGGCACGGTCTCTGTTTGAGGAAGATCAAGATCCACACCTTGTTCTATCATGGGTGCCGCAACCATAAAAATAATGAGAAGAACAAATACAATATCAACCATAGGAGTGATGTTAAGATCAGCACGCACTTTTCTTTTTAAGCCGTTGCTGTTAATCTTCATCATTAGACATTGCTCCGTTTAATATGGTTGATAAAATCCGATATGACATTGAGAGATTCATTCTCAAATTTTTGGAGAATAGAGTTAAAGTGATTGAAAAATATTGTTGCCGGTATAGCAGCTATAAGTCCGAAAGCAGTGGTAACAAGAGCTTCTGATAAGTGGGGGGCTATTGTTCCAAGAGTTGCACTGCCCGTTTTTCCTATTTGATGAAAAGCGTTCATTATACCGTAAACAGTGCCGAAAAGTCCTATGAAAGGAGCTGCGGAAGCGGTAGTGGCAAGAAAAGGAAGCCTGTTTTCAAGTATTTGAATTTTCGTTTGAGCTTCTCTCCTCATTGATCGCTCTACATTTTCTGTAAGTTCCTCAACTTTTGATCCTATGACAGCTATACCTTTCTCTTCCCAGCTTTCTCTTGTTTCTTTTAACTCATTGTATCCTGCAAGAAAAACCATTGCAACAGGAGATTCCGACATTTTATTACATTTTGTCCTAACTTCATCATGAGGAATATTTTTCCAAAAGATCGACATGAATTTTTCTGTTTCTAAAACAGCTTTCCTGTATTGGATGAATTTGTAAGCTATGATCCCCCAGCATGCAATAGAGACAATGAGAAGGAAAAAAAGAATGATGTTTACAACTAAAGAGGAGTTGCGAACTGTATCAACCAAATTTATTCCGCCATAGACAGTTGTCGTTAGTTCTGTTAAGTTTAACACATTCATCATACCTCATTTCCTCCGAAAATCACCTACATAAACAAGAATTTCTATAGGAATATTCCATAAAAATGCAACTTTCAAGTCAAAAAGACTACAAAAATCCCCTATATACTATAGGAAAGGTTAAAAAAAACAAGCTTACAGTAAAAAAAACAGGTTAATTTTTGCATAATTTTTCAGAATAGAGAGAAATTTTTTCGGGAGGAACTGCATCAGACAGTCCCATTACAACAAAAGTTCCGTCTTGCAATGTTAAAGGGATTTCACTTCTATCTTTTGCACAGATTATGGATAACGATTCGTCTCTTTTTTTGATCAGCAGGTAAGCACTTTCTCCCTCTCCTCCTCTATCGATCAAAACAAAATCGGTTTCCGGTTTTTCAGCCAGAGATATCTTTGCCATATCCATCGCTTTTTTTACTTCTCCTGAACGGGTTAGAAGAATTTTTAGCTCCTGCCGGATAGAGGGTTCTTCTTTAAGACTTTCTGGAACCAGCTTTATCGCTTCTTCATGATGCCCAAGCATTTGACCGATTTTCATCATATTGGAAAGAATAAGAGGGTTGCTCAGGTCAACTTTGTCTTTTATGTTCCACGAAGATATGTAGTCTTCTTTTTGCAACTTTACCGCAAAAACAGCATCCCAAAGCTCAGTTTTTTCAGGTTCGCTTTTTAAACCTTTTTTATAAAAATCAAGAGCTTTATCCAGTTTGTTTTCTATGAAGTAAAGGCTTCCCATAAAATAAAGAGCTCCTGTATGTCCGGGAGTGATCTCCAGTCCCTTTATCATCATCTCTTCAGCTTTTTTTCTGTTATTTTTTTCAAAAGCTATCAAACCGAGATTGTAGTAAGCCTCAACTTTAAGGGTGTTATTTTCCAGACATTGTTTAAAGAGTTCTTCAGCTCTATCAAATTCCCCTTTTTCCTGCAAGATCAGTGCCATGTAAAAAACAGCTTGACTGTAGTTGCTTTTTTCAAAAAATTTAAAAGCTTCTTCAGGTTTATTTTCATCGAGGAGTTTTTTCCCACTTACAAAATATTGATCGGTACTTTCAACGCTTTTTGCAAGAAGTTCAGCGTTTCTGGCATCTTTTTCTTTACTTCTCTTTGCATCACTGGTCATACATGACATTGAAAAAAAGACTAAAAACAAAAGAAATCCTGTAAAAATTACACTTTTCACTCGATACCTCCCGGGGCGTTTAATCCTTTTCCCCTTCTATCATATTTAAAAGCTCTTCATAAGTATGAACGCCGCTGGTGTTGACAAAAACTGTTCCATTTTCATCAGCTATGACGGTAAAAGGCATAAGTATCCCAGCATTTATGAGAGATTCCGGGGCTTTTAACACCTCAAACTCCGCCCCTTCATTTTTCATTATCTTTTTCGCTTTTGCAGGTAGAGGGTCAAGGTTAATGGAAACTACTTTAACTTTCCCTGCTTCATCTTCCATTTTTCTTTTCAGTTCATTAAAAACAGGAAACATGCCTATACATGGAGCACACCAGCTTGCCCAGAAATCAATAACGATTTTTTTTCCTTTAAAACTTCCTAAAGAAACAACTTCTCCTGTCTTTAAAGAAACCATACTCAGTGAAGATACATCCATACCTTCTTTAAAATGTTCGTCTGTTATTTTAGAGTCCAACTCAAGATTGACAGTCTCTTTTACAGCAACTTTTTCAGTGGGGATTTCTGTTGACCGGGAATCTTCTTTCCTTGGACAACCTGCAAAAAAGAGAAAAAAAGAGATGGGAAGAAGGATATACAGATATTTCATTATTTCCCTCCGTCAAAATATTTTTTTGAAAAAACAGTCCTTTCTCCGTTCTCATTTTTTATTATTCTGCCAAGATAAAATCTGTCAGAATTTTCTAAAATATCTTCTTTTTGAGATTCAGGAACGATAATGACAAAGCCGGTGCCGCAATTGAAGGTAGTGAACATTTCTTTTTCAGAAAGTCCGGCAACATCTTTCATCCACTTAAAAACAGGGAGTACCGGGATTTCTCCATCAATGTTCACAGATAGACTTTCAGAAATGATCCTGGGGATATTTTCATAAAATCCTCCACCGGTAATATGGACCATTCCTTTTACATCAAACTTTTTCACAATTTCAAGCACTTCTTTGACATAGATCCTTGTCGGTTTTAAAAATTCTTGAGCAACTGTCATTCCAAGTTCTTCAACAGTATCATTTACACTAAGCCCCATTTTCTCAAAAACTATTTTTCTGACAAGAGAATATCCGTTTGAGTGAATACCCGATGAAGGGATCCCTATGAGACAGTCACCTTTTTCTATTTTTGATCCGTCAATAATTTTCCCTCTGTCGGCAACACCGACACAGAACCCTGCAAGATCAAATTCTCCATCCTTATAAAAACCGGGCATTTCGGCTGTTTCGCCACCGACAAGTGCACATCCTGCCTGATAACACCCTTCTGCAATTCCTGCAACCACTTCAGCACCCACATCACTGCTTAACTTTCCTGTTGCAAAATAATCAAGGAAGAAAAGAGGTTCAGCACCGCAAACAACAACATCATTAACACACATTGCCACAAGGTCGATCCCTATTGTATCGTGTTTCTGAGCTTTGAAAGCAAATTTCAATTTAGTTCCGACCCCGTCAGTTCCACTGACAAGTACCGGGTTTTTTATTCCTTCCGGTATTGAAACCAAAGATGCAAAACCGCCAAGACCTCCAATTACTTCAGGTCTCATAGTTCTTTTAACAAGGAGCTTGATCTTATCAACCATTTTTGCACCCTCTTCAATGTCAACACCTGCATTTTTATAATTCAGTTCAGACACTTCATCCCCCGGAAAATCTATCAAACAAACAGTGACAATATATTGCAAGGTTTGAAATAAGTCAAATAGCTTTCCCTTCCTCATATATTTAAGCGAACTTTACTGAATAATTTCAGGATTTCAAAAAAGTCAATACTTTTAGGAGTAGAGAAAATTTAAAAATTGACGGCAGGAATAAATTAAAATAGATTCCATTGTCAATGTTCAATTATATTTTGAGAGGATATTTGTGATGAAGAAAAAGGATTTTGTTTTTATCGGAGTTGTGGCTTTGTTCCTCCTTCCTTTTTTTGTATGCCCGGAAGTTTATGAAGCTTACAACAGTTTCAATATTTCTAACGGAATGATAATGAGCTTTATCAAATTTGCAGTTCTTGCAACTTTGGGGGAAGTTATCGGACTCAGGATCAAAACCGGAGATTACCATAGAAAAGGTTTCGGAGTAATTCCAAGAGCAATAGTCTGGGGACTTCTCGGTCTTGGAATTAATGCCGCTTTCATAATATTCAGCACCGGGACACCTTATTTCCTTTCCTACATAGGTTTTGATGTTTCCCCTGAAACCATAAAAAACCCCGCTTTTTCAGGGATAAAACTACTCACCTCATTTTCGATAAGCCTTTTCCTTAACCTTATTTTTGCTCCGGTTTTCATGACTGTCCACCGGATCACAGATGTTCATATTGAAACGACTGGAGGAACTTTAAAAGGTTTTTTTACTCCCATAAAGTTTGGAAAACATTTTACTGAACTTAACTGGGCAGTTCAATGGAATTTTGTTTTTAAAAAGACTATCCCTTTTTTCTGGATACCGGCTCACACAATAACTTTTATTCTTCCTGAGCATTTCAGAGTTCTTTTTGCCGCTGCACTTGGAATAGTTCTCGGTGTTTTTCTTGCTGTTGCCTCGATACTTGGAAAGAAGTAGTTTTTTACAGGTTATCTATCTCAATGACACTTACAATTATTCCATCGGGGTTTAGGGAATCTGTTCCCCCTGTTATAAAAAGCCTGCTATCATTATCTATTACTCCTCTGGGTAACACCCTCTTAAACCTCAGTGGATAAGAACGGTCTCTGTCAAGATCGAAAGGGTTTATTCCAACGAACTGGAAAAGATGATTTCCGTTGTTTATTCCGTTTTCACCACCGGCACCCCCGAGTAGTACAAAATGGTTCTTTTCCCGGTGGTAGACTACATCACTGAAAAACAGGGAGCCTCCATAGCTCATAAGGCCTCCACCGGATGAAGAGTGTGTTTCCTGAGCAATGTTGTACCTGTATCCGGGATTCCTTTTTTCAGCTATTTTTTCATCCTCAATATCAAGCCCTCCAAAGGAGTAGAGGTTTTCCCCTACAGTATAGCAGGCGGTATAGAAAAGGTTTGGAGCTTCTTCGCCCCAGTTGGAAACACTTTGTTCAGAGTAAATTGCCCCGGAATGATCTGCTTCAATTCTTCTTCCTCCAACGGAAAAAACAGAGTTTTGGTAAATTCCTGCACAGGATAAGAGAGAAGGTTCTTTTTCTCCTGTAGCGATCTCTCTTACAGAAGAAACTGTATATTCAGTTCCGGTGTCAATGATATCAAATGTATAAACTTTGTCGGAAGACTTGAATCCCTCTGACGCAGTCCCGGTCATACCTCCCACCAAATAAGCTGTGATTTTGGCAGGGTTAGATTTGTCAACAGCATAGCTTTGGTTAGGTAGAAAAGGCATTTTATCCAAAGCCATGGTGCGGGTTGTATTTTGAATTTCCATTCCGATATTGTTGTTTCTCATGTTAAGTTTTGGATATAGCGGCATGTAGTTTTCAACACTTGTTGCCTGAACATGAAAAGAATAGGGGAGTTCAGGGTAACCTTCTACATCTATATTTTCAACACGAAGTTGCCTTACTCCTCCAAAAATAATAACACTGCCGTCCGGCATTGGTACGACATGATGCATGGCCCGTTCTTCATGCATGTCTGCAAGTTGTTCAATAACTCCGGATTCTACATCTATTATTTCAACTGATTTTCCTGCGATCCATGTTTTGCCGCTTGCTTGAATAAACCCCCCTGTTAAAAGTATTCTGCCATCAGGAAGAAGAGTTGAAACATGTCCAAATCTCGGGATGTTAAGTCTGTCAGGCAGACAGCTCCGTCCTTGTAACGGATAAAGAACAATGTCTATGGAAGTGGTTTCTCCTTTTTTGAAGGTGAGGTTTGTTATCCGTCCTTGCCATCTCACTTCATTGGGGTTGTCAAGATCAAAACCTGAAATAGTCAATATGGCATTTTCTGCATCATCTATTCCTGACACTTTCATTTCCGTTGATATTTCGTTTCTTGTGAATGACTGCTGAAAGATGTTGTTCCCTGCGAGGTCATCTATTT
The DNA here is from genome assembly GCA_007132725.1 of Candidatus Sumerlaeota bacterium. Classification (GTDB taxonomy): domain Bacteria; phylum UBP6; class UBA1177; order UBA1177; family UBA1177; genus SLGQ01. The sequence continues at coordinate 28,535 of SLOD01000031.1, forward strand.
TTATTGTAAGACTTCCCAACCTTGCGATACTGTGTTCCCCTATAGTGTCTTGAGCACATGGATCTGCGAATCTTATTCTGAATTCCCTTGATTCTTCTGCGGAAGAAGTGTTTTCGGTTTCATTGCAGTTTTCGCCATCACAAATGCCTTCACATGAAGTAAAAGTGAAAGCCCCGGCAGCAATGAAAAAGAGAGCCAACAGTGAAATTTTTTTAATTGTCATCATATTTCCCCTGTAAAACAAAAACATTCGATACATATTTATTCTTTTTATCGGTTTAATGTCAAATTTTATCTTTCGGTTGTTTGCCATTCATCTATTTTTTTTCCTGTTTCGGCATTAATTATTTCTATTGATATGATCAGTTTTTTTTCAATTTTAACAGAAGCATATGATTTTAATCCGGTTAAGCCGGTTTTTCCCAGTGAGCCCGGATTGAGATAAATAATACCATTTCTCTCTTCCAGTAGGGGAGAGTGTGTGTGTCCAAAAATAACGAGTCTTGGTTGACAGTCTGAAATTTTTTTTAAATTTGAAGATATGATCCTGTGCGGGGCACTTAAATTATGAACAACAAAAATTTTAATTTCTCCAACCTCACAGCATAAAGTTTCCGGAAGGTTGACACAGGATATAAAGTCGGTGTTCCCGGCCACAGCATGAAAAACTCTGAAACAGTAAAAGTTAGAAATAAAGGGGTCGTTTCCGATATCTCCGGCATGTATCACTCCATCATATTCCGAAGATGAAATATCGATCGGAAGAGAGTTATGTGTATCTGATATAACAAGTATTTTCATATAAACTTTCCTTTCCTTAAATGAGCGACAAAATATAACATAAGTAAAAAAATAAGTCAAAAACAGATTATGCTATAGAAAGTTTTTGTCAGGATTCAGATGTCAACCTTTGTTTTAAGCTGAGATCAAGAAATGCCTGAGCACATGCGGGACAGAATTGAGTTCCGATGTTTTCTTTTATTATTTCAATTGCTTCTTCTTCTGACAATGCTTTTCTGTAAGGTCTGTCAGATGTGATCGCATCAAATGTATCTGCTATGGCAATTATTCTTGAACCAAGAGGTATCGCTTCTCCTTTTATCATGGAGGGATATCCTTCTCCATCCCACCGTTCATGATGAAAAAGTATAAGAGGGACAACATCGTTCAAAGAATTAAGCGGTCTGAGGATTTCTGCTCCGATAACTGCATGTTCCTGAATGGTTGCATATTCTTCCACACTGAGTTTCCCCGGTTTTAAAAGAATATCATCTCTGACACCTATTTTTCCAATGTCATGAAGATTTGCCGCTATTTCAAGCTTGTCAAGCTCAAAAGATGACAGCCCCATGTAGTTGCCGAGCATAAGAGCATATTTAGAGACACGGTGAGTGTGTCCTTTCGTGTATTCGTCTCTTGCTTCAAGTGCGGTTATCAGAGCCTTAATGGTTGAAAGCATGTATTCATATTCTTTCCTGTAGATGTTATATCTTTCAAGAAGAAGTTGTTCAACTACAATGATCAGTTTTTCTATGTCAAAGGGTTTGACAAAATATTTGGCCACTCCGAGTTTTTCACTTTTTTTGATATCACTTTTTTTATTGCGGCTGCTCATCATGATTACAGAGACATCTTTGATCTCCGCAGTTTCTCTTGCTCTTTTGATCAACTCGTAACCGTTGATGCCGGGGATATCAATATCAGTTATTATAACCTCGGGCCGTTCTTTTTTTGCTACATCAAGAGCTTTTTCTCCGTCTGAAACCATGATAACATTATGACTGTTCTTTGTGAGAGCATGGGATATCATTTCGGCAGAAACTTTGCTGTCATCAACGACAAGGATCTTGTTCCTTTTTTTTCTGTCAAGCACCCCGAAATAATCTTTGATCTTTTCCAGCAATTTTTCCGGAGTGACTGGTTTTACAAGATAATCATCTGCTCCGAAATTGAATGCTGTATCAATATCTATCGGTTGACTTTTACTTGACAAGATAACAATCGGGATAAAGCGTCCTTCATTGTTTTCTTTGATCTTTTTGCAAAGGTCTAGCCCGTTCATGTTAGGCATTTCAATATCAGTAACTATAACATTCGGCAGGTATTCACAATATTTCCTGTATCCTTCTTCACCATCTGCTGCTTCGATCAGCTCGTATCCGGTATTTTCAAGGGCTGACCTGACAAAATGATGCATTACAGGACTGTCATCAACATAAAGCAGGGTTTTTTTTGAGGTGTCGACACCATTGTTTTTTTTGTTCACCAAAGGCATGTTCTTTCCTGATGGAATAAGTTTGTCAAAAAGTTCTGAAAAGTTGTCTCTGGAGGCAAAGTTCGTGCTTCGATATTTTGAAAGAGAAATTTCAAGTTTTTCCTGAAGTTCCTGATCTTCCTGTATCATAAAGATTATAATGTCCGAGTTGCTATCCATTCCGATCATTTCAAGAAAATCCGGGACATCAGTATACATCAGTCTGCTCTGGATAAGGATTATGTCGGGCTGGAACTTTTCAAGATGTTTTTTTACAGTGTCAACTTCCGGGTATGTAAATTCATACTCAATGTGCCTTAGCAAGTAGTACTTAGAAAGGACAACTTTTACAATGTTTACATCAACTATATTGAGTATTTTCATGACAAACAGTTCTCCATACGAAAAACACAATAAATTATATCTTGGGTTGTTTATTTTTTCAAGCAAAAACATCGAAATTTTCACAAAAAAGTAAACATAAAAATTTAAACACAACAATATGTAGTATATTTTGAAACAGAAAAAATGTTGAAGCTATGTGTTTTTTATGTTGACTCAAGAACGCACATACTTAAAATGACCTGTTATTTGTAGTATGTCAAATGCATTAAAGGAGAAAACAATGAAGAGCGGATTACAGTGGGTCGTACCGGAAGGTTATAAATCTCCAGACAGTCTTAAAACTTATTTGAATACAAACAGAGAGATCCGTTTTGTATCCTTAGTGGGAGTTGACTTTTTGGGAAATGATACAGATGAAAGGATCCCTGTAGGTTATTTTGTCAAAAATATTAATGAAATATTTACAGGAGGAATTCAGACGGATGGCTCCTCTGTTAATTTACCGGGTATAGCAACTCTTAATGATGCAAAAATAGATTTTATCATAGATCCTAATTCCAAGTGGTTTGTAGACCACAACTTTGATAATATGCTTCCTGACGGAAAGCCTGTTGCGACTCTCAGAATACCTATTTTTTTCAAACACCACGATAAACTGTGTTGTTCCCGGTCCGCTCTTAAAAACTCTGTTAATTATGTGAAAAAAGAAATGATGCTCCTTTTTGAACAAAACCCCGGTCTTTTACCTTCCGGAGTAAGCTGTGAATACATTAAGGATATTAAGTTCACTCTTGGTACGGAACTCGAATTCTGGGTAAGGACTGTTCTTGATGATGTTCCTGCAAGGGAGTTGGAAGTGTCGCAAATGCTCAAAGAATCTTATTGGAAAAGGACAAAAGGACAGGTGAGGACATGTCTTGAAGAAAGTCTTGAAATACTGGAGTCTTACGGTTTCGTTCCGGAGATGGGACATAAGGAGGTTGGAGGTGTAAAGGGAAAGATTTCCGCTGATGGAAAACTTTTTGATGTTATGGAGCAGATGGAAATAAACTGGAAGTTCGCTGATCCGATTACAAGCTGTGATAACGAACTTTGGGCAAGAATTGTAATAAAAGAAGTGTTCCGCAGACATGGTCTGGAAGTCACTGTTATGGCCAAACCTGTTGAAGGTGTGGCCGGCAATGGTGAACATATGCATGTAGGAATGACTCTTTTTCTTAAAGATGGCAGAAAAATAAATCCTTTCAGCATAGACAGTGACACCTATTATATGTCATCAATGGGATACGGTGCAATGATGGGGCTTTTGAAAAACTGGGATGTTGTCAACCCTTTTGTTTCTCATTCCAACTCTGCTTTGAAAAGGCTGAAACCCGGTTTTGAAGCACCTGTTTCGGCAGTTGCATCCCTTGGAGCATCCCCGCTTAAACCTTCAAGAAACCGTTCTGTTCTGGTAGGTCTGATAAAAGGCAATGATCCGATTTCTTTAAGATTTGAGATAAGAGCTCCCAATCCTCACACTAACAGTTATCTGGCGATGAGTGCTTTTTTGATAGCTATGCTGGATGGAGTGAAATATTGTGCCGGAAAAGATATAGAGCATATTCATAAAGAACTGACAAAAGGGGAAAAAGAAAATGCAGAATATCTTGAAAAGGGGAGGCTGTATGTTACAGAAAAAGATGTTTTTGAAGATTTTTCTCCGGCAGAGAGAGAATCCCTGTTTGGGAAAACTCCTGCAACCGTTTGGGAGGTGATCAGCAATATTTTTGAATTTCCCGAGCTTTACAAGAACTCTCCTCTTTCGAAATCCATTGTTTCTTCATTTTTTTTAAGTGCTTTAAGGAAATGGGAAGTTGAACTCAGACAGAAAGAGATCCCTGCTGTTCTTTCTGTGGTTAAAAGTATAAAGAGATTTCCGGAGCTTGAAAATGAGCTGGACTCAAGAGTATGGGAAAGTGTTGACAGTTTACGCCACCTGATATCTAAAAGCGGTCTAGCACAAAAATCAATAATAGTAAGGTTGACAGAAGCTCTTGATAAAAAGGATTATCCTAAAGCAAGCTCTATTTTTCTGGAGCTTCAGAGAGTTTTCACAGAGCTTAAAGAGGTTTGGAGTATCTATAGATCCAATATCATGGCATAGCATTCGGGCAGATATTTTACCCGGTTATTTGCATTTTTATATTTTTAATCAAAAAACTTTGCTAAAAACAAAGGAATCTGCTAACCTTGCGATGCGATTTTTAACTTTTGATGTTTTAAGGAGAAAATGATGAAAAAAATCTTATTTTTAGTGGTTATTTTAATGCTTGTTGTTTTTTTCGGGTGTGAAAAACTTGGAAAAATGGCGGAAGATAAAACTGTTACTAAACAGGACTTGCAAAATGATGAGGCAAAAGAGAGTTATGCCATCGGTTTGGATATGGCAAGCAATCTCAAAAACAGAGGTTTTGAAATTGATGCAAGAGCTTTTTTTGCTGGGTTCAATGCAGGTTTAACAGGTTCAGGATCTCTTCTTAGCGAAGAGGAAAAACAGTCCACTTTGATGGCTATGCAAACTAAAATGATGCAGAAAATGCAAGAGGAAATGGGGAAAAAAGCGGCAGAAAACAAAGCCAGAGGAGAGGCTTTTCTTGAAGAAAATAAAACCAAAGAAGGGGTGAAAGTCACAGAATCAGGTTTGCAGTACATTGTTAAAAAAGAAGGATCGGGAGCTAAACCTTCGGCAGAAGATGTTGTTGAAGTCCATTACAGAGGAGCTTTGCTTGACGGAACAGAATTTGACAGTTCTTACGAAAGGGGGCAGACTGTTAAATTCCCCCTCAACAGAGTTATTCCAGGCTGGACAGAAGGTCTTCAACTTATGAGTCCCGGAGCCAAATACAAATTTTTTGTTCACTCTGACTTGGCTTACGGGGATCAAGGTAATAACAGGATAGCCCCGGGCGAAACTCTTGTTTTTGATGTTGAGTTGATCTCATTTGAAAAAGCTCCGCAAAAATAATCTGTCCGATCTGCCGGATCGAACAATAAAATAACCTCAGCGACATCTGTTTTAATGTTCTAACTGACTGTATTAACAGTTTTTCAAGGGTTAGCATTAAAAACTACTAACAGATTGCATTTTCCACTTGATTTTTAAAAGATGAAATGTTACATTCGTTAGCGGGCTATTCGGTTTTTTTACATAATCAATAATTTTTGGAGGAAAAGATGGCAGCAAAAGGATTTGTAGAAATTTCAGTTGAAGGATGCAAGGGCTGCGGTCTGTGTGTTCACCACTGTCCGGTGAAATGTCTCAGCCTGAAAATGGATGATACTAACTCTTTCGGGTTGCATTACGCCTATCTCTCGAATGAAGAAACATGCATCGGTTGTGCAAACTGTGCAGTTATCTGTCCTGATGCGGCAATTACTGTTTACAGAAAATCAAAGGCAGTTTAAAATTTAAAAATAATTTACGATGGAGGCTAAAGTGTCTAAAAAAGAAATAGCTTTTATGAAAGGGAACGAGGCTCTTGCGGAAGCAGCTCTCAGAGCGGGTATGACTGGATATTACGGTTATCCTATTACTCCTCAATCAGAAATTATGGAGTATCTCACCCGTCAGGCTCCGGAATATCCTCATGTTACAATTCTTCAGGCAGAAAGTGAAGTGGCTTCAGTAAACATGCTCTACGGAGCAGGCGGGGCAGGCGGAAGAGTAATGACTTCTTCTTCATCTCCCGGTTACTCTCTTATGCAGGAAGGCATTTCATACATTGCATGTGCCGAAATTCCCTCAGTTTTTGTAAATGTGCAAAGAGGTGGTCCCGGTCTTGGAACAATTCAGCCAAGCCAAGGAGATTACTTTCAGGCAGTAAAGGGTGGCGGTCATGGCGACTACAGAGTAATAGTTTTTGCCCCTAACTCTGTTCAGGAAATGGTTGACCACACAGTTCTCGCTTTTGACCTTGCAGATAAATGGAGAAATCCCGCTCTCATACTCACTGATGGTGCCATCGGTCAGATGATGGAAAAAGTTGAACTTCCGGAACACTATAAGTTTAGAAGTGCTGAAGATATGAGAGATGAAAAACCATGGGCGACAAATGGGAAGAAAGGCGGGAGAAAAAAGAATCTCCTTACCTCTTTGAATATTAAATCTGAGGATATGGAAAGGAAGAATCATGAACTTCAGGCAAAATACGGTAAAATATGTGATGAAGAAGTTCGCTATGAATCTTATCACCTTGATGATGCTGAAATAATTATAAGTGCTTATGGTCTTTCAAGCAGAATCTGTAAAAAAGTTGTTGACATTGGCAGAGCACAGGGAATGAAGGTTGGACTTCTCAGACCTATAACTTTATGGCCGTTTCCTTCAAAAAAGATCGATGAGCTTGCCAAAAAAGAAAATGTAAAACTTTTCATGTCTATTGAGATGAGTGTCGGACAGATGGATGAAGACATCAAGCTTGTTGTAAATGGAAGGAAACCGGTACATCATTACGGCAGGACAGGCGGTATAATTTTTACCGCTGAAGACATTCTTAATCAGATCAAAGCTAAAATTTAAGGGAGGAGACCAATGAAAGACGGATACGAACTGGTATATAAAAGACCTGATACGCTCCTTAGCAAAAGGATGCATTATTGTCCCGGATGTTTTCATTCAACGATGCATAAAATCATCATGGAAGTGGTTGATGAAATGGGTATAGCTGAAGAGACCATAGGTGTGAGCCCCGTTGGATGTTCAGTTTTCGCCTATGACTATATGGACATAGATTTTCAACAGGCTGCACATGGCAGAGCATGTGCTGTTGCAACAGGAATAAAAAGGTCTCTTCCTGATAAATTTGTTTTTACATATCAGGGAGATGGTGACCTTGCGGCCATTGGTACAGCAGAAACTATTCACTCCTGCAATCGCGGTGAAAACTTCACTATATTTTTCATTAACAATGCTATTTACGGTATGACGGGCGGTCAGATGGCTCCCACTACTCTTGAGGGACAGAAAACTTCAACAAGTCCTTACGGAAGAGATGTAAAGCATGTTGGACATCCTTTGAGAATGGCTGAAATGGTAAGCCAGCTTCCAGGTGTTGCCTATTGCGAAAGATTGGTTCTGAACACCCCTGCAAATGTAAGAAAAGCCAAGAAGTCTATAAAAAAAGCTTTTGATATTCAAAAACAGGGTCTTGGAATGACATTTCTTGAAGTTGTTTCAAACTGTCCTTCCGGTTGGAAATGCTCTCCTGTTCAATCCCTTGATTTTGTAGGAGAGAACATGCTTAAGTATTATCCGCTTGGCGTCAAAAAAGATGTCACAGCTAATTCAAACTAAGTAAAAAGGAGGAAAGATATGCTTCAGGAAATGATTTTTGCAGGTTTTGGAGGACAGGGTGTTCTTTCAATGGGAAAACTTCTTGCCTATGCTGCAATGAAAGAAGGAAAAGAAATTAGCTGGATGCCGTCATACGGGCCTGAAATGAGAGGTGGAACGGCAAACTGCATGGTAAATATAAGTGACACTCCGATATCGAGTCCTATTGTTCAGGAATATGATGTTGCTGTTGTTTTCAACCTGCCGTCACTTAAAAAATTCGAGCCTATGGTTAAGCCCGGGGGTATTTTGATATGGGAAAGTTCTACAATTAAAGAAGCCCCCACAAGAACAGACATTAAAGTTTATGCTGTTCCTGCTATTGATCAGGCAACAAATGTAATAAAGAACACACAGGTTATGAACATGCTTGCTCTTGGAAGTCTCCTCAAAGTTAACCCCATTGTAAAGCCGGAAACTTTGCTTACAGCACTTAAAGACACTCTTCCTGAAAGACACCATAAACTTATCCCGGTTAACGAAGAAGCCATCAAACTTGGAATGAGCCTTGTATAAAACCATCTTGGAATAGTATCAGTTTCGCTTCGTTTTTTTTGCAAAATTCAATACACTTATTATAATAAATCCAGTTTGGGAAGCATAGTTAACAAGTGTGTGGGGGAATTATGAAAGCTATTATTTCTTTTTTTCTTGTCATTATAATGATGGCATCCTGTTCTTCAAAACCGTCAAAATTTGATGGGAACGATGATGATTTTAACTGGACAGAAAAAAGTGACAACGGAGGGTTGCCGGGCAATGATAATGATGTTCCGGAAAATAATGAAAATGAAAATACAGATGAAGAAAATGATGAAAACGATATCGTGGAAGAGACCAGAGAGTGTACAAATGAATGCGGTTTCGGGATAGAAGAACTTATTGGCGGAGAATGGAAGAACTGTTCCGCTCCCGAACATGGTGACACAAGAGAGTGCTTCAACGCAAACGAATACGGTATCTGTGAGGGTACAGAGACTTGCAATCTTGAAGATGAAGAAGATGAGTTCGGCTGGACAGAATGTGATGCAAAAACACCTGAGCCGGAAATCTATGACGGCATTGATAACAATTGCAGTGGTGAAATTGACGACGGACTGGTCAATCCGGTAACTGACGGAGAAGTTGAAGAAGGACTTGTTTTTATAGATGCTGATGATCCTGATAATCCGACAGATAAAGATGGACTTTCTCTTTCAACTGTCAGCAGAACCCTTCCATATCTTTGGGCAGCAAATGAACAACAAGGTTCAGTCAGCAAGTTTAATACTCAGACACATAAAGAAGAAGGAAGGTACTGGGTTGGAACAAATCCGAGCAGAACAGCGGTCGATCTTGATGGAAACATGTGGGTTGGAGGTAGAGATGACGGCAGAGTTACAAAAATTCTTTGGGACACAACAAAATGTCCGGACAGAAACGAAAACGGCATAATAGAAACATCTTATGTTGATGAAATAGAAAATGTAGTTCAGAAAAACAGTGCAGCAGACCCGTTTGCCGATGAATGTGTAGTTTACAGTGCCGTAACAAACCCCTCTTATCCAAGCATAAGAGGAATGGCTGTAGGAAGTGACGGAAGAGTTTGGATAGGTTACAGTTATGGTGGAATTCAATCTATAGACCCCGATACTTTTGAACTTGGTCCGTATATTCCTGCGACCAATCTTCCTCTTTGGAAACCTGACACAGACAATGTTTTTCAGTTGACTGCTGAAACTGTCTCAATGTCCGGTGTTTATGGACTTATTTCAGATTCAAACGGAATACTGTATATCGTTGATATCGGGAATAGGGGAAACCTTGGTGCCTATGATAGTGTTAATGAACAATGGATCGGTGTATATCAGAGAGACGGCAACTGTGGGTATGGGATTGCAGTTGACGGAAAGAACAGGATATGGATGGGTGGCTGGCCCGACTGCGGCGGAGTTATACTATTTAATCCTGAAACAATGAAGTCCCATACTTTCGTTGTTCCACCCGGGACTGTGTTGACACCGAAAGGGGAATCGGGTGTTACTTTAATTGAAAGAGGTGCACCCGGAGGTGATCCCTATGACCCTCAACCTGGATGGAGACTTACGAGCACAACAGGTGTAACTGTTGACCCTGCGACAGGAAATGTTTGGACATCATTTTTCATACTGGGGTATACAGGAAAGCTGATCGTTAACGAGGAAGACTTTTCTTCAAGCAAGTGGGAATTTATAGGAACAATGCGAAAAAGTGCCCCGCCTTATGATTTGCTTGACGGAGTTTGGAATAACGATTTAAGAGGAGTTGGGTTTGATCCTTATGGTTATGCATGGACTCTGGGTCTTGGGAGTGACCGTGTTTTTAAACTTGATCCGGCAACAAATGAGAGGAGTACTGATTTACCTGTCGGAGTTATGGTGGGAGAAGGAGGGGTAACATGGACCCATTACACATACAGTGACTTTACGGGATCAACTGCTTTTAATTTTACAGCTCCCAGGGGGATCTGGAGACACATTTTCGATAAAGCTTCTGACTGTTCTATTCCTTCAAGAATTGATGTAACAGCCTATGTTCCTGAAAAAACCTACATGGGTGTAAGGATCAGACCTCTTGACCTCGACAGCAATCCAATAGATGGATGGCTGCCGGAGATCGAGAATGGTGATGATTATTTTGATGTGCCGCAGGGAATGGGAGAAACTCTGATAGAACTTGATGACTACAGAAGTTATTTTCTGACCGCTCAGAAGTTTGAAGTTGAGGTTTTTATGTCAACGACAGATAAAAACATAAGACCGATACTGAACGCTCTTAACATTATGTGGAAATATGACAAAGATTCCTGTGCTCAGTAAGATTTAATCAAGCAGACTCACTATCTCATTTTTAGTTTCATCATCTTCTGTAAATACAAATATTCTCGAAGGAACTTCATCTGAAAGAGGAATGCCGTTTAGATTGACCGTTCTTTGTACATTATTGAAATAGATGTAATCGGGTTCTGTTACAATTCCGTTCCTTAACTCAAAAAAGTGGTTGATCCCGATATCATTAGGAACATTAAAAGTGATGTCGGGAAATGCGGGAACAAGCTCCCAGTGAGGATCTTTTTCGGTCTGGCACTGAAGTTCTGTCAGAGGACCAGTGTTTGCAAGGTTTATAACAACCAAAACAAGTATCTTTTCTCCCCTTAAAAGTGTGGCGATAGTATTTTCGTCTGTCGGAAGAACCGATCCGAAATCTGCGACCCTTAGATGATTTCTCAGAGCTCTCACATCTTTGTTCATGTTATGTATCTCATCCCATGTTGCAGGGTTTGAGTCGGCAAGAGCCATGTTTGTCTGAAAGTACATCAATCCTTTTGCTCCGGCGGCAAGAACGCTTGCGATACTCAATCTCTGCTCCATTGCATTGGGGGCCCTTTTAAATTTGTCTCCGACAAGTGGCGGCCATGTTATTTCCCACATTGTTCCAAGTGCCTGAGAATAAAGCCATGTAGGAAGGGGCATATGGTTTTCCTTAACTGCAAAAAGCATATCAAAAGCTGCTCTTAGAGGGGGCATGTTTGCTTCAACAACAGTGATATGGGGTGCACATGCAGCAATATAGAAATCAAATCCCTGAATATCTGTGCATCCTGAAAATGCACCGTTGTATCTGTGTCTTGAACCTCCAAGATATACAGGGAGCTCAGGATAATGTCTCCATGAAAATTCTGTGTGGTTTTTATATTTTTCCCACGGTATATTCGCAAATTCACTTCCAGGGTCATTATATATTTTTTTATCCGCTTCATCTCCAGAAAAATATGCAGCGACCCTTTCTGTATTTGTAATGCCGGGAGTCCCGTCAGGTTTTTTCATTATATTTCTTTCAGGTAACAGCCAGAAGTCATGTTCCACAGCAATATTTTCGACCATGTCTATATTGTCAAACCCGCAAGTAGGTCCTGTTCCGCCATGGATAAAAAAAGTATCAATGCCTGCATCTCTGTGTTTTTGATAATTGGCATCATTAGCTCCGGGGAAAGGACAGTCACTTGTTGATTGCCATGTTTCTATTGGATAAAATTCCCTTATTATCCGTCCTCCGGCAACACTGGGTTTTGCATTATCAAACTTTGCAACTACACTCCAAAGTTCTCCAAGTTCCGCTTTTTCACACAGATCAAAAGTCCACATGACATGTTCATTGGGAGCGATGGATTTGTCAGCAATACAAGCAGAATCGGTAATATCCCTGCCTCCATATAAAAGCTGGATCAAGTTCTGAGTCTGGGAAGTTCTATTATGAAGATGAATGACAATTTTTGTATAATCATTGGTTGTGGTGACATAAGTTATGGGAATCTCTATCAGGTTTACGGGAAATGTTCCATTAAGTGCAATGCCATTGTCGGTCTCGATCGTAACGGTTCCAGTTGCAGAAGTATCCCATGATTTTTCCTGTGAGTGAAAAGCTACCCACACAGGTTCACCAGCCTTCACCTCAAAAGGATATGGATGAGCCCACACCATTTTTCTCTCTGCAATTGTATCATCAACCAGTTGTCCGTTTACTTTAAGAGCAGTGACACTTCCTGTAACGGAAGATGTTCCTATAATATGGAATCTTCCACCATCTTTGGGAGCTGGGATTGGATTAGTCAGGTCTCCCTCTCTATAATGTTCATAATAGAAATCTTTTCTAAAAGAAGCATATATCGTGCTGTCTGAAGCCTGAGCCATTGCATCACATGATGAAACAGTCGGAGAACAGGATTTTACTTTTTTTATCAGCCCACTGAAAACATCTTCATCATCAGTCTCAAAGTTATCAGTGTCAAAATCACTGATCTCTAAATCTTGTGTCTCAAAATCATCTGTTTCCCAATCTCCAGTCTCAAAATACCCATCCTTGGTTTCAGTTTCGTCTTGCAAGCCAGTTTCAAAATCTTCAGTCTCATTGTCATCGTATTGGGGCAAACCTTTTGTGTTTGAACATCCTGTTAAAACCATAATGTATGCGATAAAAAAGAATGAAAAAGATTTCATTAATATCCTCCTGATAAAATAAATTTTGAACATTTTATTGCTACTAAGTTAACTGCAAAATAACCACCGGGAACACTATGTGTTTTGTGCGAGGGTTACATTTATTGTGCCCCCGGCGGTAATCAGCCCGAACGCCAGTATTTTGAGTTACCGTTTGGGTCTTCTGATGTTTAAAATATCATGATAAAAACAAAAATCGTCCTTCCTAAAAAATTCAGACCGATTATTTTTTATGCAGGGTAAGAATTGTTTAGGATGTACCCGGAGGAGTTTTTTTAAGAAAGTTTTTTTCTGTATTCGGTCGGGGTCATATTTGTAAGCTTTTTGAAAGCGGAATTGAATGATGATTTTGTATTAAACCCGGCTTCATAAGCAATAGAAATTATATTTTCATTTGAGTTTTCAGGAAGACTCAGCTTTTCCATAACTTCGCTTGTTCTGTAAAGACTTAAAAGTGTGTAGAAAGTCATCCCGGTGTGGAGATTGATGATTTGAGACAAGTAAAGATGTGAGATGGAGAGTTTTTTAGCTATATCATGAATTTTTATGTTAGGATTGCGATAAATTTTTTCATTGTCCATTAGGCTGAAAAGATTTTCCAGACACTTTGTAGACACTTCTTCACTCAGTTTTGCTTTTTCATATTTTTTTTCAGCAGCTATTGCCCGTCTTTCAAGTTCCTTATTGGCTTCTTTGATTTTATTTGTTTTCCTGATGTATATTATGGTGAAGGGAACAGCGGTGATCGTCAGAACTATTAAATAGAGAAATATATAAAATCCTCTTGTCTGATAAAAAAGAGGTTCAAGAACAAATTCAACTTGATTCCCCTCAAAGTTCCACACACCTTCATTGTTCGATCCTATTACTTTAAACCGGTACCTCCCGGGTTTAAGATTGGTGTAGTAGGCAACTCTTCTATTCCCGGCATCAATAAAATCTTTATCAAATCCTTCAAGCATATATTTGAACTGAACTTTTGCCGGATTTGTAAAACTTGTTGCAGTATAATGGAACTCAAACCTTTCACTTCCCGCATCAAAAACAAAAGGTTCTTCATAATTATATACTTGTGAAAAAGAATTTTTTTCTGAAACCAAAGATTCAATAATAATTTCCGGAACAATGTCGTTAACTCTTTTTACTGAAGGATCAAGCTTGGCAACACCATTTATTGTTGGAAAAAACAGTTTGTTGTCAGGAGAAATTGCAACTGACGGAACATACCCTCCGTTGCACTCCATGCTCTTCATTCCATCGGAAGAATCATATCGTCTTATTGAAGATATTTTTTTTCCAGTTTTTCCATTTTCTTTCAAATCTTTGATCGATGCTTTAAATATTCCTCTATTGCTTGAAGCAAAAAGGTTTTTTTCATATGAGACTATCGCATAAATAGAATCTCCAAAAAGGAAGTCTTTATCTTTTACGGTATAGATCACATCTTTTTTCAGATAATTTAATCCTGCATCAGTTCCAATCCACAAAATTCCTTCTTTGTCAAAATAAAGTGAGTAAATTGCGTTGCCGGAAAGCTCACCGCCTTTTCCAAACTCTCTGAAGCTTTCTTTATCGAAAAGATAGAGTCCATTCATTGTGCCTACCCAGAATTTTTCAGGACTCTTTTTTAGAAATGAGAGTACTACTCCATCTCTTAGGCCTTTATCTTTTCCATAATTTTCCACAACCTCAAAATTATCGATCCTGAATATTCCTTCTCCGTGAGTTGAAACAAATATTTCTTCCGAAGCAGTCTGAACAATTGTGCTTACAGGTTTGAGAAATTTTTTTCCGTCAACAGTTACATTTTTATTTGTTCCATCTTTTTTTAGAACTGTTATTCCGGAAACTGTTCCAACCCATATATTTTTATCGGAACATTCAGCAAGAGAAAGAATGCGGTTATCTATCAGTCCGTTACGGGTATTGTAATTATAGATGGACCTGTCAGGAGCCATCATATCAAGTCCCTTCAAAGCGGTTCCTATCCACAGATTACCATAACTGTCAAAAAGTACGGGAAGAATATCCCCGGATGAAAGTCCGTCACTGGTTGACAGTGTCAGTATTTTTCCGTCTGTAAAAAGGTTGATTCCTCCACCGCTTGTACCTACCCACAAATTTCCTTCCGTATCTTCAATTATTGATCTCACTGCGTTATAGGTGAGTCCATCTTGAGTAGAGAAAGATTCAAAACTCCCATCTCTGAATCGGTGTAAGCCTTTTTCAGTACCAACCCACAGGCTTCCGTGACGATCTTCATATATGACATTTACGAAATCAGCCTCAATTGAACCGGGTATAAAAAAAGAATCAATTTTCTCGTTTTTAAAAGAATGGAGAAAACCGTTTTTAGTTCCGGCAAAAAGATCTCCTGAAGAGTTGACATAGACATTTGAAACATTCGAATTCATAAGCCCATTCTTCTCAGTAAAGATGTTAAGTACGTTCCCATCCTCAAAAAAAACGAGACCTTTTCTGGTTCCTATATAAACCCTTTTACCATGTCCCGTTACACTTCTTATGTTGTTATCAGGGAGACCGTTCTTTGTAGAATATTTAGATATTTCACTGTTGCATATTTTGTTCAGACCATGATTGAAAGTTCCAATCCAGGCACAGTTGTTATCATCAATATATATCGTTCTTACGAGGTTCCCTGACAAACCGTTATCAATATTGAAAACTTTCATTTTTCCGTGTTTAAGGTTAATAGCACCCCCACCGTAAGTTCCGATCCACAAAGAATTATCTTTCCCAAGAGCGAGTGTTCTTATATCGTTGCTGCCAAGTTCAGGATAGTTTGTCCGGTTATAAACCCTGAATGAAGCTCCGTCAAATCTAACAAGTCCTTCCTGGGTTGCTATCCAGATAAATCCATTGTCGCTTTGAACAATTGAGTGTGCTGAGTTTTGAGGCAGGCCGTCAACACTTTGCCATGAACGATGAACATAGTGATGCAGTTTTTTTGAAGGATCCATTCCGTAAGATAAAAAAGGAGTTGATATTGATAGAATTAAAATTAAGGTTTTAATAAAAAACATATTTTTAAAATCCTGAACCGTTAACATAAAATCAATGATACTTTAGCATTGTCTTATGCTTAAACGCAATTTTTTGTATAAACAGTTACAGTATCTTTGTTGCAAGAGTGTTTTTTTATGGGGGAAAAGGTTGTTTTAAAAAGGTGCTCATCTTCTTTGTTAAACAGCTTTAATCCTTTTCCAAAATTTTCAGGAGAAACTAAAATATGGAACTCATCAATGAGGTTTTCATAAAAAAATGCCGATATAAGTTTAGAGCCTCCTTCAAGCAGGAGAGAGTTCAAGTTGTATTTAAACCATAAAGTGGAAAGAGTTTCCTTTATAGAAAAGTTTTTTTCAAGAACTTCAAGCCGGGCACTATACGATTTAAAAGCTGAAAGTTTTGCATCGTCAGTAAACGAAGTGAATATAACAGGGTTCCTTTTTATAATTTTGGAATCAATATCCAAGGAAAGGTTGTGACTGTATATGACCGGGACAGGGTCTTTGCCTTCTACTTCCCGTACATTAAGAAGAGGATCGTCAGAATTTACAGTTCCTGCTCCTACAGCGATAGCCATATGAGATGCTCTCAATTTATGGGTGTGTTTTTTTGCTTTTTCAGATGTTACAGCCGTAGGGACTCCTTGTTTTTTTGTAATGAATCCATCCTTTGATACAGCTGCTTTAGCAGTTACCCAGCAACGCCCGTCTCTTATGTTTTTGAAAAAAAACTTATTTATTTCTTCAACTTCTTTTGAAAATTCATCAAGAAATTCAACTTCCACACCATTCTGCTTTAAATATTCCGCTCCGCCGCATGATTTTACATTTTCTTCTTTTTTAGCGATAAAAACCCTGCTTAAACCTGATTTTACAATAGTGTGGGTGCAAGGGATGGTTTTTCCAAAATGATTGCATGGTTCCAGAGAAACAGCCATATTAAGTCCGTCTGCTTTAAAATTTAAAGCTTTCAAAGCAGT
Source organism: Candidatus Sumerlaeota bacterium (assembly GCA_007132725.1). Taxonomy (GTDB): domain Bacteria; phylum UBP6; class UBA1177; order UBA1177; family UBA1177; genus SLGQ01. The sequence goes on from SLOD01000031.1 coordinate 45,529, forward strand.
CGTTTCTGCATGGTCTGACCCGTAACAACCTGTATGTCCTTGAGATAAGATGTTCCCGTGATTATCGAAGATAACCGCTCCCACTTTAGGGTTCGGGTATGTCCAGTCAAGACACGATTTTGAGATACTAATAGCTTCCGCCATCATTTTTTTTATGATCTTTTTATTCCGCATCTTTTTTTATAACATAAAATGGTGGAGTTTCTTCTGATATGATCGCCCGTATTTTATTCGTTTCAGCCTTGCTAAGTTTTTTAGAAAAAATATTCAGTTTTACTTCCTTCATGTTTTGTTCATATATGATTTTTATTTCAAATGAATTTTCAGAAAAAATTTTCGGCTGTTCAGGTTTTATTCCGTCATAAGAAAGTCTTATTATGTAACTTCCGTGATAACTTGATCCTTGTTCAAAAACTGCAAAGCGGGGAATTCTTACTCCCAAAATGTTGCTGCCCGATATGAGATACCTGCATGGTTCAGGAGTTTCTACTTGAAAAACAGATGCTTTCAGACCGATGGTTTCAATGATTTCATCTTTATCGTAAGAGAGGCGGGATTCAGTTATTATTTTTATATCAAATGAGGAATCATCCCTGACTGTAAGCTCAAAAAGTTCCCTAAGAGGAGATACATTCCTCCATTTTCCCTCTTTGAAAACAAAATAAGGATAAACAGGTCTACCGAATTCATTTGTAAAAAGACTTCTTTCACTGAGATTTAAAATTCTCCCCTCAACATTCTGAAGCTCTCTGAATGGATGGTTTTTCCTGTAAAAGAGGATGGCATTTCTGCTTCTTATTTTTTCCCACCCGTCTTCCATAGAGTTAATGTGGCTTGCTGTTCCAGTAAATAAAAATACATTTCTGGAAGGGAAAAACCTGACAGTTTTTAAGCATAACTTTCCGTTTTTAAAGAAATATTCTGACTTGTTATCTTTAAACCCGGAAGAACAGTCAAATATTTCAACTAAAGGGACTCCCCTGACTTCAATGAGGTTGACACCTTCTTTAAAACACTCTCCTTGCTCTATGACATACTCTCTTATTGTCCGGGGATCGTCCGATGAAGAAAGCACCTTGCGGTAAAAATCCTCGTTGTTGTTGAGAATATTGGAATTGCATAGTTCTTCACTTGCAAGAGAGTTGAAGTTAGAAAGAAAAAGAAGAAAAAAAATAAAAACGGTGTAAAACACTACCAGATATTTTTGGGTTTAATTTTAGCTGCGTTGCCTTTACGAAGCCTCTGATAGTAGAGTTTCGCTCTTCTTACTTTACCCCGGTTGACAAGCTGGATCTTTTCCACCATCGGTGAGTGAAGAGGGAATATTTTCTCTACACCGAATCCCCCGGAAGATTTTCTCACGGTAATGGTCGTACGATTATTATTGAGACCGTTTTTTATCGCAATAACATCGCCTTTGAATACCTGGATACGCTGTTTTTCCCCCTCAATGATCCTTGAGTGGACTTCTATTTTGTCTCCCGGTTTTACATAATAATGGTCAATTCTCTTCTGTTGTGATTCAAGCTTTTGAATTATCGGTTTTACCATAATCTCTCTCCCTCAAAATTACGGGGATTGATAATAATCGGACATATACAGCCTGTCAATAAAAATCGACACTGCACTTCTGACACTGAGGTGATTGTATCCTGTCAAGGCATCTATTGGGTCAAGCAGAATGTCTAATGAATTTAAAAGCTTGTCCTCTATTCCTCCAGCAGTTCCAAATAGTATCAGAAGGGGTGTTTTTTTATGTTTCACAAGACTTGACAAGGGGACAGATTTTTCTTTTTTGAGGGCTGTTGTTCCAACTGTTAACGGATTGACACCCGTTTTTTTTAATATTTCTTTTTTTGCAGACTGGATATCCGATACGATAGTTACTGTTTTCAATGCTTCATATCTATCAGGATTTTTATCTTTTCCTTCACCGTATACCCAGTGTTCTATGAGCTTTTTGGCAATGGATGACATTTTTTCGTCAGGATGCACAATATAGTAGCCCCCTATGTTGTATGTTGCGGCTATTCTTGAGATGTCATGGATGTCCATGTTGGTGATCGAAGATGTTACAACAGTACCGTTCCTTACAACGGGGTGGTGTATCAGGGCTACATAGATATTTTTCATTTCAGATTTTCCCAAAATTCCGGTGAAAGTCTGGCTATCAAGTCGGGGCGGTTGGAAGCGGTTTTTGAAAGTGAATTCCGTATTCTCCATGATTCTATTTTTGCGTGATCTCCGGAAAGAAGTACTTTTGGAACCTTAAGCCCGCGGAAAGTTCTCGGCATAGTATATTGATCGTGCTCGAGAAGGGGAAGGGAAAAGGATTCGTTTTTAGAGGACTCATCATTCCCCAATACCCCGGGTAGAAGTCTTATTATCGAATCAATCAACGGTATTGTTGCAGATTCTCCTCCTGTAAGAATGTAGTCTCCTATCGAAAGTTCTTTTGCTCCTGAAATTTCAATGAAACGCTGATCGATACCTTCGTAATGTCCGCACACTATTATTATATGCTGACAATTTTCTGCAAAATTCATTGCTGTGGATTGATTGAAAACCTCTCCTCTCGGTGTCAGATAAATAGTCACTGTTTCTTTTGTTTTTTTTATAGATTCCCATGCAGCAGTGACAACTTCGGGCTTCATTACAAGTCCTGCCCCGCCTCCGTAAGGTGAGTCATCAACCTGCTTTCTTTTCCCGAGTCCGAAATCTCTTATCTGATGAATATTTACATCAACAATGCCGTTGTCAATGGCCCGCTTTATCATGCTCAACGAAAAAGGTGATGTGAAAAAATCGGGAAAAAGGGTGAGAATGTCTATTTTCATGTTTCATCCTCCTTAAGCAATATAATTTTACCGGAGTCCATTGAGACAAAATCATCAGTCAGTGGAACAAAATGTATTCCGCCATCACTTTTTTCAATTTCTGCAATATGATATGAGGGTGTTTTTGAAATGGATTTTACTGTTCCTTTTACTTTGCCTGTCAAATCCATGACTGACTTCCCTATAAAAGTATCTATGGATTTCCCTTCTACTTTTTCAACAGGGACAGCAAAAATTTCATTTATAAAAAAAGATGCTGTTTTTGAGTCATTGACTTCTTTCAGTTTTATGTGGAATCCTTTTGATACTTTCTTGATAGTTTCAACAGTCCATTCTGTGAGAAATTCAGCGTGAGATATTGTTTTAATGTCAAGAAGAAATTCACTGTCTTTGAGTTCAGGTGAAAAAAGTAAAGTCCCATCCTGTCTGATAACACGGGTAAAGTATCCGATCGTGCGTAAATTTTTCAATCTTTAAGATCAGTCCTCAATTATTTCAAGGATACATTTTTTATTGTCGCGGGAAGTTGCCGCTCCGATCAAAACCCGGATAGCTTTTGCAATTCTTCCTTCACGGCCTATAACTTTTCCAAGATCTTCTTTGGCAACTCTCAGCTCTATAACAGTTGTCCTTTCACTGTCAACTTCTGTGACTGTTACTTCATCAGGGTTGTCAACCAGTTTTTTTACTATCATTTCTACAAGCTGCTTCATTGTTTACCTCCTATCCATTGACTTTAACTTTTTTGATAAGCGATGCCACAGTTGATGAGCACTGTGCTCCGTTTTTTATCCACTTATCGAGTTTTTCCTGGTCTATTACAATTTCTGCAGGGTCGGTGCATGGGTTGTAATGTCCTATTTTTTCAAGATAAGCCCCATCTCTTCTTGTTCTGCTGTCAAGAACAACAATGCGGTAAAAAGGCTTCTTTTTGGCTCCGCCTCTCGTAAGTCTGATACTGACACTCATTTTAATCCTCCAAAAATATAGATGTTATTGTAGTCCCTTGAACTTTTTCATCAGACTGCCCATTCCGAGTCTGTTTATGTTTTTCATCATTTTTTTCATTTCAAGGTATTGTTTCATAAATTGGTTTATATCCTGAACTTTGGTTCCGCTTCCATTTGCTATTCTTCTGCGGCGGGACCCGTTAAGTATTTCAGGCCGTTGTCTTTCTGTTTTTGTCATTGAGCATATGATGGCTTCTATTTTACCGAGTTCTTTTTCAAAATTGACTTTTCCCTCTATTTTTTTAAGCTGCTTTCCCATTCCGGGAATCATACCAAGCATATTTTCCATAGGTCCCATTTGCTTTAACATTTTCATTTGAGAAAGGAAATCTTCAAGATCAAAATGGTTTTTCGCCATTTTTTTCTGCATGCGGAGGGCTTCTTCGGTATCAATTTTTTCTTTTGCTTTCTCAACAAGGGAAAGAACATCTCCCATTCCAATAATTCGACTTGCTATTCTATCCGGATGAAACAGTTCAAATTGTTCGATTTTTTCTCCTACACCTACAAATTTCACAGGTGCTCCTGTTACTGCGTTTATGGAAAGAGCCGCACCTCCTCTGGCATCTCCATCCATTTTTGTAAGTATGACGCCTGTTATAGAAAGTCTGTTGTGAAATTCTCCGGCAACATTAACCGCATCCTGTCCCGTCATTGCATCAGCAACAAAAAGTATCTCTGACGGATCTACTGCTTCTTTGATGTTTGTAATTTCATCCATCAACTCTGCATCTATCTGCATTCTGCCGGCAGTATCTATGATCAATACATCAAAAGCCATATTTTTGCCATACTCAAATGCTTTCAGGGATATGTCTACAGGATCCATTTCCGTTGTAGAGTGAAAAACTTCAACATCAATAGCTTCCCCGAGCTTTTTAAGCTGATCGATAGCTGCCGGTCTATATATATCTGTAGAGACAAGAAGAGCTTTCTTGTTCATTTTATTTTTGAGGTGGAAGGCAAGTTTTCCTGCAGTTGTTGTTTTTCCGCAACCTTGTAACCCGGCCATAAGCATGACGGCGGGTGGTCTGACATTAAAATTTAAGGAGTGATCTCCTTCTCCAAGAACATTGACAAGTTCTTCATGAAAAACTTTGACAAACATTTGACCGGGGGTGATGCTTTTCATCACTTCTGTTCCCATAGCCCGTTCTTTTACTTTTTCGACCAGAGATTTTACAACTTTGAAATTTACATCAGCTTCAAGAAGAGAAAGCTTCAGCTCCCTTATACCTTCCTGAACATTATTTTCTGTTAATTTACCGACACCTCTGAGTTTCTTAAAAGTTTCCTCGAGTTTGTCGGTGAGCTGGTCGAACATACAGTTCTCCTACACAAAAAAAAGCGAAGATTATTATATGTTTGGAGTTGACCGAGTCAAGAAATAATGTTTGGATAGCCAAAAAAACTGGTCTATACAGACAGTTAAAGGTCTAAACTTTCTGTTTTTTTGTCGGTTATATTTACAAGCCAACTTCCTTTTTTGAAAAGATACAGAGCCACGATCGCTGCAAAAAGATTGCTGAGTGCCATTCCTGCCCATATCCCTGATGAATAGTACCCGAGAACAAATCCTCCTATTATGGCAAAGGGTATTCTAAAGAGCCAAAGTCTTGCAAACCCCACTATCATTGCCGGAATATTTGTTCCTGCAGCATTAAATGCAGCTGTTGCTCCTCTTACTATCCCGAACAAAGGAATGGAAAGTCCAAATATAAGGAGAAAATTACTCCCTTCTGCAATGACTCCTGCATCGCCCGGAATAAACAATCCGATCAATTGTTCTCTGAAAGGGATAACCACAGCAATTTGAAGAGCGATTATTCCTGAAATTATTTTTATACCTTCAATGGCACATTTCCTTGCTCGGTCAAAGCTGTGTGCTCCGAGGTTTTGGCCAATTATTGTTGAAAGTCCCTGACCAAGTCCCTGTGCCGGAATGAAGATAAAGCTTGTGAGTCTGTTTACTATCCCGTACCCTGCAAGGGCATCCCTTGATTCAGGAAGTTTCGCAATTATTGTCATAAGCACAATAAACCCGAGAGATTCTGCACTATGTCCCACTGCGGCTGGAAAACCTATTTTAAATATTTGTTTCATCCATTTTTTTTCAGGCAGTATGTGGGTTAACTCAAGTTTAAGAGTATTTTTCTTTTTAAGCATTATGTAAAGTACGGCAAGAGAAGCCAGAGCAGTACTTAAGAGTGTTGCTGCAGCTGCTCCGGCAACTCCCATTCTTGGAAAAGGTCCGATCCCTATGATTAAAAAGGGGTCAAGGATAAGGTTGATGATATTTGTGATCAATGTTATTTTAAGAGGAGTCTTTGTATCACCGGCAGCAGCAGAAAGTATCCTGAAAGATGCGTTGATAAAAATGAATGGCATGCAAGGGAAGAACCATAGAAGATAAGAAGTTGAAAGTTCAGTTATCCTTCCTGTACCTGTGATGAGAGGAAGCAGTGACGGTGCGACCATGGAGCCACCGAAAGCAACAATAATTCCGGAAACTATTGCAAATGAAATGACTTGTGTCGCAGCAATGTTGGCATTTTTAGAGTTGCCAGCACCGGTATGTTGACTTACAAGGGCAGTTCCGCTCATTGCAAAGCCTGCTACGGCTGAAGCAAAAAACCAGAGCAGAGGAAAAGCGATCTGTAAAGCGGCAACTGAATCTCCGCTCTCTTCTCCGCCAAGTCGTCCAAGCCAGAACATATCGGCAAGCTGATAAAAAGTTTCAAGCAGAGAAGCAAGCATGAC
>SLOD01000067.1 GCA_007132725.1 Candidatus Sumerlaeota bacterium
GCAGGTCAAAAAAAACAGTATATCTTTATTAATTCGGACGATTTGCTTTTTCTGTTGATGTAACTTCATCATGAGAATTATGTTTTTTGAAACTTTTTTATAAAATCCTCACACACACAGCGCTCTCCCGCAATTCAAAAGCGGATGCGCAATTAAATTGCGAAAACCTAAACGGGGCACCGGCTATTCCTTCCCGACACACAATCCTTATCCGGTGCCCCTTTCGCTTTTTTATGAAAAAAATTAATTTGCAATAACCCAGAAACCGTCACTGAAATATTTTTTCGAACATTTTACTATTGAGTCGGGGGTGACAAGCTACTCTATTCTTCCTTTATACTTTTTGCGATAGGGTGTCCTGGCAGTAACAAGTGCATTTTCTGCTTGCAATTTTATTTTTATAATATATAATATAAATATTATATATTATCAAGTATCTTGATAATAAGAAAAGAGGGTGACATCAAAATGACGGAAAAGAAGATCGTTTCTTTTATTTCAAAAAGCAGTGTTTATACTGTTTCAGATCTTAGGAAGATATTTAAAGATAAAAGAAAAGAGTGGTCTCTTCCTGACAATATGAATTTTCAGAGCTTCCTTTCAGTATTAAAAGATACGGGGTTGACTGAACGGAGGTTTCTGGATTATAACGGGATGCCTTTTAAAACTCTTTATACATGGGGTGATTTTGATAGCTTTGAGTGTGCATGCAGGTTGTATAAGAATGCTTATCTCAGTCATCATACCGCTCTTTTTCTTAATGATCTGACTGAACAGATACCAAAGACGATCTATGTTTCCTATGAGCTTTCCAAAAAAGCCGGGGCAATGGATAAAACACTTTCACAAAAAGATATTGACAGGAGTTTTGCAAAACCTTCAAGGGAGCCGCAAAGTCTTTCCTTCCTCAGACAGGAAGTAGTTGTCCACGCTTCCAAATACAGCGGGAATACGGGTATAGTGCCTCACGGTACGGGTAACTTTTCTTTTACGGACACTGAAAGGACTATGTTGGACAGCGTTGTCCGTCCTGAACTTTCAGGAGGGGTGTTCAATGTTCTGAATGTTTTTACAGAGAGTAGGGGAAAGTACTCCCCTGAAAAATTAAGATCGTATCTTTTAAAGCTTGATTACACTTACCCATACCATCAGACAATTGGATTTTATCTCGAACGGGCAGGGTTCGGCAACAAGGAGCTTTCAATGTTCAAAGATATGGGAATAAAATATAAGTTCTATCTCGACCGGGATATAATAAGCGGATCATTTTCCGAAAAATGGAATCTTGTGTATCCTTTTGAACTTGATTAACTGGCACAAAGTGCAATTTTTTCCATTTCCGTTTTAACGAAATCAAAAATTTCATCATAGGTGATGTTTTTTTCTCTGTGGGGAAGGGTGTCGAGCAGTTCTTTAAATCCCTGTTTATGATATGAGCGGTATTTCTCTGTTATCTTGAGCAATTCTAAAGGAACATTCTTTCTTTCAAAGATATGCTGCAACATTTCACGGTTTGAAGGGGTCGCTATTTTTATTCTCATTTTTGTGCATAGCATGAAAATATCGTAAAAATCTCTAGGACGGGGTCTCCGGGAGGTGTTTTCCTGTTCCCGGTATTCTTTTGTCTGCTGACAGATGGCTCTCATTTTTTCAAGTATTATCATCTCAGGGGAATAAACATAAAAGGTATAACCGTCAATTTCTTTGTGCACCTTCTTTTCACAGTATTCATACTTTGATATATCAACCTTAAAGGTTGTTCCTTTTCCCGAAACAGGGAGTGCCCGGACTCTTTTCTTATCAAGGGACATACCATCGTAGTCGTCTTTTTTTTCAATCAGTTTGAAAGATACTCTGTATCCTCCGCCTCTCGGGTCAGCAAGTTTTTCCGGAGGAGGCTTTTCCTCAAATTTCAGATCAAAAACTTCAATATTGTCATGCTCAAACTCCTTTATCAGAGATCGTTCTATCTTTTCCTTTATGCCGGGAATTTCACCTGGATCAAAAGCGTCTTCCATTGAAAAATCAATATCCAGGGAAGGTCTTTTAGTAATCCTGTAGATCAGCTCCAGGGCATTCCCGCCTTTGAGAACAAAAATGTCTGAAAGATAATCATCTGCTATGAATGAAAGCATTATCTTTTTCCTTATGGCAACTAATTGTTCGTTATTTAAGTTCAAACTTCCTCCACACAATCAGAACAAACAGCATACCGACAATACCTGACTTTAAATTGTATGTCCAATAAAATGAGCGGACATGGCACTATGTGACCGCTAAAAAACACAGAGCTTTGCAACCTCTCGACTCATTCGACTGGCTCATGACAGGTTCGCTCGAAGCAGGGGGAACCGTCATCGTTTATAGAAAAGTGAATTTCTTCATAACATCCTCAATTAACTGAAAATACAAATCGAGTGATTATAACAGACAGAAATTTTAAAAAAAGTTTTTGCGATTGGAACTAATTTGCAATAACCCAGAAACCGTCATTGAAATATTTTTTTGAGCATTCCACTATTGAATCAGGGGTGATGGACTCTATTATTTCAGGATATTTGAGGTAGTTGCCAAATGGCTGTCCAAGAGCATCTTCAAGTGCCATGCTAAAAGCATGAAATTGATTTTTTACTATTGAATTTGCATGGTTGGCTGCCATTGAGTTTTTAACTTCTTCGAGGTGTTTGTGGTCAATGTTACCTTTTTTTAAAAGATATACGGTGTCATCTATTGCTTTCATAACAGCATCAACTTTGTTGCGGCTTGTAATTGCAGAAAACAGTGCAAATCCGCCTATTATTCCTGCCATTCCACTTACATCAAGAGCGTAAACAAGACCCTGCTTTTCCCTTAACGCCTGAAAATATGGAGATTTCTGCCCTGTCATGTAGTTTTCTATCAACCTCATCGTATCATAATCGGATGAACTTACGGCAGGACCCCTGAAAACTCTGCAGATATAAACCTGTTTTCTCCCTTTTACAGGAATTTTAACAATTTTTTCATTAAGAGAATACGGAATAAAACTTTTCATTTTGATGTTGCGGACATCCTTTCTGCTTAAATTTTGAGATATTTGCCCAAGAATTTCTCTGTCCACAGCTCCTGTGACCGAAACACAAAAAGGATATCTTGAAAAATAGTTTTCTTTAATTTTCAAGATACTGTCATAATTTAAAGATTTCAACCCTTCAACAGTTCCACCGATCGTATTTTGATAAGGAGTTCCTTTGAAAAGTTCCCTGTGTACAGCCCTTTTAATATGAAAAAACGGATTTTCTTCAGAAAGAGTCATGTTCGCTATCGAATATTGTCTTTCCTGTTCAAAATCACTTTCAGAAATATTGTTATTCAATATTTTAAGAGAGATGTCTATTGCTTCCTGAACAAAATTATCCCTTGCTGTAAATTTTATTCCGCCAGTATTGTTTCCGCAAACAGGACTTAAAGATATTCCAAATCTGTCCAGATACGATTCTGTCTCTTCTCTTGTCATTCCATCAGCAGTTGTGCAAAGAGAATCAAGAAAAAGTTTGAATGAACCGGGACAACCGTCAAGATCACCCAGAACACCGCTTTTTTTCAATATGTAGCCACTCACAAAAGATGACCTTTCCACAGTTCTTATTGAACCTTTTACTCCTGCTTTTTTAGTTCTTATAACATTCTCAAAATTCTCTTTTTTTTGGGATCCAGCCATAAATATTTGAGAAACCTTGACCCTTGATCTTGAATTTTTTGCAATCCCCCATATGAGGCTATCGAAATCAAGGTATTTGTTTTTGAACAGATTCAGATCTTGAGCAGTGAGATGCATAAATTCATAAAAAAAGTCTCTTTCAAGCTTATCCTTATCTTTATAGAGCATATAACTTTTTCCAATAATTTCAGGCATTGAGCCAAGACCTTCCGAGCTGAAATATTCTCCCGACAGGATAACTTCCCTGGCCCTTGCAGTTTCTGACTGAGAAAACCTATAATCATTCCATGCTCTTACCCACCTTTCTATCCTTTTTTTAACAGCATCCGGTGGAAATGCGGCAGACTGGACAAAAAGGGAGGCGTCCATAAATCCGAGAGTATTAACACTGAGATTATCAAAAATAGCATTGTCGTAAACCAGATCATTGTACAGTCTGCCACCATCCATACCGTAAATAATAGTATAGATCATTCTAAGGACTGCATCTGTTCTTCCACTTTGAGAAGGAAGTCTCCAACCTGCTATGAAATAGTTTTTGTTTTGGGAATGGATGGTTTCAAATCTTTTGACACTGCTCCATTTTTCCGTTGTAGAAAATTTTACTTCGCCATTGGAAACAGGAAGCTTTATCTCACAGGGTTTTTCAAACCCTCCTGCAACAACAGCAAAAGGTTCCATCATCATCTTTTTAAACATGAAATCTGATATATTTTTCTTTGTTGAAGGAGTTATCGTATCTCTTAAGCCTATGATTTTTCTTCCATATTTATGTGACGGAAACATATTGTACATCAAGGTTGTAAAAAGATTTTCCATCGGCTCATCTTCATACATTGACATCTCTTCAACAACAACCTGTTTTTCCTCTTCGAAGTCCGTATCTTCAATTGAAACTATTCCCTTTTTAAAAACATTTTCAAAAAATAAAACCGTTTCAGGGACAAATTTATTTAAAACCGTTGCCTCAAAAACAACAGCATCATTGGAAGTGTACGCATTGCACCCTCCCCCTCTGCTTTCAACAAATTCAGCAACACCGACCCCGTCAATCTTTATCTTGAAAACAAGATGCTCACAAAAATGGGCAAATCCCTGAGTTTTTTCATCTTCAGCAGAGCTCCCGCCGGGAAAATAAATCAATATCTTGGAATATGGCAACTCTTTTCTATACTCAAGAACCGGAATGTTTTTTTCCATATCTCCCCCGAAAAATCATCAAAAACTTTCAAAGCAGCAAAAGTTTAGCACATCTGAAAACTCTTTCAACTTAATCTCACTTGCAACTCATAATATCAAGAATTACTTTGTCGGTAACTTCCATTCCTTCTGATGCGACAAGGGCGAGATTTTTGATGGTTTTTTCTATATCTTTTTCAATTATTCCGTCAAATTCGGAAACTTCGATGTTTTCAACGGCAAGAAAAGAGCTTTGAAGTGCCGCACTTATAGCGGTTGAAACTTTCAGCGCACACCCTGCTTTAGCTCCGTCACATATCATTCCCGATATGTTTCCTATCATGTTTTTTATTGTATGGTTTATCTGCATAAGGTTTCCACCCATGAGATAAGTTATTCCGCAGGCGGCTCCGGTTGCTGCGGTTACCACTCCGCAAAGAGCGGAAAGTCTCGACATGAACTCTTTAAGGTGTATTGCAATGAGATTGCTCAGATAAAGAGATCTTATTAACTGCTCTTTGCTGCAATGAAGTCTTTCAGAAACTGCAAGTACAGGTAGCATCACTGTTATCCCCTGATTTCCGCTTCCTGAATTGCTCATGACTGACAGAGTGCTTCCCGCCATTCTTGCATCACTTGCGGCAGCCGTCAAAGCCATTGCCCAGTTTGAAAGATCATCACAAAGATTCCCTTTGACAATGTTCTGTCTGAGAATCTTGCCGACTCTCATTCCATAATCACCTGTAAGCCCTTCAAGCCCGATAGTGCGGTTCATTTCAGCACCTTTAAGGACATATTCTATCTCTTTTAGCGGTATTTCGTGAATGAAATTCCATATCCCTTCCACTGTCATGTGATGCTCAGTGATCTCTTCGTGCTCTCCTTTTTCTTTTTTTAAAAAAGCACCGCAAGTTTTCTGGAAAATGACATTTCCGTTGAGTTCCGCAAGTACAATATTTGTATGGCTTCCGCATATCAGTGTTCTTGCTGAATTTTCACCTTTTGAACATATCACTTCAATGTACAGCTTATCAACATTTTCTTTGACAGTTACAGAAACCAGTTTGTCAAGAACCAGTTTTTTTGCATCTTCAATGGCTTCTTTTTTCACCCCGTTAAGCACTTCAAGCTCTTTTGAAGGGTCGCCTCCCGTTACACCGAGAGCCGAAGCAATGTGAAGTCCCACCATACCGGTTCCGGGAATACCTACACCTACACCGTTTTTCATGACATTTCCGCTTAAAAAAACCTCTATTTTTTCAGGTATTTCACCGAGATGTTTTCTGCTTGTTGCAGAAGCAAGAGCAACAGCTATGGGCTCTGTACATCCAAGAGCAGGCACAACCTCACTGTTGAATATTTCTATGAATTTTTCATGTTTCATTTTGCCGTTCCGGGTCAAAGTTAATCAAGAGGTCCAGTTATTTTTTCAACGGCTTCAAGTATCTCATTGGAATTTACAAGCTTTTGCATAACGGTGTGATCAGGATAAAGCGGTCTGTCAATTTCAAGGAATTCAACGAACTCTCTTATCTTTTTCTTTGCAGCCGATACACCTTTTCCTTCATTTTCATATTTTCTCAGATCAA
>SLOD01000192.1 GCA_007132725.1 Candidatus Sumerlaeota bacterium
CACGCTGGCTCTCGGTTACATAACCCCGCTCAAGACTGAAACGGGTGTGAATAACGTAGTTAATCTGGGAAGGAGCACAACCAAAATTCTGGGCCAGCTCGTTGCGCCGCAGCATAATCACGTTGTCATCGCTTTGTTCCAGCATGGCTTTAATATGCCGTTCAATAATGTCCACAAGGCTCATGGTCTCACCTCTGTAGAAAGGCATTCTGACTTTCTCTGACCTTCAAGGTTATTATACAGCCCCCGGCGGCAAAATGCAAGGGGCTTAGGCTAGGTAGGGAACAAAAATACGCACCGTCACCAGGGGGTTGACCAACTGAGATATCTGTAGGTCGCAACAGGCGCTGACCAACATGGCTGCCTGGTCGGCAGGCAAGCCGGCCACAGCCATTACGTAGTCCACCGCATCCTTGCAGGCGGCATCAATGGCCCGGCCCAGAGTGGACGCGCTGTGAATCAGGTATACACCCTGGGGGCTTACCACCCGGGGGCCGGGTATATTTGCCTGTTTATGCAGATGCACCCGAAACCTCACTTCAGCGCTGGCTTCAATACCGGTGCCTCCCAGCTCTCCGTCGCCCATGGCAGCATGCACATCGCCCATGCCCAACAGGGCACCGGGGCAAAATACCGGCAGATGGATGCTGTTGCCCGGCTTGACTTCCTTGGTGTCCAGGTTGCCACCATGGACACCGGGAGTATGAGAAGGAACCTCTCCCCTCTCCGGGGCCACGCCAATCACTCCCAGCATGGGCTGAAGGGGCAGCGACACCCCGGGAGCAAACAGGGCACTGTTGCCGCTTAGCTCACAAACCAGCAGCTGGGGTTCTTTCACCAGTTTGCCCAACCGGCCCATGCCGGGGGCCACCATCATAAAGCCCTGGCCCGCCAGGTTGATGTCCAAAATCTCCACTTCCAGGGCATCTCCGGGCTGGGCACCGGTGATGAAGAAGGGCCCGCTGACGGGATTTATCTTGGTTCTGTCTATTGTTTCCGGCGACTGCTCCTGGCTGTGCACCTGGCCGCCAAAGCAATCGGCTGTTTCCACCACAACGGTTTCCCCGGGAGCCAGTTCCGCCACCGGCTTGTTGCGGGAAGAGAAAGCATACACCACTGATCCCTGATCCTGCAGCTTCATTTCCGCACCTCCCTCTGTGAGCATTATAACACAGGAGATTACATTCTCTTCAAACAAAAGCAGGCCTTTGTGGCCTGCCCGTTTTACCTAGTCTTCGCTGGAGAAGGTTTTATAAGCCTCGACGGTGTATCTGTTGCCGGCATTCCAAAACAGGTATTCCTTGACACCCTGGTCTTTAAGCGCCTGCAGCTGGGCGTGAATCTGTTTCACACCGTAGTTGAAATCCCGATCATTGAAATCCTGCAGCCAGGGCCGCAGTATCACCGCAGATTGAGCTTGTTCCATGCGGTCCAGATACTCTCGGGTACCACTGTATATTACCTGGTAGGGGTTTCTGTTTTGTGGCCCGGAGAAATAAGTATTGTCTGCGTAATGGCCCGGGTACATCATGGGGCAGATGATATCGATGCCGCTGTCCAGCAGCAGCTCTAACTTGTGCCCCACTGTCATTTCGCCGGGAGTTCCTCCAACCAGGCCATAAATATCCGCAGAAACTTCCACGTTGTAGGGAGCCAGAGCTTCTGTAACATAGGCCAAAAACTCGGCAATTACCTCAGTGCGCTCATAGGGGCCATCCTTAGTCAGGTTGTAAGGCGGGATGTCCTGAACGGGGACCTGGTGGGCAAGCCCATCGGGCCAGCGCACATAGTCGTACTGGATTTCCCGAAAGCCCATCAGCGCCGCCTCTATGGAGATTTCTACAATATAGTCCCAAAATTCCTTGTTGCGGGGGTCGATCCAAATAGTACTGCCCCGCTTCCACACCTCACCGTCCATGTCCTTGAAGGCCCACTCGGGGCGGTGAGCACCAATTCGGGGGTCCTTAAACACCACTATGCGGGCTATGGGGTAGATGTTGTCTTCCTTAAGTGTTTCCAAAAAGGCCCGCATGTCCACATCGGCCCGGTTGGCACCGGCAGCCAGGGCCAGCTCCACTTCAGTGTCGATGTAAGTAATGCTGCCGTCGTCGGTCTTGACATCCACTACCACAGAATTGAGCTCGGAGTTGCGGATAATGTCCAACACAGGCTCCCGTAAGGTGGCTGAACCGGCACCCCTGCCACTCAAGTACAACCCCCGCACATACTGGGGCCGGGGTATGGGATCGGGATATGGCTCAGGGCCGGGATCCGGGTCGGGGTCAGGCAAGGCGCCGTTGTCGTTGCCATTTCCGTTGTCATTGCCATTGCCGTTTCCGTTGTCCACCGGGTCGGGAGAACAGCCGGGCAGAGAAACTGCTCCCAGCACCCACACAGCAAACAGGGCACAGATAAGTAATGCGGTTAATGTTTTTGTAGTTTTCATATGCACCCTCCTCAACTCAACAGCCTAATTATAACAGCTACCCCTTGCCGATAACAGAGAGGAGCAATCATTTCAAAAAATTTTCCAGCGAAGAAAGGACTTGGTCAACTTCTTCTTCCGTGTTGTAAAAGTGGGGGGAAATTCTCAGGCCGTTTTTCCGCGCGCATGTCACAATGGACTGTTCCAGCAAACCGGCAACCAATTCCCCGGCAGGTTTGGTGCGGGGCACAAAGCTGACAATCCCCGCCCGTTGCACCGGGTCAAGGGGAGTGAGTATGTCCACATCCAGTTCTCCCAACCCGGCCAGCAGCCGGCTGCAAAGTGACTGCACTTTTTCTTCCACTTGGGCCAACCCTGCCTGCTGCAGCAACCCCACTCCCGCGCCCAAACCGATGATGCCGGGGAAATTGGGAGTGCCCCCTTCAAAGCGGGCGGAGCTGTCCCGCAGGCGGGGGGACGGGTTGTCGAAGTTCATGAAATCCTTGATGCTGCGCCAGCTGAAATAGGGCGGGTTCAGGCGCTCCAGCCAACGGGAAGAGATATACATGGCCCCCTGCCCTTCGGGACCCAACAACCACTTGTGGCCGCCCACCGCTGCTCCGTCTATACCCATTTCTTCCACATCCATGGCCATCATGCCCAGGCCCTGGATGGCATCCACAAACAGAAATATGTCCTGCTGCCGACACAGCCGGCCCAGCGGCGCCAGGTCATGCCGATGACCGGAAAAGAACTCCACCCAACTGACCGCCACCACCCGGGTGCGCTTGTCCACCATCGCCGCCACAGCCTCAGCCAAATTTGACTGCTGCCAGGGAGCATAACGCACTTCCACGCCCCGCTTCTCCAGAAACCTCCAGGGGTAGATATTGGCGGGGAATTGGTCCTTTGCCACTACCACGTTGTCGCCTGGGCGCCAGTCCAGCCCCGACGCCACCAGGTTGGCAGCATGGGAAACGTTGTTGACAAAGGCCACCTCATCAGCGTTGCAGCCAAACAGCGCCGCCATACTTTCCCGAACCTCTGTCGGACGGGAAGTCCAACTCTCTTCGATAACTGTGCCCATGGTGCTGCAGGCAGACAAAAACTGCTGCATGGCTTCCAGCACCGGTAGCGGCTCCGGGCTGTTGGCTGCATGATTAAGATATACCCACTTGTCGGTGACGGGAAATAGTTTGCGGTAATGTTCCATTTTGCCCCTCCTCTGCCCATGTTATAATATCAGGGGTGATGATTATGGAATTCTACAAGATGTTTGCCAACTATTATAATAGTATCTTTCCCTGGGCTGGCAGTAAAGTAGAATTTTTCGCCTGGTTGCTGACTCAGAGCCGTGTAAAAAACGCCCTGGATCTGGGTTCGGCCACCGGCGAGCTGACCTGTTGGCTGCACAACCAGGGTTTCTTTGCCGCCGGCGTTGACTTGAGCCCCGACCTGGTGGAGCTGGCTAAGCAAGAGTGCTCCGCCCCCTTTGTGCTGGCGGATATAAGCGACTATCTGGAGCAGCAACCCGATCGTCAATACCATCTGATTACCTGTATCGGCAATACCCTGCCCCACCTGGAGCCGGAGAAAATCCGGCGGCTGTTAAAGCAGGTGGGGGAATGGCTGGCCCCCGGGGGACTGTTGGTCATCCAAACCGTCAACTACCACCGCATCCTGAGGCTGCACCCACCGGGGCTGCCGTTAATTAAAGCCCCTGAGGAAAAGGTGACCTTCACCCGCCAGTACGATTATCCAACCGATGATTTGGTTCAGTTCACCGCCATACTGGAAACACCCCAAGGCAAGGATCAGCAAAGCGTCATGCTCCACCCGGTAACAGCGGCAGATGTACTGTCAATGCTGCCCCCAAAGTTGACGCCAACCCACCAATTCGGCAGCTTTGACAAAAAACCCTTTGACCCCGAAGAAAGCCCTGCCTGGGTGTTGGTGGCAGAAAAAATGGCCCACGGGAATTAGTCCGTGGGCATTTTTCTTCGTTATTTTCCTATG
Organism: Candidatus Sumerlaeota bacterium; assembly: GCA_007132725.1. Taxonomy (GTDB): domain Bacteria; phylum UBP6; class UBA1177; order UBA1177; family UBA1177; genus SLGQ01. The sequence continues at coordinate 4,442 of SLOD01000192.1, forward strand.
GCCCTTCACTGCCTGGTGCCAGCCGCTTGAGAAAATCATTGATGCTTTTCCAGAATACATCGCTGTAAAAAATGTCGTTATGCCCAGCTCCTTCAACCATTACCATTTGAACCTCGCCGCCCCACTGGTCCACCAGGGTTAAGGAGCTGGCCTTGGGGATAATCTCATCATTCTCTGCAACTAAGGCCAGCATAGGAACATCAATATCCGGAGCGATTGCGTCGGACTGAAAGCGGTTTCGCATAAACCAGGATACGGGATAAATTCTAAAGCTTTTTTGAGCCACATTGACCAAGCTGTCATAAGGAGTGACCAGGATAGCGCCCTTTACATCTCTCTCAGCCGCCATATGCACAGCCACACCAGTGCCAATGCTGCGACCCATTACAACCACCTGAGTGCAGTCTATATCTTCCCGCTCTGTTATGGCATCAAAGATAAGTTCGGCATCTTTTTTGAGGTTTTTTTCAGAAGGCGCCCCCTGGCTCAAACCATAGCCCCGATAGTTCATCAACAGCAAAGAGAAGCCGGGGAATTTATGGGCATGGGATATCATATGGGACACCTCTTCAGCATTGCCGCCATAGTAGATGAGCAGCGGGGAGGCCTCATTCTCCTGGCTGTTTACCAGCCAACCATGCAAACTGACATTGTCACCGGTCTGGATGCTGATTTCTTCCACGTTGGAATAGCTGCGTACATATTCGGCAAACCCCTCATCAATTCTTTGGGGGCTGAATATAAGCTGGGTTTCAAAGATTGCCAGGGCTATAAAGCCAACAACGTAAGCTGCCAGCAGGCCGCAAACCAGCACAAAAGCCATCCTTTTCACTTCTCTTTCCCTCACAACAATATGTTATTGCTTATGGTAAGTGTAACACATTGTCGGCAAAGCTATTACCCCAGCAAAAGCCCCGCGGGCAATCAAGCGGTCTGTCCACCTAATTATATTTTACCTTCACCGTCTTAATACAAACAGAGACATACCCAACATCAAACAGTATAGGCAAAACCCACCGAAGCCAATCTCATTGATAAAAAAAGGGTAATTACCGAATGGTACACCGGGGGAGATTCTCAGAACAAAGCCAAACAAAATCGCGAAAACAGATACTATCATCACTCCCACAAGCACTTTTCTCCTGGCTTGGAATGCGGTTGCAATCATTTCATCCCTGGTTGCAAGGAAGCCAATAACACAGCCAAGCACAAAATACAGCACTGCTGCCATCCACAAGCTTTGCAGCACGAAATACAGTGGAAAAACTGCGACAACAGCAGCAGCCAGCAGAACAGTGGCACCAATAGCATTCGGGCGGTGAGCATTAGAACCAGTCGCTTCGTGTTTCTTGCTTACCAGAGAGGCCAAAAGAAAAACCAGCAACGCAACGGGCAGCAGTATCCCAAAGCTATACAACAGCAAGCTATAGGCAAGCATCCCAATAGATATCAAGAGGATAAAGAAAAGCACACCCAAAGCCACAAAAATGATGGCTGCCAGAATATCCTTTGCCACCCCACTAAAATATGTTTTATCTTGTGTCTTGAAAATCTGTTGACGCCATTTCCGCAACTTGCCTTTTCTGTATAGTTCACCTGCACCAGCACTGAACAATGAAATGATGTAAGTGGAAATAAACACTGACCACGGATAGAAGGGGACATATGCCGGGGCGGTGCCTCCTTCTGTGGCCGCATCATACATTGGCACGCCAATTACTTCACTCAAAATCATAGCCAGCACAAAGCCCAGAACGCTTATAGTGGCTGCAGCAGGCTTTCTGATGCTGACCAAAAGGAGGGAAACAGCTGCAAAAAACACCAGCCTAACACTTCTGAAAGTTACCCATCCCAAAGCGTAGAAGTCGTATCCATGCGCTTCCGTCCAACGGCTTGTCCAGTATATCAGGACATAAACAGACACAATAGCAACAAACAAGAGGGTGTACCTATAGCGATGC
>SLOD01000179.1 GCA_007132725.1 Candidatus Sumerlaeota bacterium
TGGAAAAAAGAATAAAAGGGAACAGTAAAATAAGGTTTATAGATTTTGACAGAGATATTTCATACCTTGAAGACAGGGGTATTTTGTTTCTTCCCCTTGAAGAACTGAAAAAGATCGAAGATGAAGTACGGAAAAGCTTGGGAGAAGGTGTTGAAAAAGCTCTTTCTTTCGGTTTTGAAGAAGAGGAGGAGGAGCCGGAAGAAGAAGAAGTTCCTTCTTTTTCGCAGGAAGACATTGACAGGTTTTCCGATAAAGTAGAAGAATATAAAAAAAAGTACAATATAAGAAGGTACTTTGAGACCGAGGGCGGAGCGATCGTAGCCATGAAGGTGAGACCTTCAGGAAGCAGTACCAGTGTAGAGGATACAAGGGTGCTTGTTGAGTTTCTGGAAAATGCTGTAGCTGATCTGGATCCGGAAAGCTTCGGTGTCGAAGTTGAAGTGGGAGGTTTTTTCAGAAATAAAATAGAAGAGATCAGGGCTATTAATAGAGATCTTCTTTCGACACTGATACTGTGTATAATTCTTCTTTCTCTTACGATTATATTTTATTTCAGATCTGCCAGAAGTCTTTTAATAATATTTTTTCCTCTTTCCGCAGGAGTTATAACAGCTGCAACTGTAATGCAGTATTTTTTAGGGGACTTTAACATTATTTCAGCATTTTCTTTTGCTATATTATACGGATTGGGCATTGACTCCGGTATTCACCTTTTAAGCAGATACGGGGAGGAAAAAGAAAAAGGTCTTGCTCCTCATCTTGCGATGGCTTCATGCTACAGGAATCTTTTATCTGCTGTTTTTTCAGGTGCCTTAACTACAGCAATAGCTTTTTTCTCCCTCTTTTTTATTGAATTCAAAGGTTTTTCAGACTTCGGTCTCGCTGCTTCAATAGGAGTAGTGACATCTTTTATTGCAATTACGGTGTTTTTCCCGGCATTTGTTTTTTTCAATGAAAAAATATTTTCTTTGAAAGTAAGACCGAGAAAGATAACTTTTCTTCCTGTAGTTTATAATTTCCTGTCAAAGAAACCGTTACTTTTAATATCTCTTACAGTATTTCTGACACTATCCTCTTTCGCTGCATTGAAACTGATAGATATAGAATATAATTTTGACAACCTGAGCTTTCCTGATAAATACGATCCCGAGTCACTGTCAATGAGGTATGTCAATGGAATAAAGGAAGATAAGACAGATGAGATAGAGACGGGATTGCCGTCCTATATATTGACAGATTCGATAGAGGAAACGGAGGATGTATCAAGAGCTCTTGAAAGGATAAAAAATGAACAACCTTTTCCCATAAGATTCAAAGACTATTTTTCGATTTTTTCTTTTGTTCCCGAAGATCAGGATGAAAAGCTCAGAATAGTAAGGCGTATCAGAAGAATGATCGAAAGAAAAATAAATCTTTTTGAGGAAGATACTATTGCTAGGTACAGAGAAGAGATAGAGCCACTGCTGGATATTGATGATACAATAGAAGTTGAAAAACTACCTGAGTGGATAGTTGACATGCTGGCTGAAAATGATGGTACAAGTGGAAGGTTTATTGTTGTAGGTCTTTCCGGGAACAAGTCCAATGTTGAAGATGTTATTAAGATAAAAAAATATTATGGAACAGTGGAAGGGGAGTTAAGTGATTATGAAATATTAGGGACATACATGCTCCTTGCTGATATGAAGACTGTCATAGAAAAACATGTTCCGGCCGCTGTTTTGTTTGCTTTTATCGCTGTGTTGCTGGTAATGTTGGTACTCTATCGCTCACTGAAAACGAGTTTGACGGTAATAATGCCTTTATCTATCGGGCTTTTATGGATGATACTTGTTGCTTTTGTTGCAGGTCTCAAGATGAATGTTTTTAATATGGTGGTCATACCTACGGTGGTAGGTATCGGGATTGATTCTGCTATACACATATACCACAGGTTTAGGAAAGAAGGTGTTCAAAACATGGATGTTACTCTGAAAAATACAGGAGGGGCGGTACTGTTCTCTTCCCTCACAACTTTTGTGGGATTTGCAAGTGTTGCTCTGGCCCAACATAGAGGGCTACACTCAATAGGAGTTGCAGCTTCAATAGGTATAATAACGGTTACGATCGCTAATTTAATATTCTTTCCCTCATTTTTAAAACTTTTGCAATCAAGGATATCGGCAGCTGAATAAGAGTGGATACATGGGAAACAGCAAAGGATTTTGGAAAAAAAACAGGAACACTATCCTTTTTTATATACCTTCCCTTATACTTGCTTTTACGGTTCTCTACCTGATAGGGTATGACCAGGTAAAAAAAGAACTGGTAGATTTCGGCTTGCTAAATGTGGGAATGGTCGTTGCAATATATTTTTTCAGGGATGCGGTTCTTGCTTTTGCCTGGATGAGACTTCTTGAAAGCAGAGACTTCTATTCTATTTTTACTGCAAATACTGTAGGGGTCGCTATCAATGCGATAACTCCGGGAGCTATGGCGGGAGAAGTAGTAAAAGGGATAATTGCTGCAAAAAACACCGATTCCAAAAATGTTGCTTCGTCTGTTTTCATGCTTAATATAGGGTACTATGTAACAACATTTTTCATGTTATCACTATGCATGTTTCTGTTTGTTTTCATTATTGAAGCTAAAGAAGTCCTTCAGTTCCTAATGGTTTTTTCTGGCACTGTTTTTTTGTTTTTTTCTCTTTTTATTTTTTTCGGGGTTGCTTTTATTTCTGATTTTGCCAAAAAAATGGTGAAAAAAATAAAATATTTGTCTAAACACAGAAGTGGAAAATGGCTTGAAGAGGTTCTTTCTACTCTTAAAGACGATACAAAAGGGGAAAGGAAAAAGAAGTTTCTTGAGATGATAGCACTTCAAATGGTGGTGAGAGGTGCAGACATTGCGGTACAGTATGCTGCCTGGAAAGTTATCTTTCCTTCAAGTGGAATAAAAGAAGCTCTTTTTTTCTATTCGATGAGACTTGTTGTGCAGTGGATGACCAACCTTATTCCATCCGGCTGGGGAGTAATGGAGGGTGCCGCCTATGCTGTAGGTGAGCTTGGATGGTTTCCTCAGGTTGAAGCGGTAATGCAGCAGTTTATAACAAGACTTTGCAAGCTTATAGCGTCACTTCTTTATCTTTTACACTATAGCTTTTTTAAAAAAGTACATAAAAACGGCATTTCTGAAGTTCGAAAAATTGACTGAAATGAAAACTTCTGCTAAATTTTCCTGTTTTTGTTATGTTGATAAAATATCGGTGGTTGGTAGCTGATGCATGGTTCTTCCCGCAGAGTAATAGTTGTTTTTCTTGTAGCCATAATAGGACTTTTTATAACTGTTATGATGTATGATGGCTCCTCTGAGCAGAAAGGAGATGCCGTAAGCAGTATAAATGCAGATCCGGACGAACTGGATGCCGTTATCGGGGAAGATGATAAAAATCCCATTGATCCTGATAATCAGGATGCTGAAAATATTGAGACTTCATATGAGGCATCGGAAGAAGAAGCTGATTCTTCTTTGCTGGAACCTGAAGAAAGTGATGATGAAAAAACTGATACGGACAAGGATGTTTATGTTGACGGCGAGGGATTTATATATGGCAAAATACTACCGCACAGAGGTTTTGAAGAAGCTCTGCTCGCTCTTCCCGGTATTCAGCTAGTTCATGCTATGGAGGTGAGTAATGCTCTAAGATACTCTGTTGATTTCAGATTCTTGAGAGCGGGAGAACAGTTTAAAGTTAAACTTTCAGAAGAGGGCAAGGTGCAGGAGTTTCAATACTTCCCCAACATCATCACATTTCATATACTCAGAAGGGACAAAGAAACAGATGAACTGGTTTACTCTTCAAAAATTCTTCCCACTGAAAAAAGGTACAGGATAGTTGAAGGAAAAATAGAGACATCCCTCAATCAGGCTCTGCTTGAAAGGGATGATGTAACAGGCACGATAAGAGCTGTTACCAATAATGTTCTCAGTTGTATAATAAGTTTCAGAACTGATGCCAGAAGAGGGGATATCTACAGAATATTGATCGAAGACCGGTACTACAAAGGTGAAATGGTTCCAGGTTCAAAAATACTTTATTTGTCGTACAACGGCAAAAGAGCAGGATTCCATGAAGCTTACAGGTATGATGACGAAGATACCAAATCGGCATTTAACGCACACTACACCAAAGACGGGAAAGCTCTTATCCCTAATGCCTTAAGGCTTCCTGTTGATAGAGTTCATGTTACAAGTGCTTTTGGATGGAGGAGACATCCTATAACCGGAAGAAGGTCTTTCCATAATGGTGTTGACTATGGAGGTCCGGTAGGTTCTCCAGTATATGCTGTTGCGGAAGGGAGAGTTGAACAGGTTACAGCTACACAGAATGGTGGGAAACAAATAGTTCTTCGACATGCTGATGGAACAAGAACATACTATCTTCACCTTCACAGGTTCATGGTCAGACAGGGACAGCATGTCAGGGCGAGACAGCAGATAGCTCAGATGGGAAGGACAGGAAGAGTTACGGGTCCGCATCTCCATTTTGGAATTAGAACTCCTGATGGTAAATGGGTCGACCCTCTTAAGAAAAGGATGATCGCTACTCCTCAACTTGCCGGGAAACGATTGGAAAGATACAGAACCCAGAAGCAGGAGATAAAAAGCATTTTCAAGGATACTGAAAAGTACATGGAGTGGTTGCGGCTTTATGATCTCGGTCCACAGCCCGGTGATTTCTATGAAAGGTACGATGTTTTTTGATCCGGGAGTTCTTATTTCTTTTTACAGAAAAAAGGAGAAATCTTATCTTTGAAGTTATGAAAGTGCTTCGAGCATGGTCAGACAAAATGTTCAAAGATTATTTTCTGCCATTACTTTTCTTATACATTCCACAAAGTTTGGGCTTATATCAAGATGAGTGACTGAAAAACCTCTTTTAGCAATTTCCAGTGTATATCTTCCGGGACCGCCCCCGGCATCAAGAATATGTCCCTCTTCCGGCATGAATTTATCTATAAAATGTAAGGTGGTATCAAGTTCCAGCCGATGAAAATTAAGCATTTTCACTCCTCTAATCATCAAAAATTCTCCACTGTCAACAAGTCTTATCAAAAATATTCCATATTGCATAAAGGGGAACTTTTTTAATCTTTCCATTTAATCCGGCTGGTTTAGGTGAGATATGCAATCCGTAAGAGGACATTTCCTTTTCTTTTAAAAAGAGGTCTATGCTTTTTAAAGAGTTGCCGCTTCCGCTTTTAACTTCAACAGGAATCACTTCGCCGTTTTTTTCAATAAGATAATCCACTTCAGCTTTTGCAGCATGTTTTTCTCTTATCCAATAGTGAATAGCTTTTCTTTCAAAGGGCCAACTGTAAGCAAGAAGTTCATTTCCAACAAATGCTTCTGTTACCGAACCTTTATTTATGAAATGGTGATCGGGATCAACAAGCCAGTTTGAGTAATTTATATTCAACCCTGCCTGCATAAGCCCCACATCAAGAGAAATAACTTTGAACAATGCAGGATTTTCTTCAGCAGCGACAGGGGATCCATTACCTGAACTATGACAGATTTTATGAACTACACCTGCTTTTTGAAGAAGGTCCAAAGCAGGTTTCAATGCTCTTGACCTGATGGAGTCTGAAATATGTGAAAAAACGAACTTTTTTCCTGTAAAGTGTGGAACAGCGTTAAATACAAGGTCAACATATTCAATATTTCGGGTTTTAGCATATTTACCAAAATCCTGCCTGTATGTATCAATGATGGATTTATGAATTCTTAAGCATTTCATAATATTTTTCGTTTCAATCCAATCAGTTACAGCTTCCGGCATTCCTCCGACAGCCATATATTCTGCAAGCAAATTTAAAGCCTGTTTGTGAAGCGGTTCGTCAAGCGGTTGATTTTCAGGAAGACCTTTTATAAGTTCAATTAGTTGCTCATTTCCTGTTGCAACCATAAATTCATAAAAAGAAAGGGGATAGCAGTATAGCGACTCAATTCTACCGACAGGAATTCCTATTTTTTCAATAACAAATTCAAGTAGAGAACCGGCGGCAATTACATGAAGATCAGGCAATTCTTCATAAAAATACCTTAATGAAGTCAAAGCATTCGGTGCCTGCTGAATCTCGTCGAAGAACAACAGTGTCTCTCCCGGGATTATCGGTTTTTTCACAGCTGCTGAAAGTCGGGGAATTAAAAAATCGGGAGTTAGATCTTCATCAAATATTTTTTTAAGAGTCGGTCTTGATTCAAAATTTATCTCAACGAAATTAGGAAAGCTCTCTCCCAGCTTTTTCGCAAGCCAGCTTTTCCCCACTTGTCTTGCACCTCGCAACAGCATAGGTTTCCGTTTTTTCGACTCTTTCCACTCCACCAAATGTTTTAAGAGATTTCTTTCCATAA
>SLOD01000134.1 GCA_007132725.1 Candidatus Sumerlaeota bacterium
CCTCGGAAGGAGAGATATAAATAAACTGTTTCAGCAAATCTGTTGCACTGAGAAAAAGTGTAATGAGCCCGGGTGTTATCCTCAACTCACCAGACCTTATCCGTGCAAGAACATTTTCCAGTTCATGGGTGAAATTTGTCAGAAAAGGATAGTCAACCATGCCTGAACTTCCTTTAAGTGTGTGAACATACCTGAATATGCTGTCCACCAGTCCCTTGTTTTCTATATCCGATTCAAGCTCAAGAAGATCGTTTTCCAAAGAAGCCACTATCTCTGTTGCTTCTTCAGTAAAAATATCGTAAAGTTTGTTTTTTTCTGCCATTTTCTACACTTCTTTTTAACGGACAAATTTTTTAACAACCCATAAGAGCTGTTCAGGCTTAAAAGGCTTTACAAGCCAACCAGAGGCTCCTGCTGCTTTACCTTCCATTTTTTTGGCATTTTCCGACTCCGTCGTGAGTATCAATATAGGAATAAACCTGAAATCTCCTTTTTTAACCTCTTTTACAAATGTTATTCCATCCATTCCCGGCATGTTTATATCTGAAATTATCATATCTATTTTTGAGTCTGTAACTTTTGTGTTATCGAGTATTTTAAGACCTTCTTCCCCGTTTTTCGCCTGTAAAACAGAGTAGCCTGCGTCGGTCAGAACAAAGTTGACAGAAGCCCTTAAAGTTGCAGAGTCATCAACTATCAGAATTCTTTTGCTCATTTTTCGTCCCCTTTAAACAAATTTAACAGCCCTGTCAGTTTTATGTCCCTTTTCATTTCCTCCGGAATATTTTTCCATACTATCTTTTTTTTTGAATTTTTCATAAAAGAAAGAAATATTTGTATCGTTGAGCTGTCCCACACCTCCGTACCGGAAAGATTTATCTCCACCCTGTCGTTTGAAGAAACAGGAAGTCCTGTCAGAAAATTGTAAAGAGAAGAACTTTCTTTTATGGAAATGTCTCCGGAAATATAGACTGTGTTCCTGTCAAACTTAAAATTGGCCATTTTACCTCTTGATCTCGATCAGTTTATCCAACCTGATCGCTTTAAAAAGGGTAAAAATATCCTCATTTATTCCGTCTATTATAACTTCTCTTCCTGAATTTTTATATTTCTTATAAAAGATAAGAAGTTTTCCTATTCCGGAGCTGTTAATAAACTGAAGCTCGGAAAAATCGAGAAAAGCCTTTTCTTCAGGCATACCAAGAATTTTATCAAAAGCTTCCTGAAAATCTGCCACCCCTTCACTGTCAACTCGCCCTTTAATACTGAGTTTCAATTCATTATCTTTGTTTTCAATGGTGTAGTTCAGCATAACATATCCTCCTGGTGATTAATATTAAAAAACATCCAGTGCTCCGGATTCTCCAGCTTTATTGCTCCCCGGAAAGAAATTGTTCAAAAGTTGTTTATGTTCAACTACTCTGAAACTTTTTGCCAACCGTTCAGGAATAGAATTTTCAAAGTTTTTATTTGGTCGCCCCGAAAAAGAAAAAGAAGGAAAATCACAGGACAAAGATTCTCCTCCTTTGTAGTTAACTACTGTTTCTGTTAACTCTTCTATAACTAAATTTGTATTGTTTATGATAGAAAGACATTTGTTTACTGTTTCTTTTTTGTTTTCATGAGTTAACTCTATATCGTTCAAAATTTTGCTGAGGCGGTTCAATCTGTTTTCAATGTTTTTCAAAGAACTTCTGATCAGTGAATCAGTATTGTCAACAACTGCACAAATAAGCTTTTCCAGTTTCTCCGCTTCTTCTTTCTCCACAGCAATTTCAAGATCATCGAGCCTTTCTGTTTCATCAGAGATAGCGTCAAAACTTATAAAACCCTGATCTATTATATCTTCATACTGTAATACCACAGCAAGCTGATGAGTTTCCCCTTTAAGCTTAGATGTCTCTCTATCTGTGTTACTATCAGTATCACCATCCTGTAAAATTTTATAACATAAAGAAGCTATTTGTGAAACTTCAGAAAAGATTATTTTCAGCAAAGAGGAAAGCTCTTTCCGATATATCCGAATACTTTCCACGGTTCTCTCCCAATTTTAAATCCTACTTTGGCTTAATAATATACAACTAAACAACTCAATGGTCAATTTTTGATATCAACTATCACAGAAAAATTGTATTTGTTTCCCTGTTTTAATACAATCAATCTGGAAATATTGGAACTGGAGAGGCATGCGCTCAGGATTTAAGATTTTAACATTTTTCGGATTATTTATGTTACTGATAGCTTATCCCTCCTGCAGATCAAGGAAAATTGCTCCGGAAACAGATCTTTCAATTTCGCAAAAAGATATTGATCTTTTCATAAAACATAAGCATAAAATTGAGGAGATCACATCCATATTTAATAAGCGGCTTACAAAGTCAAAAAGTGCTGAACGGAAACAAATTTTTGAAGAAGGAAAAAAAGAGATCAACAACTATCTCGAGTCTCAAGGTTTAAATCCGGAAATCTTTATGCATAAATCTAAAAAAATATTGAAATGCTATCTTGCTTTAAAAGAAACGGGAGAAGAAAATCTTAAAAGAAAGAAACTCGAACTTGAAAAAAGAGAGATCCCGAAGGAACAGGCAAAACAAGAGCTTGAGTTTTACAAAAGATCTGCTGAAAATTTTTTCAGATCATACACAGAAGGTCTAACTGAGTATGAAATAAGACTTATAGAGAGGAATTTAAAAAAGATATCTGGTGTTGTTGAAAAACTTTTCTCTAACGAAAACTGAATATCCTAACTTTTTACTCTTCAAGATTGTTATCTGTGGTTATCCACTTTGTGTGAAAATATTCTGCCATTTTTTCTGCTATAAATCTCAAATATTCTATATCATCTTCGTTAAACCGGTGTCTCTCTTTTTTGTTGATAAGCTGAATAACTCCGAAAGTTATGTTTGTTTCCTCCGATTTTACGGGAGCACATATTATTGAATTGGTCTCATAACCGATCTTTTCACTTATATCTTTGAAAAACCTGGGGTCTTTCTGTGCATCACTGACAGCGATAAAACATCCGTATTTAGCAGAAAACCCTGACAATCCCTGTCCCATTTTTATTTTCAGTCCCAACACTTCACTGCCTTTAGGTCCTCGACATGACACAAATTCAAGGTCGTTTGTGCTCAAATCGGTTTTTGCAAAAGACCCGCTGTCTGACGGAATGTATTTCAATGCCAGGTCAAGAAAAAAATCTGAAGCTTCTTTTTCCTGAAGGTCCCAGGCATCCATTACATCTGTAAAAAGATCGGCCAGCATTTCATCTTTTTTTGTTATTTTTGAGACCTCTCTTCCGACATTCTCAGTTTTTAAAGGAGCATTGTTGGCAAGATCTATCTCTCTTATCAAAAAACGACGACTTGATTTTGTGTCAGAAACATGTATTGTCCCGTCTTCTTTTACATCACACAGAATATTTCCCATACAGTCTGCCATTCCTAAGCCGGAAAGTGCTGATTCAAGGGCACAAAACCAGTTGGGAGCTTCTTCTCTTACCACTATCTCTTTGCCCCCTTCAAGCATTGGAATTAAAACTTCGAATTTTGTCATTTCATCCCTCCTGTATAAACATCACTCTTAGTCTTTCTTTTCCGGCTTAATTTTAACCTTTCCGTCCTCATAGTAAACTTTAAATGTAAATTTGTCACCTATTTTCTTCTTGATGTTATCAATTTTGTTTTCAAGCATTTTTGAAACATCTTCCCTGCTGTACTTTTTTCCGGTATACTTTCTGTTCATTTCAACATATTCTTTTGCTGCACTGTCAATAATAGAAGCTAACCGGAATGCATCATTATCCTTTTTGCCGACATTTTCCGCTTCTTTTTTTAACTGGGAAAGACCGCTAAAGTCCACTCCCATTCCCCCAAAAAAATGAAGCCCCGGTTTCGCCCGTCCTTCTTCGATATCTTTCACACCTTTCTCCCATTTCATCCTATAGGCTGCAAAACGATTAACCAACTGAGAGACGAGGTACTTTTCAGCAGTATTTTTTGAATCGGATGTTTTTAAAGATATCCTGTTAACTTCATTTTTCAGCGATGTCAACTCTTTCAAAGGAGGTCTTGCTTCGTGTCCCGTGAAATAAAAAACAAAGGCTCTGTCAAGTTTTGCTATTTGGGATATCAGGTCTGATACTTTCCGGGCAGTGCTCATTCTCTTTAGCTTAAGAGTTTTTAAGGAAGATTCAGGTCTTCAAGTTTTATCATTTCGGCAGGCGTAGCAATTTTCACAGCATGTACTTCCCACTGAAGGTTGCCAGTCCACCTTCCATCAATATCTCCGGCATCGTAACCGGGAATGATTATGTCTCTTCTTTCTCCCGGAGCTATTGGATACACCTCATCTATCACTCTTGTGTAAATTACAAAGAAAGTTTTTTCAAAAAGTACATTTTCTTCTTCTTCGTCCATAAATTTTACAAGAGCTCCAACAAAGCTGAAGTGTTGATCTGAGTTATTTACAACTGTGGCATCCATCATATACTGAGTAATGCCTCCACCGAAATCAACTTCTCCGTTCCTTAGCTCAATTATTTCGATCTGATCTTTATATTTCTGTGCGGTCTCAAGCAGTTCCGCATCAATTGGTATCTCAATTGAAGCTAACCTTGCTTCTTCTTTTAACTGCTCTATCCTGTTGTGCAGATTTATCTTCCACTCTCCGTTCTGTTTGTTCGCCCAGAATGTGATCTTTGCTTCAGGAAGTTCATTCATTGCAGATTTTTGCCCGACATATTCCGTTTCTATTATAGCTCTTGTTCCTTCAGCATTCATTTGTGCCGGATTCATTTTGAGAAATGTTGCATTTAGTGCTATGTTTCTGGCATCCTTAATAAAAGTTTCTTCCCCCACAATAGCTTGAGACTCTTCATCAAGCATGTCCCAGGCCTGTGCAAAATTTCTTTGTTTTAAAAGCTCAAAATAACTTTCCACTGTTTTTTCCGCTTCATTTTTTTTCCTTGTGCATGATACAAAGGTCAAAGAAAAACAGCAGAATAAACAGACAAAAACCAAAAAAAACTTTCTCATGGCAAAACCTCTCGTTTGCAAAAAAAATTCAAGTCACAACCGTTAGTATAAAAACACCCTGATTTATGTCAATTAATCTTTATAGTCTGAAGTGATCCGGTATAAAAAAAAGCAGTTGGCCGGGCAATGTCTGAGAGGACAACTAAAATTCTTCCTGATTTTTATATCACTTCAATAAGTTCTTTCGGACTGTAGTTTCCTTTTACCTGTATGGAGAGATAGTTTTCAGTGGTGGCACTGTAAAGATTTTCATCTATTTTATTTTCGATAATGGCGGTTAGCTTTATTCCTTTTATTGAGTCTTTGAATTCATTGTGTTTTTTTGCAAAAAGTTCCCGAAGAAGTGATGCTCTTTCTTTTTTTACTTCCGGTTTTATTCCGTCAGTTTTTTCCATTTCCCAAGCTAAAGTACCTTCCCTTGGAGAAAAAGGAAAAACATGTCCATAAGTAAATGGCAGAGATTTAATAAAATCGTATGATTTAAGAAACTCCCCGTCCGTTTCTCCGGGGAACCCTGCAATTACATCAGTTCCCAATCCCACGTGTGCAGGAGTCTTGTCAACTATTTTTTCAATTGACCTTCGGTATTGAGTGGCTGTATACGGTCTTTTCATCCTTTTAAGAACCGTATCGCTCCCATGCTGGAGCGGTACGTGCCAGTGAGGAAGAATTTTGTTCTGTGATGTCTGCATGAGAATTTCATCTGTTATTTCACCTGACTCAAGAGACCCGAGTCTTACTCTTCCAACTATTTTAAATGCCTGTTCAATTACATCGCTAAGGACAGACCCGTCATCAAGATCAAAACCGTATTTGCCGATATGTATTCCTGTCAGAACAACTTCTTTAAAGTTTTCCGATCTTATTTTTTCAAGAAGTTCAATGATTTTGTCAATGGGAACGCTTTTTAAAGGTCCTCTGACATAAGGGATTATGCAGTAAGAGCAGAACTGGTCACATCCCGACTGAATCTTCAGGAACGGCCTTGATCTGTCAAAAAAAAGATCGTAAACCAACTCCCTTTCAAGTTTTTTTGCAACATCTTCCATTTCAGAAATAAACTCAACACCCTTTATATCTTCAAGGAGACCATCCTTTTTCCTTGCATAACAACCGGTAACGATAACCTTCCCTTTCTTTGCGAACCTCCTTATTATATTTCTTGCCTGACTGTCAGAAGCTGAAGTCACCGTACATCCGTTTATTATGTAAAAATCGGCTTCTTGGGAGAAGTCAACTATTTTAATATTCTGAAGCGATTTTTTAAGCTGTTCAGATTCAAAAAAATTTACTTTGCATCCGAAAGTGTAAAGGGCGACCTTAAAAGGCCTATTTGATACCATTTTTTGCTTTGTAGTCAGAAATTGCTTTATGAAGTGCATCCGCAGCAAGGTTTGAGCAGTGCATTTTATTTGCCGGGAGTCCGCCAAGCTCTTCGGCGACTTGATCTTTCGTAACATTCAGAGCTTCATCAATATGCTTTCCTTTTACCATTTCAGTAGTCATCGAAGAAGTTGCAATTGCAGCACCGCAACCAAAAGTCTGAAAAGATATATCCTGAATAATATTGTCAGAATCAATAAGCACATAGAGCTTTATAATGTCGCCGCAGGAAGCATTTCCAACTTCACCGACAGCATTGTATTTTTCGAGCTTTCCAACATTTCTTGGATGCATAAAGTGGTCCATTACTTTTTCAGTATAGTTCATTAAACCCTCCAGGCAGATTTTTTTTCATTTTCTAAAAGAAATTTATCATAAACTGGAGAAAAACTCCTAAGTTGAGATATTGTTTCTTTAACCCTTTCAACCGTGTAGTCTATATCTTCCGCCGTAGTTGATCTGCCAAGTGAAAAGCGGATACTTGAATGGGCTTCTTCCGGATCAACCTTCATTGCGGATATCACATGGCTGGGCTCTAAATTACCGGAAGAACAGGCCGAGCCGGTAGAAACAGCAATTCCATCATAATCGAGCTTAAGAAGAATTGCCTCTCCTTCAACAAATCTGAAAGATATGTTCGATATAAAAGAAGCTCTCCCGCCAGGATCACCGACAACCCTTGTGTAAGGAACCTCTTCAAGTATTCTTTTTTCAAGATGATCTCTTAGTTTTTTAAGTCTGGCACTTTCTTCGGACTGTTCTTTCACAGCAAGCTCTATGGCTTTACCAAGTCCTACCGCACCGACAACATTTTCAGTTCCCGCTCTTCTGTTTCTTTCCTGATGCCCCCCTGTTATCAGCGGGGATGCCCATTTGCCCCATTTGACATAGAGAGCTCCCGAGCCTTTGAGTCCGTAAAATTTATGAGCGGTCAAAGTGAGAAAGTCACACCCTATATCTTTAACATCAACCGGTATTTTACCTATTGCCTGGACAGCATCAATATGAAAAAGCACTCCTTTTTCAGCAGCTATTTTGGCAATTTCTTTTACCGGATAAATGTTCCCTGTTTCGTTATTCACCATCATTACAGAAATCAACCCTGTATTTTCTTTTATTGAAGACCTCAACATATCAAGGTTCAGTCTTCCAAACTTGTCAACGGGAAGAAATGTTACTTCTGTTCCTTTTTTTTCAAGCTCCCTGGCCGTTGAAAGAACGCTCGGATGCTCAACTGCCGTCGTAATTATGTGGTTTTTTCCAGTCCTGCTTCTGAGTCCCGAAAGATATCCTTTTAAAACAGTATTGTTCCCTTCAGTAGCACAGGAAGTGAAAATCACCTCTTTAGATTCCGCATTTATTGCGGTAGCAACAGAATCTCTTGCTTTTTCAAAAGCCGCCTTAACCAATCTTCCTTCTTTGTGTCTGCTTGACGGATTACCACCAAGTTCTTTAAGAAACGGATAGATCGCTTCAAGTACCTCCGGTCTCACCGGAGTAGTAGCACTGTTGTCAAGATATATCCTTTTTTCCATTTCTAAAACCGGAATGTTATATCAAACCCTTTCAAAACTCGCTCTCTTAATATAATTTTGAGAAGTGATTTGTCAACTTGAATAAACAAATAAACATAAAACTTTAAATGGTCTTCTTTTTCTGGTATAAGCTCTTCGTGTTTGAAAAAAAACCGGAGAAAAAAAATGAAAATCATTGAATCAGTCAAGGAATTAAGAAAAACAAGGAAAGAAATTACAGGGAAAGCAGGTTTTGTACCTACAATGGGCGCCCTCCATAGAGGACATTTGGAACTTATAAAAAAGTCAACAGAAATCTGTGATACTACAATTGCAAGCATTTTTGTAAATCCCACTCAATTTGGAAAAGATGAAGACTATGACAAGTATCCAAGGACTTTAGACAACGATCTGCAAATTTGCGAAGAAAACGGAGTGGATATTGTTTTTAAACCTAAAAAAGAAGACATTTATCCTCTAAGTAACCCCAAGGTGGGATTCCGCATATCTGAAGAGCTTGGAAATATTCTTTGCGGCAAAAGCAGACCCGGACATTTCGAAGGGGTCGCTCAGGTGGTTTCGATCCTTTTTAACATCGTAGACCCCGATATTGCCGTTTTTGGAGAAAAAGATTATCAGCAACTTGCCATTATCAAAGAAATGACTTCTTCTTTGCGTTATGATACTGAAATCGTTGCCGTTCCAATTATAAGAGAACCTGGCGGTCTTGCGATGAGTTCAAGGAACAGATACCTGACTCCTAAAGAAAAAGAGCTTGCGGGAAACATATTGAAGGTTATGGAAGGTGTTAAAGTAAAAGCTGAAGAAGCTCGTTTTGACAGAAGAGCTCTACCTGTCGAATTTATTGAATCTGAAGCGGCATCAAGGTTGACGGAGTTAATACCTGACTGCAAAGTTGACTATGTTGAAATAAGGAATACCAATGATCTTACAAAAGGGAGATTTCTTGCCAGAGACTCAAGAATATTTGCAGCAATTTTTATAGGAAAAACCCGACTTATTGACAACCTTTATATCGGGGTGTGAAGTGGTCAGACTTTCATCCGGAGTTTTAACATCACCTGAGTACCCGTTCAAAAAAATAAACGACATTAAAATCAGGATGATAAAAAAAGGTGTCAGAGTTATTGATCTTGGAGTCGGGGATACTTTTCTTTCTGCTCCTGAAGTTGCAGTAGAGGCAATGAAAAAAGCAGTGGATGATACCGCAAATCATCACTATAACAGCTACAATGGACTTCCTTTTTTCAGAGAAACCGTCTCAGAGTGGATGCTCAAAAGGTTCGGGATAAAAATTGATCCTGAAAATGAAATAACTGCCGTGATCGGAACAAAAGAAGCTCTTTTCCGGATACCTTCTGCTTTTATCGACTCCGGAGATATCGCTTTAATTCCGGAACCTGTTTACCCCGCTCTTGTTTCAGGACTTCAGTTTTCAGGAGGCAGTCCGTATACTTTGCCACTTAAAGTTGAAAACCGTTTTCTTCCCGATCTTGACAACATCCCTGAAAAGATAAGACAAAAAGCTAAGTTTATTTATATTAACTATCCAAACAACCCCTCAACAGCTGAAATGACTTCCGAATTTGCAAAAAAACTGCTTAAGTTCGCTGAAAAATATGACTGGGGAATTGTTTCAGACATGGCATATTCCGAGATATATGAAAAAACTCCTAATATTTCTCTCCTTGAATTTGAAGGAGCAATGGACAGGGTTGTTGAGTTTCATTCTCTTTCAAAAACTTACAGTATGACCGGATTCCGAATCGGATTTGCAGCGGGAAACAAAGATATTATTTCAGCTCTTGTGAAAATAAAATCCATAAGGGGATCGTCACCTTTTCAGCCCGTTCAGGCTGCGGCGGCTGCCGCACTGAAATATGGAGAAGATTATCTTAGTAAAATGAGAGAGCTGTATTCTTTCAACAGAAAAATGATGAAGTCATTGTTTTCAAACAAGGGACTTGAGTTTTTTCATTCTTCGAGTACATTTTATATATGGGCGTGTGTGCCGGAAGGAATGACATCTCTCAGCTTCAGTGAACACATGCTTGAAAAATACGGAACTATTGTAACTCCCGGGGCACTGTTGGGGCAGTGGGGAGAAGGTTGGTTCCGGGCATGTTTTGCACGACCGGCTGAGGAGCTTGAAGAGTTTGTAAACCGGTTTGGAAGGTAAAATGAAGTATCTTCTTTCTCTCGGGTCCAATATTGGGAACGGGTTGAAAAATCTGACAACGGCTATTAATCTTCTTGAGGAGAATTCCGTGTCTGTTGATGAATGCTCAAGCATCTACTGTTCTTCTCCGATCAGCCATGTGTCACAATCTGATTTTCTTAATGTATCTGTTCTTGCCGAAACAGAGATGCAGCCGGAACAGCTTCTTGAAACTTTAAAAGACATTGAAAAAGAAATGGGAAGAAAAAAAACATTTCTTAAAGGCCCGAGAAAAATCGATCTTGATATAATTTTCTGGGAAAAAGGGAAACATGAGTCAAAAGCATTATCCATTCCTCACAAAGAAGCTATGAGGAGATTGTTTGTTATCTTCCCCTCTCTTGAAATAATTGAAAACTCTCCTCACTTTGAAGAAGAAAAAACAAAACTCCATGAAATTCTGGAAGAAGAAAAAGAGCTGTTCATAGGACAACGGATAGAAAAACTTTGCCCTTTTGAAATGAAGGAGAACCATTATGTCAGGAAAAATCGTTAATAAGCTGCTTGACAAGGTTCCATTTTCAAGCGAAATAAGAGACGCTGTAAAAGATACGATAGATCTCCGTTTCACAAAACAGCTTGCAGGAGAGATCATTGATCAGTGTTTTACGCAAGGAGACAAGATCAAAAAAGATTTTGTTAATCTTATTGCAAAAGAGATCCAGAAAGAACTTGGCCGAACTGACAAAAAAGAACTTTTAAAACAAACTCTTGAAGAGATGGAAATAACCATATCTTTTAAGAGAAAAGCGTGATTTTATCAGTTTTCTTCAAGAGGAACAAACCCTTTGCCGTAAACTTGGTTTGTGTCAAAAACAGACATGAAAGCTTCCATATCTATCTCGGCAACATAGTCCTGTAAAGCAGCAAGTTCTCTTCTGCTTAAAACAGAGTAAACTATCCTTTTTTCTTTTTCTTCATATATCCCTTCACCATAAAAAAAGGTTCCACCACGGTTTAGTCTTTTAATAATAAAGTTTTTAATTTTTTCAGGCTCATCTGAAATTACAAAAACGGCTTTTCTGTTGTCACTGCCAAGAAGAATAACATCAATCACTTTTCCACAAAGATATATGGTGATAAGAGCATATATTGCCAGTGAAAAATCTTTGAAAACAAGCACCCCGACAACAACAACAGCGGAATCTATAAATATAAGCAGCTTGCCAAGAGATATTTTTGTATATTTATTGACAATTTGTGCAATAATATCGCTTCCCCCCGTTGTTGCTTTAGACTTAAATATCAAAGCAAGACCTGCTCCGATAAGAACACCGCTTACAACACTTGCAAGCATTAAATCATCTGTGGGCGTTCCCCAGCCAAAACTTTTCTGCAAATCAATAAAAAAAGACGTGAGAACTGTTCCCACAAAAGTTTTTGTTCCAAAACGGGGACCGAGTATCCATATCCCTATTATAAAAAGTGGAATGTTTATTGCAAAACCGGTCACCCCCGTCATAAAACCAAAAACATGGTGAAGAACAATAGCTATTCCATAAACTCCCCCGGGAATAATCTTGTGAGGTTCCGCAAAAAAAGAATAGCCACCTGCCATAATAAAAGAACCGAAAACAATAAACAGATACGACTTAAACCATTTTAAAGAAAAGAGTTTGTCAGTGAAAAACCTTTCTTTTGCCGAGAAAAACATTGCAAGCTCCATTAAAAGACAAAGATCCGATTCCGGATGTGGACTATACACTAAGGCTTTATTGTGTCAAGTATCAATTTTCAGCTATACGGAAGTATCTGAAAATAAAATCAGGTATGATAAACTACCAGTTTTCAACTCCCAGCATTTTAAGAAAAAATCCAAACTCCATTGCGGCACTTCTTATTCTTAACAGAGTTGATTTGCCTTGACCATGACCCGATTTCGTGTCAACCCATAAAAAGACCGGATTATCAGAAGAAGTTGCTTTCTGAAGAGATGCAGCCATTTTTTTAGCATGCATAGGGTGAACCCTTGAGTCGTGTTCTCCCGCAGTTAAAAGAACTGCCGGATATTCTTTGCCGTCAACAATATTGTGGTACGGTGAGTATTTATGGATATATTTAAACTGTTCTTCATCATCACTTGATCCGTATTCACTTACCCAGTATCTGCCAATAAGAAACTTGTGAAACCTCAGCATGTCAAGCAATGGAACTGCTACAAGAGCCGCCTTGAAAAGTTCAGGATACTGTGTCACCATTGCACCAGTTAAAAGACCTCCGTTACTTCCTCCCCAAATTGAAATTTTTTCAGGAGAAGTATATTCTTTTTCTGCAAGATATTTCATAGCCCAGGCAAAATCATCGAAAGAATTCTGCTTGTTTTCAAGCATACCTGCTCTATGCCACCTCCGTCCGTATTCTCCACCGCCTCTGATATTAGCTATGGCAACAATTCCGCCTGTTTCAAGCCACACCGCATTGGTAGCACTGAAATAAAGAGGATAAGTAATGTTAAACCCACCGTAACCTCTTAGCATTGTGTGATTGTTTCCATTTTTTTCGAGTCCTTTTTTATAAACTATGAACATCGGAACTTTTGTGCCGTCTTTCGATTCATAAAAAACCTGCTCAGTTACAATGTTTTCTGTTTCAAACGGAACTTCCGCACTCCAGAAAGTTTCAAGCCCTTTTTCTTCACTGTATCTGAAAATCGAAGGGGGATAGGCATAACTTGAAAAATGAAGGAAAAACTCACCATTTTCTCCTATTGTCATGTGATGAACCGAGCCGAGAACAGGAAGCTCAACATCTTTTGAAGTTTGTTCATTCTGATCATATATGATAACTTTGCTGGCAACATCGTGCATGTAGGTGAGTATGATCTTTTCACCTGAAACACCGAAATAATCAATGACATCTTTTTCATGCTCAGCAACAACTGTTTCCCATTCAAGTGTCTCACAGTTTACCTTTTCTATTTTCCAGTTTTCAGCTCCATCTTTATTGGTTTTAAGATATATGTAACCGCCAGAAACAGTAGCTTCGTAAATATCATCAAAATTATCAACTACTGCCTTTGTACTTTCGTTTTCAATATCATAAAGGGTAAGTCTTGCTCTGCCGCTTGATCCCATATATTCAATGATAAGAAGCCACTTCCCTTCATCATCAATGGTGCTTATCAAAATGCCTTCATCTATGGTACTTTCAGCGATCACTTTATCTTCTTCTTCAGGCGTTCCTATCCTGTGAAGCCTTATGCTTTGCTCTTTGTCGGTTTGACCTTCAACATCTCCGTCAAGTCTTTTTGTGTAGAAAAAACCGCTTTCATCGGGCAGCCATCCTACAGAAGCATATCTGCAACCATCAATAGGTTGGTCAACCTTTTCTCCTGTTTCAACATTGATTATATGAAGAACTGCCTGCTCTGACCCAAGCTCACTGAGTCCGTAAGCTACAAATTTTCCTTCAGGAGAGGCAAACCACCAGTCCATTGCAGTAGTGCCTTCTTCATTTATTTTATTAGGGTTTACCAGCTCTTTTCTATTTCCGTCACTATCTTCAACATAAAGAACAGGCTGATTTTGCAACCCTTCTATGAAACGGTAAAAAAGCTTTTCACCTTTTCTGACAGGAGTTTGCATTTTGTCAAAATCCCATAGCTCTGACAGTCTTTTTTCAACTCTGGCAGTATGTTCCCATCCGAAAATCGTTTTTTCTGTCAGTTCATTCTGTGCTTCTGTCCAGGCTTTGACTTCAGGATCTTCGTTATTTTCAAGCCATTGATATTTGTCAATTACCGAAACTCCGAAATAGTTATCTTCAACAGGAATAACTTTCGTTTCTGGATAGTTCCATGAACATTCTTTAACCTGAGAGGCTGCTGTTTCTGCTTCTATTTTTTCTCCGGGAACCTCTTTTTCCTTAATAAGGTCACTGGAGGCACAGCTGTAAAAAAATGTGCATAAAACCATCATTAAAAAACAAATAAAACTTTTCAAGACCTTCTCCGTCAAATTTTAAATATTTATAAAACTGCATGAGCATCCGCCATCCTTTTTCTTAAGAGACGGCTCATCATCAATTACTTTATCTTTATCTGTATCTGTATCTGCATCCCCGTCACGGTCAGGAAGCTCAACATCGGTGTCAGGCTCAGGCTCCGGTTCCGGATCATCATTTCCAAAGTTATGGTCACTTTCTCCACATACGATATTTGTTATATCCACTCCTTTCATTTCTATCGCCATTTTTACTGCTTCACAGGCATTTAATCTTCCCCAGCCATAGTGGGTACTGAATCCGTTCTCATCATAATCATTTTCTCCCGGATTTACATTGCCTCGACTCACTTTGTCGGAAGTAGCTTTATATATCCCGTACACATCATCCCGGGTAAGATCCGGATTAGCCGCAAGGACCAGCCCTGTGATTCCGGCAGCAAGAGGAGCGGAAGCAGAAGTTCCTCCAAACTCACTTACATACTTTCCACTTGGGTCTCCGGCAAGTTGACCGGGATTGTATCCGCCGTTAGTATTGTCTGTTGTCCATATTCCATCAATGTAGCTGCCTCCTGCCCAGCCATCTCCCCCTGAACCGCTTTCAACATCATTGCTTGGAGCAACAAAATCAAGAGAAAAACCGAAATCAGAGTAGCTGGATCTTTTTCCGGACGCATTTGTTGAGCCTATTGCAAAGACATTGGGGTTACCGGCAAAACCATCATGGGATCCACTCCCTTCATCAATACTTTCATTTCCGTTACCGGCAGCAAAAAATATCAAAATCCCCTTTCCGTTTCTTCCAGTCGTAACCAGGTTGAAAACAAGGTCTTTCAAAGGTTGGCTCATATCCATCGGGCCTCTGTTGTCAGGCGGACCCCAACTATTTGAAATAATATGAGCGTTATTGTCCGCAGCCCAAGAAAAAGATTCGATCGCTATTTGATCAAGAGTTGAGCCGAATCCCATATTCATTCTGATAGGAATAAGGTCACATTCGGGACATGCTCCTGCAACTCCGATACCGTTGTCAACAGATGCCCCTGCAATCCCTGCGCAAGCTGTACCATGGGCATCCCGAGGACCTGGACGAGGTTGATCATTGTTATCTGAAAAATCCCACCCGGCAACAAACCTTCCTACAAGATCTTCATGATCAAGGTCAAACCCGTCATCAATTATAGCCAACCTTGTGCCCTTTCCCATAGAACCGTTGTATGCTTTAAGAAGCGACCAGGCATTGGCAACATGAGCATGATCTGTGCCGGTCAACTCATGTCCTCCAAAGTTATGAAGATGCCATTGGTTGAAAAAGAACGGATCGTCAGGAATCATTGTTCTGTGTTCCAACGGGATAAAAAAGCTGGGCTCAGCCTGTTCAACTATTTTATTTTCAACAAGTTCCGCTGCTTTTTTGATAGTATTGCCATTATATGAAACAAGATACCACTCTGGGATGTATTTATATCTTTTAACCAGTTCCAGACCATTTTCACGGCACCATTTTTCAGCTTCCTTTTCCAGTGGAGATCCGGGTATTTTCACAAAAAGCTTGTCATTTACATAGTAGTCCAGTTTTCCTATCCTGTAAGCTGGAAAAACTCTTCCTGATCTGCTTAAAGCAGTTTTTTGATCTTTATTCAACCTGCCGACAAGAGCCGTGTTCCTTTCTCTTTTCTTTATGTCTACTCCTTCAGGGATTGCCGTTAAAACTTTAGTTACTGCATCAGCTACAAAAGAATAACTTCTGTAGTTTTCCTCAAGTACAATTTTTTTTCCCGCTCTATAGAAATATATTTCCTCTGAAAAAAGAAAGAATGGAATAATGATCAGGGCAAATAAAATAACTACATTTTTTTTCATAATGGATCTCCAACAACAAAAAACAATACAAAATTTTCAAGCAAAATTTTAACCAAAGCTATTATCTCTATTATTTCAACCTCTTGCCCCAAAAAGAATCGTTCCCAATCTTATAATGGTAGCCCCTTCTTCTATCGCTGTATCAAAATCTTCCGACATCCCCATGGAAAGCTCTTTGAATACGGAGGGGTCGGCGTTACATTTATTAATTACATCAAGATAAAGTCTTGAAAGATCTCTGTGATAAGGTCTCAGTTCTTCAGAAGAAAGGAAAGGGGGAATACTCATTAAACCGCATATTTCAACTTTTTCCATGATAGATATTTCATTGTAGGCATCAAATATTTCTTCAGGCAGAACCCCCCCTTTTTGAGGCTCCCTGCCAACATTCACCTGCAGTAACACTTTAATTTTATGGATGTTTTTTTTAACAGCCTCTTTAGATATCTCTTTTGCAAGTTTTATGGAGTCCACTGTATGGATCATGCATACTTTGTCTATTATGTACTTAACTTTGTTTCTTTGAAGCGTTCCCACAAAATGCCAGTTAATGTCAAGATCTTTGAGCTTTTCATATTTTTCCAGAAATTCCTGAACATAGTTTTCGCCAAAATCCCTGACACCGCATCTTCTTAACTCTTCAATATTTTCAGCACTTTTCTTCTTTGAAACTGCGATCAGCTTTACATCTGAAACCGTGCGACCTGAAACAGCGGAAGATTCATTAATAATATGGTAGACTTTTTTAAGAAGTTCCAGCTTGCTTTCCATCTGCTCCCTCTCCTTCAAACTCAAACACACCATTATAACTGTCATTTAATAAAAATACAGATTTTGAAACAGTATCTATAAACTGTAACAATGTCCGACATATCCTACTTTGCACTCTATGTTCATATCTTCAAGGTGTCTAATAAATTTCATAGAGCTGCAATGAAGCAGAACAACTTTTTTTATGCCTGAAAAGGCAAGGGCTTCTGCTGTAGATCTAAGCTCAGACGCAGTATGTCCGAAATTATGGAACCCTCCGGCAACGGCATTTATTTCTCCATATTTCAAAGCAACGGACAAAACCTTTTCTATTCCTGTATGACAACAACCTGAAAAAAGAGTTTTGTCTGCGACCAGTGCCAACTCATCCATTTTTTCACCACTTTTTTCTACACATTGAGTAGTTACAACATAAACTTTTTCACATATATTTTCAAAACTCTCTGCTTTCCTTTTTTTTAAAGCGGGAAGCATCGGCATTTCATAGTCTACCGGAACTATTACTTCACATGTTTTGCCAACCATAGAAAAGTATCTGCTTAAAAACGGAACTCCACCGGCATGGTCATCATGCAGATGGCTGACAACAGCAGTTTTTACATTACTCAAAGGAAGATTCATAAATTGAGCATTATGAAGAAATAAGTTTCCCTGTCCTGTATCAAAAACTACATCGGTATCGTCTATTCTGATATACAAAGAGAGTCCGTGTTCCGCAGGGAGTTCTTTCCTTTGAGCAAAGTTAGATACAAGAACAGAAAAAGCTCTCAACTATTTGTTGACCTCGGCAATAACCTCTCTGGTTATATCGTATTTATCATCAATATAAAGTACATGTTCTTTTGCAAGGACAACGTCATACCCTTTCTGTATAGCTATTTTCATTGCTATTCTTTTAACTTTTTCAATAAAATCGGACTGAGCTTTTATGTCTCTGTCTTGAAGATCTCTCTGTCTTTCATTATAAAGCTGCTGAAGTTCCATCATTTTTCTCTGATACTCTTCAGCCATTGCTCTTTTAGCTTCCTCTGTTGCCATAGGTGCTTGCTTTGCAGCTCTTTCCTGAAGAGCTACCAGCTCTTTTTCTTTTGCTTCAAGCTCTCTCTGGCTTTTTTGCAGCATTGCTTCCATGTTTTTCTTTTCTACCTTAATTTCGTCGGAACTTTCCCAAACTCTTTTCATATCAACACAGGCGATCTTAAGAGCAAAGGTTGGAAGAACCGTTAAAAAAACAATAATAAAAATAAACAGCTTAAGTTTCATACAAACCTCCTTTAAAATGAATTTTTTATATTAAATTCAAATTGAAATTTCGGGTCACCGGGTCTGGGAGTGAGGGGAAAGCCCCACTCAAACGACAACGGAGCTATCGGTGTAACCCAGCGGATCCCGAAACCTGCACTCCAGAAAAGTCCCAGAGGCAGATCATATTCGTCTTTATGTTTTTCGTTTATATAGAACATGTTTTCATCTTTTGCCCAGGTATTTCCGGCATCAATAAATCCGACAAGATTCAATCGCATTTGTCTTACAATAGGAATTTCCAGCTCATTATTTATAACAAACTTTTTGTTGCCGCCGATAACATACGGATATGTACTTGAAGTAGGATCTCTCCCGTCAATAGGAACATTATATTTTGAAGAAGATCCGTCATGTCTCGGACCTATGGAAAAGAAAGGATAACCCCTTACGCTGAACATACCTCCAAGCCGGAATCTTTCAGAAAACGGAAGAGACTCATTTTGAAGGTGTCTGGTATAGGCAGTATCTATGTTGGTTTTAAATACTATGTTCCAGAAAAGACTCTGGTAAAACCTGAAATTCAAGTCAAGCTTCAGTATATCTTCATCGCTACCGAAATACCTGTGAGCAAGCTCTACTCCACCGAGAACATAAAAACCTTTAGTTGCAAACATCCTGTCATCTCTGTTATCAAACGAAAGCATGAATTCAAGAGAAGATGTAAAAAGATCCCTGTAAAGTCTACTCATTTGATGTTCTGTTGCACCGCTTATATCAACTTTTCTAAGCCTGTAACCGGCATATGCTCTGAAATAATTCCAGAAAGGAACTCCGAAAGTGAAGCTGAAACCGTAACTGTTCTGTTTATAGTCAGCATAATATTGCCAAATACTGGAATCATAGTTTAAATACCTGTAGAAAAAACTTGCATTAAAAGAAAGGTTGTAGTCCAGGAAGTAGGGTTCGAAAAAGCTGAGACTGATCTCTCTTTTCAGTTTGCTTACTTGACCCATAACGCTGATATTCTGTCCGTAACCAAGAAAGTTGTTCTGATCCACCCTTGCATTGAAAACAAAACTCTCGAAAGTGGAAAACCCTGCTCCGACATTGAAAGTTCCACTCCTTCTTTCCTCAACTGTAACAAGAAGCCTCACTAAATCAGGCTCACTTCCTTCTTTTATCTCAATAGTTACCTCTTCGTAAAAACCGGTTCTTCTTACTCTCGCTTCACTTCTTCTCTGACCGGTATAGCTGTAAAGATCCCCTTCAAAAAGAGCGAGCTCTCTTCTTATGACTTTGTCTCTTGACCTGTTGTTTCCGGCAATATCTATCCTTTCGATCCTGCATTTATGACCTTTATCAACAATGAACCTCAAGTTGACTGTTTCGTTTTCATCATCAAGCACCCTGTCAGGATAAATATTTACAAAAGGATAACCTTCATCACCATAAATCGCCTTTATCCTTTCAACATCCCTGATTATGAGACTGTGTTTATACCAGTCTCCCTCACTTTGAGAAAATGAAAACTGAGGCATTTCACCACTATCAAGAGGGTCTCCAAGCAATTCCAGTTCTCCTATTTTATATCGAAGCCCCTCTGTTACTACAAAAGTAACATATATCTCTTTTTTGTCGGGGGAAATGGTCAAGGTGGGTCTGTTAACTTTAACATTGACATATCCTTCATCGCTATAGAAATACATTATACGGGCAACATCTTCTTCAAGATGCTGTTTTTTGTATCCTCCATCCCCGAAAAATGAAAAAAGTGAATCTTCGCGCGTGTTCAAATTGCTTTTTATAAAATCATCAGATAAATTTTCATTACCTGTTATGGTAACTTTTTTTATTCTGCTTTTACTGCCTTCGGTAATTTTAAACTCGACAGAAGCTTCTCTTCTTTCTTCATTCCTTTTAAGATCATACTCTACAACAGCCATTAAATAGCCTTTGTCTCTATAGAGCTCCATTATTCTGATAACCGTTCTGTCAATTCTACTTTCATCAAGCAGTTCGCCCCGTCTTACAGCAACAACTTTTTTTATGTCATCATCATCGAGTTTTTTGTTGCCGGAAAATTTTACAGAAGAGACTATTGGAAATTCTACAACTTTGATTTTGAGGGTTTTTGTGCTTTCATCATAATACACAGAAATATCCTGAAAAATATTAAGCTCTATAATACTTTTCAAGATTTCATCTATTTCTTTTTCACTCAACTCTTTCTTTAAAGAAAACGGCTTTTCGACAACTGACTTTTCTGTCCTTAAGTTGCCTTCAACAACAACATTTTCTATCTGAATCCCTGATAGACAAGTCAGGAAAAAAAGCAAAATGACAAAAACAGTATATTTAATCATTTCTGATTAATCACTCCATTCTCAAGTTCAACAACCCGCCCCATTTCTGAGGCAAAAACTCTGTTGTGTGATACAAACAGAGTTGTCAATGATCTTTCTTCCGCAATTGAAAGAATCATCCCTATTATCATTTTTCCAGTCTCATTGTCCAGATTTCCTGTAGGTTCATCCATTAAAAGTAAAGAAGGCTCGGTTGAAAGGGCTCTTGCTATCGCAACTCTTTGCTGCTCTCCTCCTGAAAGTTCCGAGGGTTTGTGGTTCATTCTGTCAGCTAACCCCACTTTTTCAAGAATAAAGCCGGCTCTTTCAAAACTTTCTTTTTTTCTTTTTGACACCATTAAAGGAATAGCAACATTTTCAAGAGCGGTAAATTCCTGTAAAAGATGATGAAACTGAAAAACGATGCCGATTTCTTTGTTTCTGAGTCTGCTCAAGCGACTGTCATTTAATTTCAACGGATCTGTGTTGTCAATTAAAATTTTTCCACTGTCTGGATGTTCAATGGTTGCTATTATATTAAGAAGCGTGGATTTCCCTGCACCGCTTTTCCCGGTCAGGGAAAGTCTTTCTCCTCTTTCAAGCTTTAGGTTCACCCCTTTAAGAACATCAATTTTATGATCTTCGATAGTAAAGCTCTTTTTCACATTTTCCATTAAAAGAATAGGATCACCTTTCATA
>SLOD01000147.1 GCA_007132725.1 Candidatus Sumerlaeota bacterium
AACAGAAAACACCAGAAATTCCTAAACAAGCAATTTTCCGCCAATGCTTCTCAGTTTTTTATGAATATTTACTAATCTAATTGAGCCATTTTATAGATCAGTTCTTTCCATGAGGAGGCATTATCCAAATGAGGTAGAAGAAGCTCCAGAAATCGTTTCCGTTTTTCAGATGTTCTAAGTTTTGAAATGTTGATATTCCTGATTTCCTTAACGAAAAGGGGAAAAGGTATTTTGAGCATATCTGGAAAAGATCCATATTCAAGCATCCTTTTTACAAAATAAGTATCAGAGATGTTCTCAGTTCCATCCCAGAAATATTTTTCAAGCCGCTTATCTATTGTGAGCATATTCCACCATTCTTTTTAGAAGTTCTTTATCTGAAGCTATTCTCAACATAATCATCTCCATCAGACCTTAATAAATATAACGATGTTACTGTTTTTGTCAAAGGATTTAAAAATCCTGCTATATCTGGATCTTTATTTTTCCTTGAGCAAACTGACTTAATACAAGCTGCATGAGTGTCTGGTATGGAATTCTTTCTGCATCTGCTTTTCTGCGGATCATTTCGAGTATGTCATTATTTATCCGGAGAGTGATGCTTTTGACTGCACGCATTTCCTTCATAGTTTTTTCCGCAGCTTTAACAAGTTCTTTTTTTCTTTCTTTTGATACCGGATCAAACGCTCCTTTCTCATAAAGATCAAGCAGTTCCTCTTCTTCAGCTTTTTCATCCTCATAGACAAAATCCTGTTCTTTAATAAAAGAAGAATCCTCTTTTTTCTTGTTTTTCTTCATGTCTGCCTCCTCTTTATTTCGGTATTTTCTATTTATAAAAGCTGTTTTCAGGAAAAAACCGCCGTCTTTTTCTTTGACATACGGTACAAAATATACATCTCCGTCAACATCTACAAGCATTACTCGCTGGTTTTCTCTTTTGGGATGAGCAATGTCACTTAAAACTTTTCCCTCAGAAATTGCTTCAATTATCATTTCAAAGCTTATCCCCCGCTCCTGCTGGAGCTTTTTATCTTTTTCAGAATCGTATCTCATTTTTTTACCATTCTTATTAAAATCGTAAAACATTCTTATTATACATCATTTAAGTTCTTTGTCAATATTAAAAATACTCTCAAAGAGTATTGAAATTATGTTAAACCTTAATCCTTTCCCATGTGGATCTCATCCTGAATTGCCCGTTTTCTTCCGGGGCAATATTTGCTGTCCATTTATATGTTGCGGGCCAGCTCTTGAATATTTTGGCAACGGTATAAAGGAATCTGAGCGAACATTTATCGGGTCTGGGTATCCAGCCTTTTGAAGGTATGAGGGTAAGTGTTAGATTTTCACCTGTTTTTAAGGCATTGTATTTCCCTTTTATTTTCCCTGTGGAAACTTCCCCTTCTATTTCAAACTCTCCTTCATAACTGCGATCCCTAATTTCTCCAATTTCAGGAAATGAGGGGTTAAAGCTCACTTTAACTGTGTGTTTTTCAGTTTTTTTATGGATGCTTTTTATGTGCGGTTTTTCTGATATCCATTCGATATTATAGCTGACATCTTTTTCTGTGATTTCTTTTGCCCCTTTTTCAATTTCAAGATATGGGAGGATATCATCAACTTCTCTGCTGAATGTCACTATGAGCGGATCGGGGCTGTACCTGGTAAAAAGCATCTTTGTGAAATCCATCGGTATCGGCAGCTCATCAGGTTTGTGCTTTTTGCCTGCTATCGAAATTGAGATTTCGGTATCTTTTTTCCTGACAAAATAAAAATCGTGTAAAAGCACCAGCGGTAAAGCGGAAGGATTTTCGGCAACACTTCCCATGGGAGCAAGCAAACCGAAAGGTTTTCTTTTCTTTTTGTTCTTTTCAGTTATGGCAATGCTCACAGCTCTATTTTCAATGTCCTTAAATTCATAAGAAGCATTTACACCGCTTGCTGAAACATAGAACTCTCCCTTTTCCATCACAGTTTCAACCATATTTTCAAGACCTTTTCCGGCAATATCATACTTTCCTCTGTCAAGATTCAAGCCCGGCTGATGATAAACATCAATTTTTCCATCAACCCGCCAACCTATTACGATGTGTCCTTTACCATTTATCTCATCATCAAAAACCTGAGGCTCAAAACCGACATAAAGAGAATCGGGATCTCTTTCAAAATTTATCAGAAGCAACCTCTCCATCGGATCAACATCTATTGTAAATGGAATGTGTAACCTGCGTGACATTGTGATTTCCTCCTGAGAAATAAACAAAAAACCGTCAGATGATGTCATAAATATGACAAAAACTGAAATTTTTATACCGAAAATCTAACCCCTTGAGACAGAAAAATCTATTTTACCAAGTTTTATTGTCTCCGGGGGGAATCAAAATCACCGCACAATTCATACTACGATATGAGAAAAAGCTTGATTTTGCATATTATAATATGTAAAATACGACTATAGCTCATTTTATATTCGGAGGAATTATGGAAAAAGCGATTAATCTTCAAAATAGACACTGGAGTAACGGAAGATATGAAGACTATCTTGAAAGGAAACTTTTCGAAGTTATAAAAAAGCAGCTTGCTCTTAAGGAAATGCTTGTTCTTACAGGCATAAGACGAAGCGGAAAATCTACAATATTCAAAATGATCATCAATTATCTTCTTGACTCAGGGATTAATCAAGGTGCAATTCTGAGCATCAATTTTGATGATCCGTTCTTTATTGATGTGTGTAAAGATCCACGAAATCTTGAAACTGTCATTGAGACTGCTGAAAAACTTACCGGGCGTAAAGTGGAATACATATTTCTTGATGAAATTCAGCAAGTGAACAGTTGGGAAAAATTTGTGAAAAGTGCATATGATTCAGGTCGCTTTAAAAAAATATGTATCACTGGCTCAAACTCTTCACTTCTGGAAGGTGAATATGCAACCCGTCTTTCCGGAAGGTATATAGTTTCACAAGTTTATCCTTATTCTTTTTCTGAACGGCTGGGACATATAGGTATAAAAGATGCTCTTTCCTTATATGAGCGAAAAAGTGAAGTTCTTGCAATTGTTGATGATATGCTTGAGTTTGGCGGTTTCCCCGAAGTTGTGAGGGCAAAAGATGAGGAAAACCGAAGAGATATCGTTCTTTCGTACTATGAAACAATCATTCTTAAAGACTGCATAGCAAACAGCACAGTAAGGGAAGTCAAAGGCTTCCGCCAACTTGTACACTATCTTATGTCAAACATATCAGCTCTCTACTCCTACAATTCACTTGGAAAAAAGATGGAGTCGTCTGATATGAGCATCAAGGAATTTGTGCAACTTTTGGAAAAAAGTTTTCTTATTAAGGAGGTGCCACTTTTTTCCTATTCGGTAGCAACTCAGGTGAGAAATAAAAAGAAGGTCTATTGCGAAGACAACTCATTTCCTGCAAATATCTCTTTCCGTTTTTCCGCAAACAAGGGAAACCTTTTTGAAAATCTCGTTTTTACAGAATTGAGTAAACTCGGAGCTGAGTTGTTCTATTTCAGTGACACTTATGAGTGTGACTTTATAGTAAAGCACAAAGATTCACTTGCTGCTGTTCAGGTAGCTTATGAATTTGCCGGAGAAACCACTTTTGAAAGAGAAGTCAGAGGACTCAGAAAAGCAATGGATGCACTTGGATTAAAAACAGGAACCATAATAACTTACAACACAGAAATGGAACTCGACGGCATCTTGGCGATACCTTTCTGGAAATTTAATGGTACGGATAGCATAGTTGTATAAATCTGATTTGGGTAAGATTTTAAACGAAGAAATTTAGATCAAAAGTGAAATTAATCGGTATAAAATCCTATTTTGTTGCCTTCGCTGTCAATAATTATCGCAAAATAAAACATTCAGCAACATAACTGTTGCAAAAAAGAAAGCTGAATATGCAAGAACCGGCGTAGCGGCAGGAAATATCGAAGTAATAAAAAGATAATCCTGACATAAACACCAGATAAGGACAAGGTATATATCTATCGAAATCACAAATTGAATAATTCTTTTTGTAAGTAATTTTTTTGATAACGGATCAAATATCCTTTTTCCTGAAAAAATCCCCTGCAAAAGCCTGAACAGCATTAAAAACGAGAAAAAAAGAATAATATTAATGATTATCCAGACAAAAATATCGCCCTTTGCAATAGTTCCCATTCCGACAGAATCAAATCTGTTAAACTGAGCCCAGTCATCTAAAATAATAGAAAACATGGGCCATGATCTTTGACTGTTTGCAAAAATAACGATACCGTCTCCCGTTTCAGGAACAAAATGGAAGTGTGTCATCCAGCCAAGCCCCTGCCCTCCATGTGAAACCGCTTTCATTCCATTTGGCAAAGTCTCTAAAAAATGTCCAAACCCGTAAAAATCAAAAACTGCACTGAAAAGCCCGCTGATCTCAACTTGAGAAGAATGAATTTCATCAATAAATTCAGGGCTTAGAATTCCCAAACCATCCTCATTGAACTTTTTCATTGAAGCTGAAACAAACTTTGAAATATCTCCGACAGTTGAAAAAAGTCCCCCTGAAGCATTGCCGGCATAAAAATAAACAGCGACCTCTTCTCCATCTATTTTGTAACCTTTAGGAATATCAGGAAACTGGTCGGGACTATATTGAAAACTTGAATTAATCATTCCAAGAGGAAGCAATATTGCTTTTTCCATATAAATTGCAAAATTCTCCCCTGTAACCTCCTCTATAAGCAACTCAAGAAGATTAAAGCCGGCATTTGAATAGATAAAAGTTTTGCCCGGTTTATCAGCCATTTTCAGATCAGAGACAAGAACATCTTTCAAAAGAGGTCTTTTTTCTGTAATTGAGTAATGAACTCTAATAGTTCCCAAGCCAAGTCCCGAAGAGTTGCTTAATAAATTCCTTATTGTAATTTCTTTAAACGATGGATCATCTGCAGGAAGCTCAAAAGTCTTGAAATATTTGTAAACAGGAACATCCAGATCAATTTTTCCTTTCTGAACAAGACTCATAACTCCCCATGCTGTCAACGATTTTGAAATTGAATGAACCATACACAAGTCGGTTGTCTTTAATTCTTTTTTTAATCTTACATCCGCATACCCAAAAGATCTTTCCCACACTGTGTCCCCATCTTTTATTAAAGCTACAACTGTTTCAAAAAAGAAAGAAACGGATGAAAACATTGATGATCTTATTTCAATCGCTAACGAAATTGACAAACTGATGGACAAAGAAAATTTTTATCTTGATCCCGATCTAACCATTTTGTCTTTATCAGAAAAGACAGGGCTTCCCCATTACCTGATATCTAAAGCAATAAACCGCATTAAAGAGTGCAATTTTCATACATACATCAACAAATACAGAGTTGAGGAAGTAAAAAAACTTCTAACTGACCCTGAAAACTCTAAAAGATTTACACTTCTTGCACTTGCTCTTGACAGCGGATTTAAATCAAAATCTGCATTTAATGATATATTCAAGAAATTTACCGGTCTGACTCCCACTGAATTTAAGAAAGAAAATCTTTAAACCTGTTTCTCTCTCAGCAGCATAAAAAGTCGCTGCATCTCAACAAGACCACTGGTTTTGAGACTTTTTCCGGAACTTGCACCTATTTCAAGAAGAGCATCAACTATACGCCAGTCATAAACAGACTCGGAAAGTTCCTTGTCTTTGATCTTCTGAAGCTCAGGTGCAGCATTTTTCCACTGCATAACCAACGCTTTTTTCTGCTCTTTTGTTAGACTCATCAGTTACCCAGTATTTTTTGTGCTTTGGTTAATATTTCAGGTTCTTCTTTCAATTCACTAAGCTCTTCAAGGTGTTTCAGTATGTATCGTGTGTCAAGATTGTTTTTCTGTTTTTTGGCAATGCCTTCAGCATCCAGCCAATCTTTTTGCCTTGAGGCAAAAGCTTTCATTATAAAAAGATCTTCCGCAGAACATATATTCAGTACAGCTTGAGGCATAAACTCAAACTTTACAGCCCTTGACATCATTTCCTTCTCAAAAGGTAGTGCCCCGAAAGATATATCCATAGGAATTTTTTCAGATGACTCAACAAGAAGAACCCTGTTCCTTATTGAAAAATCTAAAGCATCTTGAATCCTTGGATTAAACGACCTTAAAATCTTTTCTGCGAAAAGAACCTCATTCCCGATACCGGTAAGAAGCGTTAAATCAACATCGTGAGTGGTTCGGGGTTCTCCCCAACACTGATTTGCAAGACCTCCGATTATGCAGAAAGACCATCCCTCCCTCTCGAAAAAATCACTTATTTCCTGTGCCGCCTTAAAAATTAAATTCATATCAAACCACCATTTTCAAAAAGCATTGAAAT
>SLOD01000220.1 GCA_007132725.1 Candidatus Sumerlaeota bacterium
GAGGAGTTGAGGCTGCACCTGCTGAGGGAGTTGAGGCTGCGCCTGTTGAGAAGGTTGAGGCTACGCCGGTTGAGAAAGTTGAGAAGATTGTTGAGGGTGGCTTTAACTGGGAAGAGCGGATTAAAAAAGAGCTTGCTGAAATGACAGGGTATCCGCTTGATATGCTTGAGAGCGATCTTGATCTTGAAGCCGATCTCGGTATTGACTCTATCCAGAGAGCTGAACTGTGGGTCAATTTAAGTAAAGAGTTCGGGATACCTGAAGATGCAAGACCTAAAGCTCCTGTCAAAACCATTACCGGACTTGCAAAAACTTTCAGTGAGCTGAGTCAGACAAGTCCGACAAGTCAGACCAGTCCGACAAGTCAGGCTTCTTCGGAATCCGAGGAAAAAAAAAACGAATTTAGTTACGAATTAGCTCCGGAAAGGAATTTTTCCTGGAATCTTTTTGCCAGAAACTGGCAATTTACTCAAAATGAAGAAATAAAAGATTATAAATGCAACAATATTCTTGTTTTTGCCGATAAAAAAGAGCACTTTTCTGATCTGAAACAGGGTATAAAGAAGCTCGGGATCGAGCTCGATCACATCTCTCCACAGGATTTTCTTAAAAAAGATGAGAAAAAGCAGGAAAAAATCATAAAAGATGCTGATACTATTGTATATATCGGCCACTATGATCTTGTAAAAATGGAAGAAAACAAAAAATCATTCGAGTTTTTCTACTCAAAAACAAAAGAACTTTTTGAGCTTTTTAAAGCTCTTTATTCCAACCTTTCTTCCAGTGGAAAAAGAATAATGGTTCCGGTTGCAAAAAACAGCGCTTTTGAAAACATGCCTGTTGCAAAAGGATTGTTTTCATCTTTCCCCACAGGTTTTTTCAGATCATTACAAAGCGAACTGCAAAACTGCTCTGTGATGGTTATCAACGGAGATGTTGATCTTTGGAATGAACTTATACTTAAAAACATAAGTGTAGAAACAACATTTGTTGATGCAGGTGAAATTAACAACGCTACGGCTAAAGGTGTTGTATCAAAGATCAATATTCCTTCAAAGATCGATCATCAACTTGATGAAAGCGATCTGGTTCTTGTAACTGGCGGAGCAAGAGGAATAGTTTTTGAGTGTGTTGCCGCTCTCGCACAGAAAACAGGCTGCAAACTTCTTCTTACCGGAAGAACCCCGGCCCCGGGAGATGAAGTTGACGATATATCTTTTGACAGGAATGATTTTGCAACTTCACTTAGAAACCTTGAAATGAAACTTGTCAAAGAAAATAAACTTTCTTTAAAGGATGCCAAAAAAGAAGCTGCCCGACTGAAAAGCCTATGGGAAGTCAAAGACAACCTTTCAAGGCTTGAAAAGAACGGAATTAAAGCAAAATATGAAAAATGTGATGTGTCCAACCACGCTGAACTTGAAAGTCTTATCTCTCAGTTGAAAAAAGAAGGTGAAGAAATAACCGGCATTGTTCACGGTGCAGGTGTTCAGAAATCCAAAATGCTTCCCGATCTTGAAATGGACGATATTTTAAGAACAGTAGAAACTAAAATGAACCCTCTTTTTGCTATGACGGAACTTCTTGACTGGAAGAAAGTAAGATTTTTCAATTCGTTTACTTCAATTGCGGGTTTATTCGGAAATGCAGGGCAAACCGATTATGCTTTTGCCAATGACATGCTTGCTGAAATGACTCTCGAAATAAAAGCAAAATATCCTCATATTCAGGTTTCAACAGTTGACTGGACAGCGTGGAGCGGGACAGGGATGGTTTCTGATGCCGAAGCGAAAAGATTTGTTGAAAGCGGGCTGATCCCTGTCAATGTTGAAAGCGGTGTTAAAATGTTCCTTCTTGCTTCATCGGACAACATCCATACAAGACTTGCTGTGTTCAACGGAGATGCAGCTTTTGCAAAAAACACTGTTTCGACTTACTCTCTTTCTTCATCTCCATTCAAAACTTTATCTGAAACCCACAGTGAACCGAAAAAAATAAATTTTTCTCTTGAAAGAGATATTTACCTTCACCAGCATGTAGTAAATGGTGCCCCTGTTGTTCCCGGAACTTTTATTTCAGAAATATTTGCTGAAAACCTCCTTAAAGAAAAGGGAGCAATAAGCGGACTGAAATTCAGAAGACCTCTTGCTGTAAAAGACGGCGATTTGAATGTTGAGCTTGTAGAGTTGGAAAACAGAGTTTTTGCCGTTCCTGAAAAAAGACCTCCACTTGAAGGAAAAGCACTTGAAAACCTGAGTTTTTCTTCGTGTGATTCAAAATCTTCAGAAAAAGCTAAAACCCCGGACTGGATCAAATTTGACAGCAGGGAAGTTGACAACCTTTTCAATTCCCAAAAAGTGGAAAAAAGCTCTTTTTACAGCTATCTTGATGAAAAATTCTCTCATGCTCTCAAAACAGGGCCCATTTTCAGAGGTATCGTATCAACAGTTGAAGAAAATGACATATATTACAGTTTTGTTTCTCTGACAAAAGATGCAGCTACTTCCTTTGATGTTCCCGGCAAATTCAAATTCAATCCCGTCCTCGCAGATATGGCAGTACAAGTTGCAGCTGCGTGGAACATGAAGAAACAAAATGTGATGGCCATACCTTTTGAGATAGGGTCTTTTAACATTTTTTCAAGCTCTTCGTCTTACGACTCTGTTGTTGTATGCAGAATGATCGACATGACCCCCGAAGAATCCACTTTTGATGTTGCCGTTTACGAAAAAGACGGTAAACTTATTTTCACAATGGATAAGCTCACTTTAAAAACTATTGCCGGACTTGAAAACTGATGAGTGTTTTTGGTCATTCCGGAAAATTTGATGTTGTTGTCGTAGGTTCAGGTCTCGGTGGACTCACATGTGCTCTTGAGCTTGCAAGGAACGGTTATAGAGTATGTGTAGTTGAAAAACATCTTGCTCCCGGAGGTTATGCCCACAGTTTTCAGAGATCGGGATTCACTTTTGATGTCTCACTTCACCATTTTGGAGGACTTTCCGAAGGGAACTCCATTCACGGTGTGCTTTCAACATTAGGGGTACTTGATAAAATAAAATACCGGGCAAACAGGGATCTTATGAGTATAAGATTTCCTGATGGAGAAGAGACTATTTCGAATAAACCGGGAACTCTTGAACATTTTCTTAAAGTAAAATTTCCTCATGAAGCAGACAACATAAGCTCTCTTATAACTCATCTGAAAGATTTAAGATGGCATATTATCGGAGAATGGATAGACCCCGATTTTGATGTCCCTGCGGAAAAACTTCTGACAGGACAATACCTTGATAAAACTTTTTATGAACTGCTGAAACAATTTGTAAGCGACGAGAAACTTATTGCTTTTCTAAGTCAATTCTGGATGCTTATCGGACTGCCCCCGAAACTTGTTAATGCCACTTTTTCAACATGTGTCTGTAACTGTCATTTTTTTGAAAGAGCTTACGATATAGAGGATGGCGGAGCAGCTTTAAGCAGAGCTTTTGTTTCAAGACTTATTGAACTGGGATCAAGATGCATTCTTAACTCCGAAGTTATAAAAATAATCGTTGAAGATAGTACGGCCAAAGGAGTCGAGCTTGCTGACGGAACAGTCATCGAAGCTGAAGCGGTGGTTTCCAATACCGATCCTTATCAGACATTTTTCAAGCTTATTGATAAAAAACATACCAGCGATCTTTTCAGGTTCAGACTTGAAAAAATGGAAAAATCTGTGTCCGCCTACAGCATGTATATAGGACTTGACACTCCCCCGTCAAAACTGGGAATCCCTGATGCAACTTACTTTTACAACCATTCATACGAGCCTCTCAAAGCTTATGCCAACATGATCAAAGGAAATATTGAAACAACGGACTGGTGTTGCACTAATTATGAAAATTCTTTGATCAACAGAGCTCCCAAAGGATGTTACACTATTAATTTTTTTGAACTGACAACCCCCTCAGACTGGTTAAATATTGATGATGAAGAATACAAAAAAAAAAAAGAAACCGTTAAAAACAAACTTCTGGAAAAGTACTGTGCAAGGTTTCCCGGACTTAAAGATCATATAAAAGTACTTGAGTTTGCTACTCCAAGAACTATGAACAGATACAGTTC
The DNA here is from genome assembly GCA_007132725.1 of Candidatus Sumerlaeota bacterium. GTDB lineage: Bacteria > UBP6 > UBA1177 > UBA1177 > UBA1177 > SLGQ01. The sequence continues at coordinate 4,108 of SLOD01000220.1, forward strand.
GAACACAGGGGGTTCTATTTACGGACTTGCACAGACTGTTGAACAGTCGGCAAGTAGAAGGCTCAGGAACATTACTCCTGTTGAAAATCTTTATCTTGCCGGCTCGTGGACATGGTCAGGAGGAGGATATGAAGGAGCTATCATATCCGGCATTCAAACTTCGGCATCGGTCAAGAAAAAATTCGGAATAAAAAACAATGCACACCCCATAGCTGTTAAAAGAGTGTCAGCTCCTCACAAAAAAGGAGTTTTTGAAAAAGACATCAGGATATACAACAAAGATGTTTCAGCCGGGGGAATAGCCGATACCAACTGTTTTCTGAGAATGATGGACAGAGGACGGGTTGATGGAGGGGAGCAGCTTTTTAATATAGAGCTTGGAGACTCCCTTTTTGATCACTATAATATTCAGGTATATTCCATACACCTTAAAACTGTAGGACGCTCTTTTCCCGGAGATACCATTGCTGTCAAAACAAGGCATTTTCGGAAAAGTGATTTCAGGATCCTTGCACATCAAACGCTTGTAAACAAAAATACGGACAATACTGTAACAGATGCCCTTGTAGAACTTGTCTGCTTAAATAAAGAGGGACAGCTTACAGAGATACCTCCTGAAATAGATGAAACTTTTAAAACGGCATCAAATTTTGAAACATCAGAGTTTCTTCCTTCTACAGGAGTTGAAAAAAATGTTTTCACTCATTCGATCAGAGCTTATACAGAAGACTCTGATCTTCAGGGAGTTGTTTTTCACGCTTCTTACCTAAGGTTCTGCGAAGAGATGTTCTTTGAGTATTTAGACAACCTTGCCGGCGGCAAAAAAATTTGGGATTATTGGGTGTTTTCCGATTTTTACATAAGATTTCTCAATGCCTCATATGTAGGCAATATGCTCGATATGAGCATGTACCTGAGAGAAACCGGTGACGGAAGTATAATTTTTCATCAGAAACTCCACCTTCGGGAACAGCATAAAATGGCAGCGGAGATATTTTTCAAGGTTGACATATATGATAAAAACAGCAACTTAATACCTTTAAAGAGTCTTTTATAAAACTTTTGAGGGACATTATATTTTGGCTATCGGCAAATATCTTCTGACAAAAGAACTCCTTGAGCTTACCGGGAAAAAATCGTGGAAATTCGGAAGACCTGCAATTATTGAAAAAGGTATGAAATATTATGATGAACATCCTGAAGATGTTGACAGAATAGTAAAAAACCTTGAGTACGCAGGATTAAGATCGACAGGTAGATATTTAGATGAAGTTCTTGAAGGGATAGCAGTTCATTACTATGAAAAACTGTTTATTCTGACAAAAAGATTTGAGGCCTGCTGGATGGCAAAAAACAGAGTGACCACGGGTGACAGTTTTGATGTAATTGAAGAAGCTGCAAAAGATAAAAAACCTGTTTTTGTAGCTCAAAGTCACTTTGGGGCATCCTATTTTATGAATATAATTTTTATGGTCAATGGATATGACATTACTTCCGTAGGAAAATTTCCCGAACCTGCGGGTTCCATGATAGTAAACGGAAGTAATTTTATTTCAGAGCGTTATAAAACCGGTAAAACAAAACTGGTTAATATAGCTGATCCGGATGTTGATGTTCCTTATGAAATGTTCTCGACTCTGTTAAGAGGCGGAATTCTTTCAAATGTTTTTGATGAAAACAACCAGTTCAGCAGAAAAGTAAATCTCCTTTCAACAGAAGTTATGGGAGGTTCGGGAATGGATCAGTTCCTGAAAAAATTCGATGATGATAAGATGGTTGTAGTTACCCCGTTCATTGTCAGAACAAGTGAAGAGACATTCAGTTTTGAACTTGACAGGCATTTGCTTTCAGAGCCTGATATCATTCAGAGTTTTTACAACTCTCTTGAAAAAAGAATTGTGAGTCATCCTGAGCAATGGTATTTCATCCACGAACTCCACGAAGCTGTCCCTGAATAACTAAGAAAAAAACGCCTCCTTCATGAAGAAGCACTATTGAAATAGCATGGATATTTTGTAACTTGACTTTCAAAATAACCATGCTATTATTAAAGTGAGATCTGTTTCAGGAGGGAAAAATGTTCAAAAGATGGATAGAAATCAGTAAAGAAAAAAGTGCTTTGATAATCGGTCCCAGGAGAAGTGGTAAAACTACTTTTTTAAAACATAATTTTCCTGACTA
>SLOD01000012.1 GCA_007132725.1 Candidatus Sumerlaeota bacterium
AGATTATGGATTTAATGCAAATTCACTGTGTTGCCCGTTTTGCGACTTCACTTTTTTTAACTAAGTGGCTGTTTTTAGAAGAATCTCGGGGTTTTCCTCAGATTTTTTGGGGAAATTTCACTAGTATTTAATAAATTTTACAACAGTAACAGCATCTCCCCCTTCTTCGTTTTCTCCGGCATTGAAGTTAAAGCTGTATCTCGATTTGAGAGAAGGGAGAAAATCTCTGACCATCTTTTTTAATATTCCCGAGCCATGCCCATGAACAATAGTTACAGAAGCGGAGCCGTTAACAAAAGCAGAGTCTATCGCTTTTTCAACAAGCTCAAGGCCCTCTTCCGTTTTAACTCCTCTGATATCAACTTTTTCATTGTATTTTGTTTCAGAAAAATTTGTTTTTGCTGATGTTTTTACATTTTTTTGCAGTTCTGTTACAATAAGTCTCTCAACAGGAGATTGCAGTATTTTTCCTTTACATAGAAATTCTGCTTTGCCATTTTTTATATTTTGTAAAACTCCTTCTATCTTAAGCAGCTTGTCATAAACAACAGTTTTTCCTTTTACATAGTTCTTTGATATCTCTGAAAGCGGGATTCCGCTCTTTTCATCCTGGTCAACTCTGGAGCGGTTTATTGCATTTTGAATTGTTTTTTTCTCTTTCCTTATGATTGCAATTTTTGCAGGAGCTTCTTTTTTATTAACTTTTCCAACTTTCTTTTTCAATTCTTTTTCCTCCATATCAAGGAGCCTTTTTAAAAGTATAAGACGCTCTTGTTCAAAACTTTTTTCTTTAGCTGCAAGATTAGCCCTGATCTTTTCTATTTCCAACTGTTCTTTGCTTATGATTTTTTTGATATTTTCGATCTCTTCCACTTTTCTATTAAGGTCTTCCTCTTTTTTTCTTAATCTGTTTATCAAGGGTTCAAGACTTTCATCTTTGGACAGAAGCAGTTTTTCAAGTCTTTTGACGAACTCGTCAGGGAAACCGATATTTTTAACAAGGGATAGAGCGTTGCTGCTACCCACTATATTATATTGAAATTTATATGTGGGTTTGTCTTTTTTTGAGTCAAATCCCATAGCAACAGGTATAAAGCGACTATCTTCAAGGGCAATGGATTTCACTTCTGCAAGGTGGCTGGTTACGATAGTGTAACATCTTTTTCCTGCAGCAAATTCAAGATATGCTCTTGCAATTGCGCCGCCTTGAAGTGGATCGGTGCCGGCTCCTATCTCATCTATAAGTATTAAGCTTTCATGGTCGGTAAGTTTTCCTGTTTCAGCGAGCTCTTTTAAATGAGAGGAAAAACTTGATTCCCCTGTCACAGCACTTTGATTATCTCCCAGTATAATAGAGACTTTGTTGAAATAAGGCAACTCAGCTTTTGAAGCAGGCACCGGGAATCCTTTTGATGCGAGTTCGGCGATCGTTCCCGCAGTTTTTAGAGAAACTGTTTTACCTCCTGCGTTAGGTCCGCTGATAACCATGATCTTTTCTTCTTCTGAGAAAAAGAAGTTGTTTTTTATAATTTCTTTTCCTTCTGATAAAAATAGAGGAGGGTACCATGCATTTTCAAGCGTTATTTTGTTTTTACAGAACTCGGGAATGCAACATGAATTTTCTTTCATCCACCTGCTTCTTGTAAAAAGAGATTCCAAATGTAAAGCCAGGTTAATACATTTTTTCACATATTCTATATTTCTGTTTAACAATCCTCTTAATTTTTTAAGCACCTTGACTATTTCATCCATTTCTTTTGCTGAAAGAAGAGAAAGTTCGTTGTTCAGCTCAAGAAGTTCAAGCGGTTCAAGGAAGGCTGTCTGTCCGGTTCTGCTGTAATTGTGGATCACACCTTTCATTTTTCTTTTAAATTCAGATTTGAAAGGAAGAACATAACGGTCGTCTCTTATAGTAAAGTAATCTTCCTGAAGAAACTGTCCGTATTCTTTGGATATGATCATTTTTTTTATCGAATTTAATATTTTTTTATGTGTTTCTCTCAACTGTTTTCTGATTTTTCCCAACTCAGGTGTGGCTTGTGAACTTACTTCCCCTTTTTCATTTACAGACTGTTTTATTGTCATTTCGAGACTTATGTTGAAATCAAAAACGAAAAGAGTCGAAATATGATCTATCCAGTCCAAAGCTTTTATTTCATCTGATGTAGTTCTAAGTCGGGAAAGTATGTCTCCCACCGATTTAAAATCTTTTGCTTCAAGAGGATCGTTGTTTTCCAGGTATCCGGTCACAAAACAGGCTTGATCTGTGTTCAAATTGAAAATATGGTTGCCTGTTTCAATAAGAGTGGTAGCTTCTTTGAGCATTTCAAACTCAAGTTCGGCATCTTTCTTTGAGAGGCTCTGCATCGTATGGAGATACTTTTTCCCGTGGGATGTTAAGGATTTTTCTCCTATCCAGTCAATAATTGATTTCCATTCTTCATTCATTTTCTGTAATAATTTTCGGTGCTTTGAGGTTAATATTGAGAATTTTTTCAAGATTAAAACTGTTATTTCTTAAAAGGTAGTAGTATTTTTTTTCTGCTTCTTCAGATTTCCGGCCAATTTCAAGATATTGAAAAAAATTTTCCTCTTCCATGTTTTTTATGCCTGGACATTCTTTTTTTAAATAGTTTCTCCACCCTTTATCGGAAAAAAATTCGCTGACAAAAGGGGTGTTTTTACATTGATAAGGTTTTAATCTGTGAATTTCACATAAGTTTTCGTTTGAAAAGATACACGTTCCACTTTCCTTTTTTAAGATCAAATAGGGGATATAGAGATAACTTCCAGTTTTTTCAATGATCTCAAGCATCACATATTCAGTATATCTGTCAACCGCCTGCTGTATGGAAATAGAGTAATGGTCTGCTATCGTATGGATGTCTTCCGGATAAAGAAAGACAGAGCCATCACCTTTACAGCATGCTCCACATATTTTGCAAATAAAACCGCTCATCTTGACCTCTTGGCACCTATTCTATTCACAAAATAGTCAAGAGCAAGAGAACTGTTTATTAATCGTACATGATCCGATCTCAGATGAGCTCTAACTCCCCCCTGAACTCTTGATTTGGCTAAGGGAGAGCCCCATCCGTGACGATCATCTTCTGTTACAATAAGATATCTTAGGAAGTTTCCTGTTTCAGACTCAAACTCAATTATTGTCCGGTCTGTTATTCCCGAAGAAACAAGATTTCCAAGTCCGACTGCCATCACGGAAGTGAAAAGGGCTCCCGGATATAAATTGTTTTTTATACCCACACCACCCCTGAAATCTCTGAAACCTCTGTTGTCAAACCGAATAGATTCAAGAAAAGGTGCCGCTTCGCGAACAATATTCCGGATAGTTTTTTCTATTTTCGGCATTTCTTTCATATCTATGGAAAAAAGGTACCCGAGGTATCTTATCCTGTTTTGAGGACTCATTTCATCAAATTTATTAAAAGTACCAACTATTATATTTGATGCCATCTCATCGAAAAACCTGTTGTCAAAAACTTCACGGATACCATTTATTATAAGTCCGGTGTAAACAGAATCAGCATCGATATATTCTTTGATAGATTCAATGTCTTTAAAGAATATCTCAATTTCTGCAGTTCTATTACTCAAATGGTCAAAATAACATTTGGCAGAGCAAAGTTTTATCAGTTCAAGAAATAAAGATTTTTCGGGAATAGAAAGATCTCTGTTGCGGGCTGCTTCACTGAGGGCTTTGACAGCGATCTCTATGGATTCCTGATCTTTGAAGGTATTGCCGTAATTTAAAAGTGCTCTGGCAGCAAAAAGCTGTATCAGTAAAGAGTGTGCGCTTTCCTTGGTTTTACCTGAAAAAACGAAAGTTTCCTGTTCGAAAGATCGGTTGTCATCAAAAACGGTCCGAATTTGTTTAGAGATAAGTCTTGCAGAAAGATCGTCGGAATAATCTGATTTCAAATATGAATATCTGCCGCCCCATTCAACCATGTCTTTGTTCTTTTGTATAAACTGTACAGTTCTAAAAAGGTAAAGTGTTGCTTCATCTTTTTTATACTCATCTCTTTCCAGACCATATTGACGTCCTTTTCTGCTGATCACTGCAATCGGATTGTCGTTATATTCATGAGGGAGGAGCCTTATTTTTGCCCCCCTTGACTTAAGATAAAGTCCGTCGATATCTCTTTTCATAAGATTTGATATATGATCGGGATCTTTGTTTTCAATAAAGGCATATCTGCTGTGAAAAAGAACGACCAGTCTTAAATTTGAGATGTCCTGTTCCTTTATTTTTACCATTTGATGCAGGAGCCTGCGGGAGTTTTTCAAAATGGTTGAGAAAATTTCATCTTCAAAAGTTGCCGAAGAAATAATATCTCCACCCTGATCTATCAACTTCATAGTTACAGTAAGCTTGGAGCGGGAAGTTTCCGGCTTGCCGGAACACTTTGCGTTGCTGAAACATTTAAAAATATCAGAGACATATGTTTCATAAACTTTATGGTTAAACGACTCTTTTTTTATTAAGACCCCTTTTTCCCCAAAAAAAATATACTGGTGGTTTTTCAATGCCCCGTTTTTTGAGACATACTCTGAGAAAAGGGATTCTTCTGTAATAAGTAAGCATTCATCTTCTGTCGGGGAGAGATCTGATTCAAATTCCGGACCTTCACCTATCACTGTATAGTTGCCGTTACATTCTAGCAGAACGATCCTTTTGAAATAGTCTTCCGGTTTAAGGAGTTCCCGTACAACGACAGAAATTGAAAATATAACTGTGATAAAAACGATTAAAATAGATAGGTATCTGAGAATTTTTTCAGTTGTCAGCATATAAGGATATTATCTTTCGCCTTCATAAAGTTTCATGAATCCAGGATTGATCTGAATGTCAGCTTTCTCTCTCAAGTTGTCAATATAACTTTGAAGCAACTCACTTGCTTTTGCATACCTCATTCTGTTTTTTATTTCATCTTTCTCACTTTCAAATTTGGCCATATCGGCAGGGATATGTTTAGATATTCCCGCCACCACATATACATTTTCTTCTGTTTTTATAACTTCATCTAAAAGCCCTTCCTTTTTTTCAAAAAGTTTGGAAACGAGTCCCGGGCTGAATCCTACTCCTTCTATAAAGCGGGAGTTTTTTGTTATCGAAGTAGATTCATTCTTTTCAATACTCCAATCTGAAAAATCTTTGGCCAGATTATCATAAGAATAGTCAGGATTTTCTTTCAATAGAGTAAGGAGTCTTTCAGCTTCCGATTTTGAATGTTCTTTGATTTTTTCCCTCAAAACCAAATCCTTTGCCACAGCGTGTTTTACATCATCAAAAGTTGTATCTTCCTTATTTTCTTCTTTTATATATTTAACCGGATCATTTTCATAGGTTATCCTTACGATGCCTGCATTTTTTTCAAGATAATCGGAAACAGCTTCTTCAGATATTTCAGAGCGTATCCTTTCTTTTGCGTGGGCATGTAAAGCTGATTCTCTGAAACTGAAGGTATAGGCATCTATTTTTTCGTTATTATTTATATAGTTTTCTATTACCTCAGATTTTGACAGTCCTACACTTTCAATAATAAAAGATCTTAATTTGCCGGCAAGTATCTCCATCTCCATCTTCTCTTCAAATTTTGCAACGGTCGTATTTAAAGCAACTTGAACTATCTGGTTGTAAGTGTCTCTGTCGAAAACACCGTTTTTTTGAAAATCAGGAATGCTTATTATTTCTTCTCTCAATTCTTTTTCTGAGACACGGAATCCCCTTGCTCTTGCTTCCTGAGCAAGCAAAATATCAGCTATAAGACTGTCAAGAGTTCTTTCATGGATCCTGTATTGCCGTGCCATTTCATCGTTAAATTCACCAAAAAGCCTCTGATAATGAGCATAGTGGTTGTTATAGGCAAAGCGGAACTCCGGAGCTGTAATTATCCTGCCGTTTACACTGGCCACATAACCTTTGGCAGGGGAGCATCCCCCCTCCACATCAGGACCGAACGAAATAACAAAAGTTAAAATAATAGCTGCGAACATAAGAGTTACAAGAATTGAGCTCCCTTTTTTTCTGATGTCTTGAAACATATTGAACCTCATTTATAAAATAAATACCCTAAAAAACAAAACTCTGCAGGATTTTATAGACTGAAAGGCAAAAATCAATATTTTAAAACAACCCCCAATTTCTTGTAGAATCACAACAAAAGATTGTAATGGTCTGATAATATTTGGAAATGACATCATGTTGAGCTGGCATGAATTTCACTCTCCAGGTGAAGAAACGGGCTAAGTTGCTG
>SLOD01000114.1 GCA_007132725.1 Candidatus Sumerlaeota bacterium
TAAAAGAAGGTGCAAGAGATTTTGAAAATGCTTTGAGCTATGGACTTTTCCCTGAAATAGTCAGTGCTGATTCTTTAGAAAAGAAGGCGGAACTTCTGAAAAACTATAAAAACACTTACTTCACAAGAGATATTATGCAGATGGCGAACATTGAAAACATTGACAGTCTTTATGGAATATATTCAAATATTTGCCGCTCGATCGGATCCCATTTGGAGGTTAGCAATTTTGCAAGAGAAACTTCTCTCAGTTTTCCCACAGCGAAAAAATATCTTAACACACTTTATCAATCTGAGCTGGCTTTTAAGTTGTACGGATACCAGTACGGACCGGCAAAAAGATTTGTAAAAGCTGCAAAAACTTATTTCTGTGATAATGGGATTATTGAAGCATTCAATGTAAAAGTGAGCGAAGGACAACTTCTTGAAAATTTTGTAATATCTGAATTTGAAAAGAGAAGAAAGCTCGGATATATAAAGGCTGACAGGCTATATTATTACAAAAGTTCCTCGGGGCGGGAAATAGATCTCATATTTGAAACCGGAGATACTGTTCATGCAATTGAGATAAAGGCAATTAAGTCTCCTGTCGCTAAAGATACAAGCAACTTGCGTGAATTTGCAGAAAAAACGGATAAAAAAGTAAAAGGATATCTCATCCACCTTGGAGAAAATTTTCAGGAAATAGACGGTATCAACCTGATCCCGGTACACAACTTATTTAAGGGAGTTTGATGTTTTCCGGTTTTTGAAATATTCCGGAACGATATTAAATCAAAGTATCATATAAATTCGCTTATGTTACTTTGGGGCGTTTAAGTAACATAAGGCTTTTAAAAATCCTGTCGTTTCGCTTCAAGTGATCTTGTAAAAGTTTTTGTTCTTTTATGAGTCTACAAACCAGTTGAGATAATTGTTGATTTTTCCGGAAAAACAGTAGGTGAAAACACAAAGTCAACCCAATTTTTCAATTTTTCTGACACAAAGTCAGCCCAAATTAGTTTAAGATGATTTTTTCTTTTCCATTATAAGTGGTAATATCCCCAGGTTTACTACCGTGGCGGCAATTATTCCAAGAGAGGCAATCGCTCCGATAGATGCGATCCCTCTATGTGCGGAAAAGGTGAGACTCCAGAAGCCGACAAGAGTTGTGAGTGAACTGAAAAGAACGGCTCCCCCCGTCTTTTTCATTATGTAAGGGATTTTATTCTTAATATCTTCAATATAGAGGTATCTATGAAAAATATGAATAGAGCTGTCAATACCTGTCCCAAGTATTGTGGGAACAATTACGAGATTGAAAAGATTGAATTTTATCCCGAATATTTTAACCAGCCCGAACATCCAGCATACAGCGGCAAGAAGTGGAATGAAAAGTAAAATGGCATATCTCAGTTTACGAAAAAGCACAAGAAGCGTGAGAAATACCGCTATCATTGCAAAAATTGCAAGCAGTGGTATCTGCTCGTGTATCACTTCATTAATATCTGCAAGAAGAAGATACGGGGCAGACATATATATTTCTTTATCATTGACTTCCAATATTCCGAACTTATCTTTTATTTCAGACACAAAGTTCATATCTTTTATGTTGCCCGACAAAAGAAGAACAACAAATTTCCCATAAGATCCATCCTTTTCTTTAAGCATTGACAAAGCCCATTTTGGAACATCATTTTTTTCTATTTTTTTATCAATACTGAGATAAGGGAGTATATCTTCTTCGACCAGCTCTCTATCTTCATCACTCAAAGCATTTATTTTTCTTACTATCATTCTTTTCATACTTCTTATCAGCCTCAGCTTTTCATCCTGATCTTCCGGGACAAATGTTGTAAGGGAGTAGTACCCTTCTATTCTTTCACTATATTCATCTGTCTGTTCAATTTCTCTTAGAAGATCTGTCAAAGCGGCAGCATCTTCCTGAGAGTCTGTAAGAAATATTGAGGCTCGTCCTCTGCTTTGAGAATCTCTACCTTCATCAAGAACTCTTTTTTCATACTGTTTCACTATCGAACTTTCAATATCGGCAGTATCTACCTCATAACTTAGCTTGGTAAGATCATATTCAAAACCTATATTGAAATATGCAAAAATAGAAACGAGAGTTATAAGCACCGAAATTTTAAGCACGACAGAACGGTTTTTATTTAGATAAAGATAAACCTTTTCAAGAACAGTGATGTTTCTTGGTCTGACTGAAAGATCTCTGAATTTTTCAAGAAAAAATATAAACACGGGGAAAAACAGTATGTAGGAGATCAAAGAAGTTATGATCCCTATTACAGCAACAAGTCCATAATCGGAAAATCCCTTGAACTGAATAAAGTAGATCGTAAGAAAAGCAGCGGCAGTAGTGATCCCCCCTGAAAGAATGGAAGGAATTACATGGGTTGCAGTACTGATCATCGCCTCAAAAACATTTTTTCCCTTTTTCAGTTTCTCCTCACCGTATCTTGAAAGAAGATGTATCCCGAAATCTATCCCCAGCCCATACAAAATGACAAAACTGAACGCCGAAACAATATTAAAGCTTTCGATCATCATCACTGTTATTGTCATCGCTGTAATTATCGCAGCGGAAAGAGGGAACATTATAATAAAAAACGAAATGAAGTTCCTGAAATACCATATTATAACGATAGAAAGAAGTGCAATGCAAAGAAGTATGGTAAAGAGAAGATCGCTGTGCATACTTCTTATTTCAAGAACTTTCTGCAAAAGTTCACCGCCGACCTCAACCTCAACACCTGAAACTGCCGGATCAAGCTCCCCTATCTTACTCTCAATACTTGAAACTATTCTTTCAAGATTGGTTACATCGGTAACACTTCCTGCAGGACGGATCTTCATTGCAAGATACTTTTTATCGTCCGTTGTAAAATATGTCGAAATATCGTGCCGTTTTCTTCTTTCATCAGCTCTTTCCTGTATTGATTTCACAGTATCTTCGAGGCTGATCTCCTCTTCTTCCAGTGTATCGTCTTCATCTGCATCTGTATCAAAAGAGAGCATGCCTTTAACCGGAGCTGCAACTTTGAGCCTCACCTCTTCATGACTTTTTTCCAATTCTTCAATAGGTAGATAAAGGAGGGCATATTCTTCAAAAAAATCAACTGACCTTTTATACTCAACAGATTCTATCAACTTGGAATCTTTTATTTTTTCATAGAGTTCATCCATGAAAGCAAGATTCGTTTCAAAATCTTTGCTTTTTGAAACTATCAGAAAAGTTTCAAAAGAACCTATCCTTTCCCCAACCTCTTTAAGTCTTTGTACACTTTCATTATCCCCTTCAAACAAAGCGGCAAGATCGGTATTTACCTTAAAGTTATTTTTGACAAACCACAGTCCCGCAACAAAAAGAGAAATAAAAATAATGAAAAGAACTATCGAAAATCTGTGTGAAATTTTAAGATAATTTACTATCAGCTTTCTGAACATAGCAGCCTCATGATCCACAAACAACATATTCAGCACGGAAGTATAAAATTTAGGAAAGTGTTTGTCAATTTGTCGCTATCAGTTCAGAAATTCAGGGATAAAAGACTCTATTACTGATACTCGTAAGCTCCCATGTCAACAATGTCGTTAACTATTCTTGGATTTCCGAGGATATCTGTCAGAATTCCGTCAATAAAATCGTTGTTACCTGCATCAATGCACGGGGATGTTGCACTCAGCATGAGCGGATGATCTCCACTGCCGACAAAGAGAGGATCGGCATCAATGTTGCCGCCTCTATCTATACCACACTCTTCATTCCAGTCAACACCACTCGCTCCGCAACCGGCTATGTTGCTGTAGGAAACACTGGAATAGACTTCTCCAAGTACCAACCCGTCAACTTCTGAACCTGCTGAAAGGTGGAGTATTTCATCTGCAAAAGAAACAGAGTGATTGTCCCATGATATTGAATTTACGGGAAAAAGAAGACCTCCATTTGCTATCGAACCGCCTTCATCCGCATTGTTTCGGCTAAGTGTACAGTTTCTAATGTAACTGCTTGCCGCAAAATTGGCTATGGCTCCTCCCATTTCTAAGCTGAGATTATCTTTGAAAACACAGTTTATAAGTGTAATTAAAGAGTTGAGCCTGTTTAAAATCGCTCCTCCATTCCCATCAGTTTGATTACCTTCAAAAAATGTGTCCTGTATCAGCACAGAACTTTCATTGCTTACAAATGCTCCACCACCTGTTCCTGAAAAATTATCTGTAAAGCGGCTTTCATATATTTCAACTTCACCTTTATCTGCATATACAGCACCTCTTTCAAAAGCATAGTTTCCGGCAAAATGTGTTCCTGAAATAAAAAGTATTCCATCACTACTGTAAATTGCACTTCCTGAACCCTCTAAAACAGAGTTGTTAACAAAAACCGTGTTTTCAATCACAGCTCCGGCTCCCAAGTGATTATAGATAGCACCCCCATATAAAGTAGCTGAGTTTCCATAAAAAACACAGTTCCTTATGGTTGGATTTGAATTTTGACCATTAAATATGCCGCCTCCAACATTATGCGGGAACTCATCTCCATCGGCATTTCCCCCTGTTATGATAAATCCATCAAGAATAGCTGTTTCATTCAGTTCAGCAAGATCATCATTATAGATTACATGGTAAGCGTTTTCTTCATCAAATTCTCCACTGAGTATCGTTTCATAAGCTTCCCGGTCCCTGTCATTAAAATCATAGGAATCACCATCAAACCCACCATAGATTGCAATATTGTTCCTCAATGAAAAATGGAGAATCCTATTGTCATCGCAATCTGATCCATCGGCTAGACGGCACATTGTTGGAAGATACACCCCTTCTGCAACCCAGATATCCTGTCCTTCACAAGCATTTTCTATAGCAATGCCCAGGTCTTTATAAGCATCTTCCCATGTTATTCCCGTTTCTTCCCCTTCAGCATCATGCTTTACATGAACAACTGTCTGGAAATTACATTCTTCTCCTGACGGTGAAAGAATAAAACAGTAAGCACATTCCCAGTTTTCACAAAAATCTGCTTCCGCCCAGCCATCTTCATCTGTATAGGTTATTGCCACAGGCTCAATAACATCAATCGAGTTTTCAGGCTTATCGGGATTAGGAAAACAATCAACCATTTTACTGTTTATACACTCTCCTTCTTCTTCAGTATAGTCTATATCACATTCCCAGTTCTCACAAAAATCTGCTTCCGTCCAGTCATCTTCATCTGTATAAGTTATTTCCACAGGCTCAATAACATCAACTGAATTTTCAGGCTTATCGGGGTTGGGAATACAGTCAACCATTTTGCTGTTTATACACTCTCCTTCTTCCTCAGAATAGTCTGTATCACACTCCCAGTTTTCACAAAAATCTGCTGTCATCCAGCCATCATCTGTGGTATAGGTTATTTCCACAGACTCAATAATATCAACCGAATTTTCAGGCTTATCGGGGTTGGGAAGACAGTCAACCATTTTACTGTTTATACACTCTCCTTCTTCTTCAGTATAGTCTGTATCACATTCCCAGTTCTCACAAAAATCTGCTTCCGCCCAGCCATCTTCTTCTGTATAGGTTATTTCCACAGGCTCAATAACATCAACCGAGTTTTCAGGCTTATCGGGGTTGGGAATACAGTCAACCATTTTGCTGTTTATACAGGCTCCATCTTCAAAAACATAGTTAGACACACATTCCCAGATAACACATTTTGCCGGTTCAGACCATCCATCTTCATCTGTATAGGTTATTTCCACAGGCTCAACAACATCAACTGAACGCAAAGGTTTATCGGGGTTGGGAAGACAATCTGCCATTTTGCTGTTTATACAGGCTCCGTTTTCTTCAGCATAGTCTGTATCACACTCCCAGTTTTCACAAAGTTCTGGTGTCGTCCAGCCATCTTCTTCTGTATAAGTTATCTCAACAAGCTCAATAACATCAACCGAGTTTTCAGGTTTATCGGGATTGGGAAGACAGTCAACCATTTTGTTTTGTACACATGATCCATTGTATTTCACATAACCCTCTTCACACTCCCATTCGCATTGGGGAACATCTTCCCAACCTTCATCTGTGGTATATGTTATTTCAACTTCAACATCGTCAAAAATTTCGGAATTGTCAGGATAATCACTCGAGTTGTCACATATTACAACTCTTGTATTTATGCAGTGATCATCTTCTTCAAAAAAATCTTCATCACATTCCCAAAGACAACTGTA
>SLOD01000065.1 GCA_007132725.1 Candidatus Sumerlaeota bacterium
CTAGACTGCTCAACTATAAAATATCGGCAGATCAGCCATAAAAACAACCTGCTACCAAATAAATTCTTTTTTTTCCAAAATATCCTTGACAAACAGGTTTTTATTTCGGATAATGGAGTCGCAATTGTTTGTTTTTCAACAATTCGGTTCTTTGAACAATAGGTTTTATTTTTCCAACTTTATGGAGGGAACTATGAGTGAATTTAAAATGTTTTGTCATCAGTGTCAGGAAACTGCCATGAACAAGGGATGTTCAATGAAGCAGGGTGTCTGCGGTAAAACAGCTGAAGTTGCAAGTCTTCAGGATCTTTTTATCTGGACTCTGAAAGGGATATCTTTCTGGGCGGTCCGTGCTAAAAAACATGGATGGTATGATGAAAAAACTGCTTTCTTTGTTGATAAGGGGCTTTTTAAAACAATTACAAACGCTGATTTTAACAAACAGGACTTCATTAATGACATTTTTGAAGCTGTCAAGCTTCGTGAAGGAGTCAGAAGTTTTATTAATGGCAAAGAAACTATTCAAAACATTCCTGAATATGCTGAGTGGATGCCGGGAGACGAAAATGATATTCATGACAAAGCTCTTGCCGGAACCGGTGGATGGCTTGAAATAGAAAATGAAGATGTCCGTTCACTGAAAGCTCTTGTTCTTTATGGGCTTAAAGGAGTTTCTGCTTATCTTGAGCATGGGTATCAGATAAAAAAACAGGGTAAAGAAATTTTTGAATATCTTATGTACGGTCTTTCAGAAATCGCAAGAGAAGATATAACTGCTGATGAACTTGTCGCACTCACCATGAAAACAGGTGAATGGGGTGTCACTGTCATGAAATATCTTGATGAAGCAAATGCCAAATACGGAGAGCAGGAAATAACTGAAGTTAACCTCGGTGTAAGAAACAATCCCGGAATTCTTATTTCAGGACACGATCTTGTTGACCTTGAAGAACTTCTTGAGCAGACAAAAGGAACAGGTGTTGATGTCTATACACACAGTGAAATGCTTCCTGCCCACTACAGACCTTTCTTTAAAAAATATGACAATCTGGTTGGTAACTATGGAAATGCATGGTATCTCCAGAAAGAAGAACTTAAAAAATTCAACGGCCCTGCACTTTTTACTTCAAACTGTCTTGTTCCTCCTGACATGGAAACAAAAGATAAGATTTTTACAAGCGGTGCTGTCGGTTTTGAAGGTCTGAACCATATTCCTGACAGACCTGAGGGTGGACATAAAGATTTCTCAAAGATCATTGAGCTTGCAAAAACATGTGAACCTCCTGTTGAACTTGAAAAAGGTACTATCGTTGGAGGTTTCGGACATAAGCAGACACTTGCTCTTGCAGATAAAGTTATTGATGCAGTAAAAGCGGGTGCGATCAAGAGATTTGTTGTCATGGCAGGATGTGACGGAAGACATCCCACAAGAAAATATTTTACCGAAGTGGCGGAAAAACTTCCAAAAGACACCGTAATTCTTACAGCAGGATGTGCAAAATACAAATACAACAAGCTTCCTCTTGGAGATATCGGCGGGATTCCGAGAGTTCTTGATGCAGGTCAGTGCAATGATTCATACTCTCTTGCAGTAATTGCTATAAAACTTGCGGAAGCTTTCGGACTTGATGATATAAATAAACTTCCTCTCTCATTTGATATTGCATGGTATGAACAAAAAGCTGTGCTTGTTCTCCTTGCGTTATTGCATCTTGGAGTCAAGGGAATAAGACTTGGACCGACACTTCCAGGATTTCTTTCTCCCGGAATTGCAAAAGTTCTTGTTGAAAATTTTGATATTAAAGGTATAACAGATGCAGATAGCGATGTTGCCGCTATGATGGAAGGAAGATAATTTTTTAGGAGCGGACATGCATAAAATATTAAACATCACAGAAAAAACAAATGTTGTGGTTCACTCGCTTGCTTTCATTGCGGCTCATCCTGAAATGGATTCGGTTTCAGTGAAACTTATTGCAAAAGAGCTGGCAGTTTCTGAAAGTTATCTTGCAAAAGTTCTTCAACCGATAGTAAAAGCGGGCTATCTCAATTCTTCAAGAGGAGCAAAAGGCGGCTACAGCCTCAAGAAAAAGCCTGAAAAGATAATGCTGATGGACCTGCTTGTACTTCTTGAAGGGAAACTTCCTGAAAGCATCTGTCTTTTTGACAGACCAAGATGCACCATTGATTCGTGTCCTTTTAGAAGATTATCTGAAATAGTTAAAGAAACCGTAAAGAAAGAACTTGCCGGATATACAATAGCTGATGTAGCAGAGAACTTCAAAGAGATAATTAAGCAAAAGCAATAACCCAACAAAGGACTATTGAGAAAATAAAAAAGAAAAACAGTAGATTCTGTACGGTCTTTCCCTCTATTTCGCGACTGTTATATACTTTTCCAACTGCCAAACCTATTGGAACTCCGGCAATAAATCCGAACATATGGGCAAGAACATCTGTTCTGAGACTGCTGCCTAAAAACGCAAGCATGGCAAGTGCCGAGGCAAAAGGTATCCATGCAAACATTTTTCTTTCCCTGAAACGGCTGAAAAACTGCAAACCTCCAAGTATTCCGACAACTCCAAAGACGGCTGTGGATGCCCCTATCGAATTATGTGCACTGCCATAATACCACGCATTCATCATATTGCCCATAAAACCGGAAAGGAGTGCAAGGAACCATGCTTTACCTGTCCCAACAAGAGTAGATAGAGAAAAAACAACTATACCTCCAAAGAACATATTGGACATAAGGTGTCTTGCTCCGGAATGAAGTGTAAGAGCGGTAACCGCTCTAAACCACTCACCTTCGTTTATTGCCGATGCGGAAGACCTTCCAAGTCTCAGAAGTTCCAGATCCGGAAAAAACACTCTCAAAAAATGAAAAAGAGCAAGTGCTGCAAGAACTCCGAAAAACATTGGCTTGTTTATTTTCTGAAATCTGATATGAGCAAAGCGACTTTTTCTTTTTTCTATTCTGCCATCCTGCTCAAAATTTTCGATCTCTTTTAAAACCCTTCCGTGATAATGACTTTCAAAAACAATATTCCAACTGTGATCAAAGTACCTGACATATACAGGGATAGCAAGAGATTCCATCAAAAGAGCATATTCGTCTGCGAGCCGTTTGTTTGCCACTTTAATAAAAAGCTGAGATTCTGTTACTTTGCCGTTCATTATCTCTTTTATAGCTACAAATCCAGTATCGTCAAGAAAGAATCAGTGAGAATAAAGCATTTTGACACAAAATATTAAATCACTATATTAAATGATAGGTATGGATCGTTTTTTTGTTTTTGAAGTAACAAACGGAGGGATTAAATGAGAAGTCTAAAACTGATCTTTTTTATATTTATTATTGCCCTGTCTTGGACAGGATGCAGAAAAAGAGGAATTGAGATCAGTGGAGAAACCGGTGTTGACAGACGGACAAATTTAACATGGCAGCTTAACATTTCTGATAAAAGAATGAACTACTTTGAAGCTTTGAACTACTGCAGAAATCTTGACTATGCAGGGCACAACGACTGGAGACTGCCTACTATTTCAGAGTTACGCACTCTCATTAAAAATTGCCGTTACACTCGTGTGGGAGGTTCATGCAAAGTAACAGACAAGTGTCTGAAAAGGGATAACTGCTGGAGCGAAGATTGCAGAAAATGTCCAGGGGAAAACACAGGAAAATATTCTTTATTTGAAGATACTGCATGGTTTTGGTCTTCTTCTCAGAGGATGGATACCATAAACATTGCATGGGTAGTAAAATTTTTCAGGGGAAGCATAGGAAACAGACATGTTACTTTGAAAGGTCGTGTCCGTTGTGTAAGATAAGAAAACCATTTTTTATTTGACTTTGTAAATTTCTTAGATACAGTTGTTTTTATCGAACTATTATTAGGGAGATGCCATGAGGGTAATGATAGTAGAAAAACCATCCATGAAAAGAAAAATGGAAAAGGCTCTGGGTAATGAAGATGTTCGTGTTGTATCAAGCATCGGACATATTGAATCGCTCATGGATCTTGAATTCTATCTACAAGACAAATTCTCAGGCGAAAGGAAACCTTACTGGAATGAACTTCTAAAGCACCTTCCCTATGTTCCTGAAAACTTCAGGCATACTATAGTCAACAAGAAAGTTTTTGCCGATATTGAGAGTGCTTTGAAAAAAGCAACTGAAATTATTCTGGGGGCTGACCCTGATCGTGAGGGAGAACTTATTCACAGGAACATTCTTGAGATAGCAAAAGAAAAAGGTTCCGTAAAAACAGACAAAATAACAAGAATATGGCTTCATAGCGAAACTGCTCCGGAAATAAAAAAAGCATTCTCTAACCGGCAGAGTTATCAGGAGTATGAGGGCTATTATCAGGCTGCAAGAATCAGAGAGATCGTTGACTGGCTCGTGGGGATACAGCTCACCATTCTTTACAGCGTTAAATACGGCAAGCCGGGTAAACCTGTGAGCATTGGAAGAGTTCAGACATGGCTTCTTGCAGAAATAATAAAAAGATTCATCGAAAACAGAGATTTCGTATCAGAACCTTACCGCACTTTCTCGTTCCTTACAGAAGATAGTATCGTTTTCAATATGATAGATGAAGATGAAAAGATATTCCGTACCACCGATCTCAAATTTGCAGACGATCTTTATGACAGGCTTTCTGACCGCAGACTTCTCATAACAGGGGTAAAAAAGAAAAAATTCGTTGAGTATGCCCCTTCTCTTTATGACCTCAAGGCTCTCCAGAAAGATGCTTCGGTAAGATACGGGATATCACCTGATAACGCTCTTAAATCGGCACAAAAACTTTATGAAGAATACGATCTTATAAGTTATCCAAGAACCGATTGTTCAGTTCTCAGTGAACAGGAAGCCGCCGAACTCAAACATGCAATGAATCTTGTTTACCGTTTTGATGAATACAAAGGGCTTGTTCTTGCAGTAAAAGACCACAACCCTGAACTCAAACTTGATGCAAGATATATAGGGAAGCTTGAAGGACACTACGCAATTATTCCTGTTCTTTCATACGATAAAAGCAATGTTCCAAACCTTTCCGGCAATGAAAAGCTGATATTCGACCTTATAGTAAAAAGATTTTGTGCGACACTTATGAAACCTGCAAAGGGAGAAACTACAGAATTTAAGGGTGAAATCGAAAAATCGGTATTTCTCTCAAAATTTAAAAACTACACTGACCCCGGATATCTCGAGTTTATCAAACCTGAAAGGAAAAAAGAAGGTGAAGAAGAAGAAAAAATAATTTCTGTAAACTACAAAAAAGATGATCTGCTTTCAGGAACAATTGAGATGAAAGAAGATACGACAAAACCTCCTAAGCTCTATAAAGATCACTCCCTGCTCACCTTAATGGAAAAAGCACACCTCCAGATCAAAGATCCGCAATTGAAAAAGGCTCTTAAAGAAGCTGACGGAATAGGTACTGCGGCAACAAGATCATCTTTTCCCCCTCTTCTCATAAAAAGAGGATACATAACAAAAGAATCAGGGGGAACATACATCCCTACGACTCTTGGATTGAAACTTTATGATATCCTGCCGGAAGAACTTGTCATTCCTGATTTTTCTGCGAACCTTGAATATCAACTTTCAGGTTTTATTAAGAAAAAAGCATTGAAAAAACCTGAAGAAATTATAAAAGAAACAGAAAAAATGCTGGAAGCAGTTTTTTCAAAAATGAAAGGGAGGGGTTACATGATGAATGATTCAGATGCCGGTATTGTTATCGGAAAATGTCCACTGTGTGAAGGAGAAATGAAAGAATTTGTGAAGTCTTTTACCTGCACGGGAAAATGTAAGTTTATTGTCTGGAAAAGCTACAGTGGTGCACCTGTATCACAGGATGAGGCTGTTGAACTGATCAAAAACGGGGAAACCGGAAAGGTTTACAGTATGGAGACAAAAAAGGGTAAAAAGTTCAAGGCAAAACTTTTCATTGACAAAGATGAAAAAAAAGTTGGCTATAAGTTTGTTGATTCTCCACAAACTTTTTCAGGAACACTGTCAGAAAAACAGATCGCTCTGATCGAAAAACATGGCGATGACCAGATAAAAGAAACCTTGAAAAACGGTGACATGGCAACCTGTAAAAAATGGATCGATGACTTCTTTAAAAAAATAAGCGAAAAGAAAACCGCCCCTTAGAAAAATCAGTAAATATTACCGACAAGTCCCACTGTTTTTTTAACTTCTTTGATCGTTTCTATTGCAACGGCACGGGCTTTTTCACACCCTTCTTTAAGAACTTTTTCAACAAGTTCCCTGTTTTTTTCAAGCTCTGTCCTTTTTGCTCTCATTGGTTCAAAGAACTCATGAAAAGCTGCAAGAAGCTCTTTTTTGGCATGTCCGTAACCATATCCGCCTGCTCTGAGTTTTTGTGCCATATCCTCAGATCTTTCTTTATCAACAAAAAGTTTATAAATGTTATAAACATTACATGTTTCAGGATCTTTGGGGTCTTCAAGCGGTGTAGAGTCGGTAACTATTCCCATTATCTGCTTTTTTATTGTAGACATTTCAGCAAACATTTCAATTGTATTTCCGTAACTTTTAGACATTTTCTGACCATCAGTCCCGGGAACTATGGCAACATCTTCAGGGATATAAGGTTCAGGGAGAACAAAAACATCTTTCTGATAATGAAGATTGAATTTTTCTGCAATATCTCTTGCAATTTCAACATGCTGTTTCTGATCTTTTCCAACAGGAACAACATTTGACTTATAAAGCAGAATATCTGCCGCCATAAGAAGCGGATAATAAAAAAGTCCTACATTCACAGCTTCATTTTTTGCAGTCTTATCTTTATAGCTGTGTGCTCTTTGCAAAAGTCCCATAGGAGTATAATTGCCAAGAATAAAAGCAAGTTCAACAACTTCCGGAACCTGAGATTGCAAAAAAATAACACTTTTGTCAGGATCAAGACCGAAAGCAAGATAATCCATTACAATATTCCAAGTGTTTTTTGTCAATTCCTCCGGCTCAGGATAAGAGTTTAAAGTATGGCAATCTGCAATGAAGTAGTATCCTTCAAAACTCTTTTCCTGCATCATCTCAAATTGTTTTGCCGCACCGAAATAATTACCAATGTGAAGTGTACCCGTAGGTTTTATACCTGATAAAGCTCTCATAACAACCTCATAAAGTAAAGAAACTCACCTATTCTAAAACCGGCACTTCGTTTGTCAAATAATTGTCCAGTTTAGGAAACCGTGCAAAAAACAGATTTAAGATATCTCCCTTCAGAAATATTTACAGGGTGATCTAAAGGGTGACCTGTAACCTCTATTGATCCGAGGTTCTTTTTTTCTTTTTTTGCTGTTTGAACTATAAGTTCAGTAAACTCTTCAACAGTTATTCTCGAAGAACACGATGCCATAACAAAAACACCGTCCTTTTTGACCAGTTTAAGTCCGAGTCTGACAAGTTTTATATATGCGTTCAAAGCATTTTTTCTGTGTTTTTCCGATTTTGTGAAACTTGGCGGATCAATTATCACCATTCCGAATCTTTCACCTTTTCTGATAAACATTTCCATCGTTTCAAAAGCATCTCCTGTCAGGTTTATGTACCTGCATGATGAAATTTTCGGGTCATTGACATTAAGAGCTATATTTCTTGAAACAGCTTCAACAGCATGGGAAGAGATATCTATATTTGTTACACTTTCAGCACCGCCTCTTGCCGCATAAAGAGAAAATCCGCCACTGTATGAAAAGACATTGAGAACATTTTTTTTATCTGCCAGTTTTTCAACTCTGCTACGGTTATCGCGTTGATCAAGGAAAAATCCGGTTTTTTGCCCTCTTTCAATATCGCTCTCAAAAAAGATACCGTTTTCACTGAAAACGACCGGCCTATCCGGTTTTTCACCTGACAGCACCATGCCATCATCAAAACCTTTAAGAAGCTCTTTATTTTTCGAACACTGCTTCGATATCCTAAGAACAACTCTTTCCAAGCTTAAGTTCTCGACCAGCAACTTTGAAAGCATCTTAATGTAAGGTATCCAGCAAAGCGAATATATTTTAATAACGGAACTGCCGCCATAAACATCAATTACCAATCCCGGCAACCCATCATTTTCTCCGTATATCAGTCTGTATCCATCAGTATTTTGAGGGACAAAACCCTTTCTTTTATAAAAAGCTCCTTTTATCTTTTCTTTGAACCAGTTTTCATCAATAGTTGCCGGTGTTCCAAACTGCAACAGCCTTATTTTTATCATAGAAAAAGGATCGAACAATCCGGCTGCCACGAATCTCTTTTTTTCATCAAATATTACAGCAATATCTCCCGGTGAACCCTCGTGACTTAAAGAAATGACCGAATTCTCAAAAACCCAGGGATGTCCTTTTCTTATGTTTTTTAAAGCATCTTTTGATACTCTGACAGCGACAGGTTTCATGTTCATAACAGAATCTCTCAAGCAAACTGATAAAAAGTAACTCATTGAATAAAAAAAAGCAAACCCCTTGACAACTAATTATTTTAAAAATATTGTTTATAAAAGTTAAAGAGTGTAAAAATGAAATTTAAAATTGCATTGTTTATACTGGCATTGGCCTTTTTTCTGTTGTTTTTGTCATCGTGCGAACAAGATCTTCCTGAAAAACGGCAACTTGTCCGTCATGAAAGAAAAGATATGGTGTTGCTTGCAGGAGGAGATTTAATATGTGCGAGCTATGTGGAAGTTGCCATAAGAAAATATGGAAGCGACTATCCTTTCAAAAAAATACAGAAATATATTGATAAAGCCGATATCGCTTTTGCAAATCTTGAGTGTGTTATCAGCGATAGAGGCCGGGTACGCTCAAGTGACCCGAGAAAAATCAATTACGACGCTACTCCCGCTGTTATGGAAACCATATCTTCCTCAGGGTTTGATGTGTTTTCGATAGCGAACAACCATGTCTATGACATGGGAGCCGACGGAGTTAAAAGATTCAGAGAACTTTTAGGTGAGACTGACCTATATTTCGGGGGAGCCGGCAAAAATATCAAAGAAGCATCCATGCCTGAAATTATTAAGGTAAATGGATTAACCATCGCTTTTTTATTTTATAATTCAACTGGATTCAATTTTTGTGCAGGAAGCAAAAGATCAGGCTACAACTGCATGCCTTTCAAAAAGAAAAAAGAAGCTCTTGAAATATTGTCTAAAGATATAAAAAAAATAAAAAATGCTGATATAAAAATATTAACAATCCATTGGGGAAAAAACTATAATATAGTAACTTCAAAGGAACAAAGAGAATTTGCTCATGCTGCTGTAGATATGGGAATAGATATAATACTTGGCCACAGCTCTCATCTTTTTCACGGCATTGAGATATATAAAGATAAGCCCATCCTTTACGACATGGGAGATTTGCTGGTAAGCAATCCCGATTATTGGGATACCCGCTCTTTTCTCTATTACATACACATATTAGACGGAAAATTCTCACATCTTGAAATGGTTCCTATCTACATACCCAATTCTCAGGTCAGGATAGCTGAAGGTCTTTTAGCTGATGAAATAATTTGGAGAAAAAGGAATCTTTCCAGCTTACTCGGAACTTCTTTGACAGTAAAAGACGGAAGAGCTTTTATCTACTTATCGGAAGGGGTGGCGGAATAGTGTCAAATTTAAGCAAAAGATTTAAGGTTCAATTTTTTATCATTATGTCGATCCTTCTCCTGATCATTTTAAAAAACGCCTGGATATCTGACGATGCGTATATAACTTTTCGTGTAATAGACAATTTTTACAATGGGTACGGGCTAAGATGGAATGTGGCGGAAAGGGTTCAGGCATACACAAATCCTTTATGGCTGATAGTTATATCTTTGATTCATTTTATAACATCAGATTTTTATTATACAGCAATATTCACATCAATTGTTCTGACTCTGATATCCTATAAAATCCTTGCTCTGAAAATAAGCAGAAATGCCAACAATATTCTTATTGTATCAACCTTGCTCATTTTCTCGAACTCATTTATTGATTATTCTACATCGGGACTTGAAAATGCTTTAAGTTACCTGTTGATCTCAATTTTCATGGTGCTGTATCTGTCTGAAAAATCGGACAAGAAGACATTCTTTTTTCTCTCTCTTACAGCAGGGTTAATCACTTTAAACAGATTCGACGGTATCATCTTAGTGTTTCCCATGCTGATCCACTCTTTTATACGGCAAGCAAAACACCCCGATCGTTCTCGCCCTTTTTTCGAAACTTTAATGATTTTTGTCGCCGGGTTTTCACCTTTGCTGTTATGGATTATCTTCTCTCTGATCTACTACGGCTTTCCCTTCCCGAATTCAGCGTATGCGAAACTCAACACCGGACTTGATCGTTTATTGATCCTTAGACAAGGAAAGACTTATTTTATAGACTTTTTCAAAAATGACATAGCAGGGACTATTGCTCTTTTTTTTACTGTAATTGCTTCTATCTTTTTCAGAAAAAAATATGGACAGATCATCATTCTTTCCGGATTGTTCATTAACTTTTTTTATGTCTTATGGATAAGTGGCGACTTCATGTCAGGAAGATTCTTTTCTACTACAGTTCTAATGTCCGCCATTGTCCTTTCCCGATATAACCCCGGTTTAAAATTTACTGTTTTTGCTTGCCTGACTGTTGTTATTCTTTCTGTTACTATGGCAAGAAATCCCGTTTTTTCTTTTAAACGTGAGCCGGAAACAACAATTTCAAATTATGTTGCCGATGAAAAAAGATATTACTTCCCTTATACCGGTCTTTTCAATTCAAAACCCTTTTCTGAAAAACCCATTGTTCCTTTTGCAAAAAGAGGGACTTTTGATGGAAATCTCGTGATAAAGTTCGGTACAGGAATTTCAGGATACGATCTTGGGCCGGAATACTTTATTGTTGACAGATATGCTCTAAGCGACCCTTTATTAGCAAGGATACCTTTTGAAAGACCTTGGGAAAAGGCAAGAAGATTCAGACCGGGACACCTAAACAGAGATCTTCCGGCCGGTTATGTGGAAACACTGAAATCCGACGAGAATCTGATCTTGAACCCCGATCTTAAACTGTTTTACGACAAACTGACCACCATCACAAGAGGTAACATTTTCAGGTTAAAAAGATTTAAAGAAATATTGAAAATGAATCTCGGGTTCTACAACTATTTGATCAGAAACTATTCTTTACAGAAAACTTTTGTAGCAACTACAAAGAGAAGCGATTATAAAAACCTTCCGGAACATAAAGATCCTGAATCTTCATTGGGTGTAGCCCGAATTGGAGACAATTCTCTTGAGTACGGCAAATTTCTTGTTTACGGACCATACATTACTCTGCGTCCCGGGAAATACAGAATAGATTACAGAATGAAAATTCAAGATGTTTATTCTGATGGTCGGGTCGCTGTCTTAGACGTAATATCAAGAGTCAACGCCTACGCAACAAAATTCATTAGCGTTAAAGATTTCAAAAAAACAGGCGAATATAAAACCTTCAGTCTTTACATAGAGATATCTTATTTAGAAAACAATGTTGAATTCAGAGTGAATTATAGAGGAGGTGCAAAATTATTTGTAGACACTATTATTATGACAAAACTTCATGACGAATTTGAATTGCCTGAAAGAAGGTCAACACCATATCGTACCGGAGACGAGAATATCGCAGTGAAAGATGTTATCGTACAAAAAAGAACATACTCTGCCGTTAATGCTGATGGAAACTACGATGTCTACCCTGAACATCCCGGAGTTTTACTAAAATGGAAGGGTATCCATAACAGACATAGATATACAATAAAATGGATAAGTCCTCAAGGAGAATCTGTTTTTGTCAAGTCAATCCGCGGAGAAAGTCGAAAGAAAGAAACTTGGTATCCTTATTTAGGAAAAATGCCATTAGAAAAAGGGTTGTGGAAAATAAAGGTTTTTAAAAACAAATACCGGACACCTTCTAATGATGTTTTTGTCAAAGAAGTGCCTTTGAAAATGTAATCAGCTTTTAATATCGAACGATCTCCGGAAAACTTCAATATCTTTTACTGTCAAGATCACCTCATATGTTCCATCTCTCAAATTCATGTTTTCAAGGTCCAGGGGGACATATATTCCACGCCAGCCCGGCTTTATAGTAAAAGGCTTGGTTCTTATCAAATCTCCGCCAGGATCATAAACAGAAAAAATCATATCAAAAGGTTTTATATTCCTTGGAAGTCTATCAAATCTTACCCTTACATCTATTTTATCTGCCGGCTTGAATTTGTCCGCTTTGTTCAAACCGTTTTTATCAAAGTCTTTTCCAAAAAACATATATTGAAAATTGAGTGGAGGAAAACCGTTTTCCATCCTTTCTTTTTCTTCCTCAGTAAACACTCTCACCTTATATACCCACCTGTCATTACTCAATTTCCAAGGGAGAACAACCCTGTCGTTCGAATCAAGTTTTCTAATAACATCTCTGTGGGGATAGTTTCTTGATGCGATTAGAAAGTAGTTGTCTTCTCCCGGCTTCAAAGCATTTATTTCTCTCACAACCCTTTCAACCGAAGTTCCCCAGTGTCTGTGCCCCCACACATTTATCAGTTTCAAATGAATATCCGGTCTTCCTTTGTCTTCTCTTTCAGCATATCTTCTGTAGTAGAGATGTATCGGATAAAACATCCTTGAGTCGTCATCAAGCAAAATCGCTCTGTATGGCAATTTTTCGAAAAGAAGATTTAAAAAATCATCTACATCTGTAAAATTTCTTTTGTTGGGGTTGTTATTGTAGGCCGAACGGTTATGTGAATTTATAAATCTTCTGTCACTATAAGGTCCGCTATGAAACCACCATGTTGAAGGGTCCTGAGACCATTGACCTATTTTTTCGTAAAAATATGGCGGAGCAATAATGCTCCCTATGGTGGCAATAAAAATAAGAGACATCGTAACTGTTTTTGTTTTTGTTTTTGGCTTTACTTTTATAATTTCAAAAACATCATTGAAAATAAAAGCTGCCATCAGTACATAGATAATATAGCATGGCAGAAGAAATGCGAACTGGTCCCATGTATTATAAAACTGAAAAAAAACAGTGGTTACAGCAAAAGGTATAAGCAGAACAGTATAAATGATTTTGCTGTATTCTCTTTTGAAAGGACTTTTCAACAATCCTTTTCTTGCAAGGAAAATAAAAAAGAAGAAGGAAAGAATAACATTTGAAATAAAAATCCTTATGGAGCCGTCATACCTAAACCAGTTTCTTGTTCTTCCACCTATATTTATAACAGCACCCCGATAAAAAAGTACCACATTCAAGACAAAAAGTGCTATAGATAAAGCTATCAAGGTTACTAAAATTATATCTTCTACTTTTCCTTTGTTTTTCTGTGCAGGGATAAATCTGTACATCAGCTCTCCGAAAACAAAGTAAAAAAGAGAGGCTACCGTCAAAAAAAAGAAAGGCGAAGGGAATTGCAGGAAGTGGTACCAGAACGACTGTCTGAAACCAGTAAGGTCATCGAAGTTAAACATTAGGTCAGAAAATTCTCCCCCTACTCCCGTATACAGAGTTTTTGAAAGATCGTATCCTTTTTCCGAAAATTCCTTTATGAACAGAGCGATATATGGAGAGAGGCTCAGAAGTAGAAAAAAGGAACTTACAATAAAAACCCAGAGAAAAATAAATTTTCTTCGCTCACCGAATATTTTCTTATAAATAAAAGGAAGATGTCCGTTTTTTTGAATATCAAAAAGGTAAAACAATATAAAAAGATAACATGCTCCCCACCATACTCCGTTTTGGACATGATTAAAAAAGGATACTCCCGCAAGGAAAAACGAAAGATAGATGGGCCAAATCTTTTTGCGTTGGTGATAATCAACAAAACAGATGATCATTAAGATTATAGGAAGTACATGGACAATGTAGTTTTCCGCTAAAGTGCTGTGCCACCACAGAGAATGAGATACCATAAAGATAAAAGAGGTGGTTATAACAACAAACCTGTCTAACTTAAGTTTTAAAAGAAGATAGTAAAAAGCAATGACAGAAAGTGCTCCAAATGTAACGACCATAAGTCCGGCTCTGTAAACAACCGCTCCAAAAGGGAGTCTCACAAACAGGTTACCCACATACATTGCCAAGTTATGAAGATTGGGATGTATCCCGGGTGTCACATTAACCATCCGGTCGATCATCAGTGCAACATCTCCCAGAGACATTACTCTTGACATCGTATAAAAATAAAAAATAGGCGGAATGATAACAAACCAATGTTTTAAAAAAGTATGTTTTGTTATAAAGCTGTTAAATCCTTTCATTTCAGCCTCCTATTTCAGATTAACACAAAACTTATGATACAGACTTGAAAAAGCAAGTCAATTTGTATATTTGAACAGATGATGATCAACCACTTGAATTTATATACTCTGCCATCGTTTTAACGGAATAAAGGACTTTTTTTCCCGTTTCGCTGTCTTCAATTTTCTTTCCGTACTCTCTTTCAAGAAGAACGATAAGGGAAAGGGCATCAATTGAATCAAGACCGAGACCTTCGCCGAAAAGAGGGGCTTCCGTCTCTATTTCATCCGCTTCCATCTCTTCGAGATTAAGTTCTTCAATGATCTGTTCTTTTAGTTTTTTTACAAGGTTCTCCATTTCAATCTCCTTTTTTTAAACCGTTATATATAGAGTCAAGTTTCATGCCGATAAAATCATCGTTTCCGTTTTCAACTCTTTTTATAAAAACTAAAAAGGCTTCGTATTTATCATGGTTTTCAAACTCGACGAAACCTGCTATACAGTTTTTAAAAACCATTGTATCGGAACACTTCTCTATCGTATCTCCCGAAAAACCGTCAGATACCGCAAACAGAGTTTCTCCTTTTATGTTGTGTCTTATCGAAATTTCACCGATCATGACATTGGGAAGAGTATAGACGAAGTATGACGGGTTAGGAAAATAGTTTTCATCTTTCAATGTTTCTGCAAATTTCAAGTCAATATCAATTGTGGAATGACTATTTGTCAGTAGTATGGCTGTTTCTTTTTCACTCACTTCATGTTCATAGCTCTGGATCAAAAATTCAGACGCAAGAAAAGCAAGCTTTGAGAGCATATCCATTTTATAGAACTTAGGATAATCAGCTCCAAGAAATTTATATAATTCTTTGAACTGTCTGGAGGTTCCTTCAACATTTCCCGCATTGACAACTTTATTGCCGTCAACTGATATTAAACCGTTTGTAATATGACAGTATTTAAGAATACTATACCCCATACTCTCTCCTATCTCTCAATTTCTGATCATCAAAACAGAGGCATTGCAGCCTCCAAAACCGGAAGCTGTTTTAAGACAGGTTCGGAAACTTCCTTTAATATTTTTTTCAGCAACATTTATGTTTTTTGACACACCGCAAGTTCCATACCCGAATGATCTGAGAAACAACCCCTTTTTTAAAGAAGTAGCAGAAACAGCTATCTCTGCCACACCTGCCGCTCCGAGTGTATGCCCTAAATATCCCTTAAGGCTGTTCAGGGGAACATGGTTGAGTCCTGCCCGGTCAAAACCTATGGCTTCCGTTTCATCGTTGAAAGATGTTGCTGTTCCATGAGCACTTATGGTATCAACAGAGTTCCCAAAATCGCGTAAAGTCCTGCTTATTGAAAGATAGAGACCTTCGGCTGTCCTTGATGGACCTGAAATGTGGTTTGCATCACTGTTGAAAGCACCGTTACAACATTCTATTTTCTCTTTTCCGGAGCATTTGGAGGCATCTTTCGTCAAAACAATGGTTGAAGCACATTCTCCAAGACTTATGCCATCTCTGGCTGCATCAAAAGGTTTGCACGGGGCACTTCCTGTCGCTTTAAGTGCTTGGAATCCCCCTACGATAAATTCAGAAAGAACATCTGCACCCGTAACAACAATGCTGTCATAAAGGCCATTCTTTATCATCCTTTCAGCAACAATAACTGATACAACTCCTGAAATACAGGCATTGGATATTATCAGAGGTTCATTGACAAATTTGAAATGACGGGCAATTACATCAGCAGAGCTTTTAAGAGATATTCTTGCAGGATCAGTAACAGCTTTTTCACTTTTATCAAGAATGCCTATGTTGCCTTTTGTTGTTGAGAGAATAAATAATATCCTGCTGTCTTCAGGATCTATATTGCTCTTTTTCAAAGCATCAGATATTGAAAGCACGGCAATATTTTCAAATTTTGTCATATTTTTAAAAACACTGATCTTTTCTTTAAAAACAGAGAGATACGCAGGATTACGACAGATTGAGCTGTCTTCTATCAGGCTGATACTGCTTTTTCCATCCACCATGTTCTTAAAGTTTTCTTCTGTTGTAGAACCAAGAGGAGAATAGACATTGTCCGAAGCAATGAACACCTTCATACTTCAATCCCTCTTTTCTTCTTCCATTCTTCAAAAAATTTTGGAGGCGTCAATTCCAGTTCCCTTGTTTGAGCATTAATAAAAACCTGCTGCGTAGAGGCTGTAGTAAAAATACTTCCTCTTTTTACACACAGTATCTTATATTCAAAAACTATTTTTGCAGCAGGCGAATTGATAAATGTAGTTTCAACTACAGCTTCCTGACCATAGAAAACAGGGGATTTATACTCTATGTTAAGTTTGACAACAGGTGTCATATAACCTGCTTCATACACTGACATATAATCAAGTCCATATTTTATCCCGAAGTCTTCTCTCCCATCCTCAAGAAACTTGATATAGTTCCCGTGCCATACAATTGTCATTGCATCAATTTCACTGAATCTCGGTCTGACTTTTGTTCTAACAGATAATGTTTTTTCTTCCAATTTCAGCCTCTTTCTGCGATGAAAATTTTCATGTTACATTCGGCAGCCACTTTACCTTCAACTTCAACCTTGCAGTTTACAAGAGTGATGTTCATCAGTTTATGTGTAACAACAACTTCCGTTTTTAAAACCTGACCTTTCAGGGGCATGAAGTAAACTTTCAGTTTATCGACAGATCCTATAAATCCCAGAGGAATATCCTCTCCTTTGGACACAAATCTGAAACCGGCTCCTGCCGCAGCACTTTGAGCCATGTTTTCGACAAGCCCTGCTTCAATAAGTTTCCCTTCCCTGCACAAGATATGTGATTCGTCAAAAGAAAAAGAAGTGAGAGTCCGCTCATCACTGCACTCAAGAACTGTATCTACCAGAACAAAAGGTTCTCTTTGCGGAATCAAATCTGTAGCCTTAATTTTCATCTACTGTTCTCTCAAAAAAAACATTGAATAAAATATAATACATTAAAAACCTTTTCGCAACTTTCGTATAAAGACACCTAAAATACTACCTGAGAGTTTTCGCCTGAAAAGGGAAAACATACGAACTATCATAAGTTTACGACACAATATCACTGCTTCTAACTGTGTCCCATAAAACGGTTTCTCTTCTCTCATTTCTCATTTTTGACTAACTAAGTCAAAAAAATAAAATCAGCACCTGGTGCAAATGGGTTCCTAACGAATCCTCTGGTTCCGTCCGGATTGTTGTAGAACCATAATACTTCTTTCATTGGGTCTGGACCCCGGTAATATGGGTTTCTGACAAACACCCTTCTCGGAGTTCCTGCCGTACCTTCAACTTCAACGCTGATAACCGGACCTTCTTCGTGGAGGGATTTACCAAATTCCAAAATTACTGCTTCTCATTCCACAAGCATAAAAATCCTTCCAATCAAGCCTTCTTACACTGGAATACTTTCCATCAAATATTTGCTTGCCGTCTAAATCAATATTATAAATATTTTCTCCTTTAAACACTTTTCCAACTCCGTCCATAAATCCGCAAACTTTATCAAAAACAGGGGGGGTTATTTCTTTACCATTTCTACTTAAATATCCCCACATCCCATTGTCAGCTAAGTATGAAAAAACTTCACCGGCAAAGAAAATCTTTATTTCTTTGAAATCTACAACAATATTCCCTTCGTTGTCAATGACACCTTGTTTTCCATCTTTTTCCACAATTAAAAAAGACTCCCTTCCACTTATGATGTCATCACATTTAAAAATGGCTCTCCCTTCAATATTTTCTTTTGTGTGGATTTTCACTTTCCCTGATTTTAGCGATGCGATCTCTTCTGAAGAATGAAGATGAATTCTATCGTATTCTAACGGAACAAGATTTTTTCCATTTAAATCTAGTACGCCATATTTGTCACCCATCTTGACAATTGATCGCCCTTCATAAAAAGACGAAGCTTCGTCATAAAGAGGAGGGACGATTACTTTTCCATTTTCATCAATAAAACCATATTTTTCTACCCCGTCTTCTTTTTTTCGAAAAAGAGCTCTTTTTTCCTGAAACTTATAAATTCGATCAAACTCTTTTTCGCCCAGTATTATTTTTCCATCTTTTATAAGAGGCGGTGAAAAAAAGTTCAAAGCATAGATGTTTTCCCCTATATCTAATGGTCTAATTTCACTTGAACTTGAGTAAGCTTCTTCGCCGCTTTCACTTAACACAACATGGTTTTGTTCTTTTCCATCCATTTTGCCAACAAAAAAACCTTTGTACGGCTTCAAAAAATCGTATTCACAGGGTGTTATCTTTTCACCATGTTTATTTATACCGCAATATACCCCATCTTTCATAACCGTAGCCAGATTACCGCTAAAACTCTCCACACTGTCATATCTGAAAGGAATTACAGCTTCCTCTTCTTTGTTTATAAAACCCCACTTGCCATTGTTTTGCACAGCGGCTAAATTTTCAGAAAAACTTTTAGCCGCCTCAAATTTGCAACTAATTAAAAAGCACCCTTTTTCATTGATAAAACCCCACTTGTCATTATTACACATTACCGCAGAATAACCATCATTAAAAGGCAAAACCTTTTTTAATTCTCCCGCTATTACATCACCGTATATATTTAACAAATATGACATTCCGTCTTTCTCTGCCCGTATTTTTCCATCGACAAGAGTGAAAATCTTATCATAAGAAGGATTTATAGCGACATCTCCATTGTTAAAAAGCACCCCGTATAAATCATTTTCTAAAAAAGCATATTTAACATATCTTTCCTCTTTCACTTCTTTTTTATAATTGTCGAAAGAAAAGAAATATACCCTTATTAACAAAATAATCAGCAAAACAACAAAGGATATTATAAAAAACTTTTTCGATTTTTTCATAAAACATATCTCCTTTCATTTATCTTTTCATTACTGATGGTCCAACCACCCCACCCTTCTCAATGAACTTTCGAAGTTCATCCTGTTTTTGTGTATCGGCTCCGGGAGCGAATGGGTTTCTAACGAATCCTCTGGTTCCGTCCGGATTGTTGTAGAACCATAAAACTTCTTTCATCGGATCAGGTCCCCGGTAATATGGATTTCTCACAAACACTCTCCTTGGAGTTCCTGCCGTACCTTCAACTTCAACACTTATCACCGGACCTTCTTCGTGGAGGGATTTACCTTTTACTCTAAGCATATTGCTAAGCATATTAATAATTAGCTTGTCTTGGAAAGCATTCTTCAATTTATTTCTTCTTGCTTGAGCTACCTATCTGTAACTATAGCGTTCTCCCCCATAATTTCTTTTATTTCTTTGTATATTTTCCGCCTATTGTACTCTTCATAAAGTACAAGTAAAATAATTGGAGTTCTAAATAATATCCTGAACATTATTTCACTAGTTTCCCTTATATCAAAAATAAGAAACGGAATCATTGCCAAATAAAAAAACCATGTTCTGAAAAAGAAGTTCTTGCTTGTTTTTTTAAGAACGATCTTTTCCCCGTCATACCCCTGATGTCCAAGGATCTCTTTCATATCATTGTCTCTTATCGCTCTTTTCTTATATACTTTCCGCATTCTAAGTTCATTCAGTATTAAAATTATCACAAATATTATAATTGAGACAGGATGGAGAAAAATATCGCTGAAAAAAACAGCAAGGTTAAGATATATCAGAATAACCAGAAAATTCCTGTCAAAGAAATCTATTGGATAAAACTTGTATAAGTACCAATCATTTTTTTTCCAGTAATAAACGAGTTCACTCCCGAACAAAAGTGCCCATGTGAAAAACCATAAATTATTGTTACCAGATTTATACTCCCAAAAATCTTGGGCAAAATTATTATTAAAAATATATGTTGCCACAATAAAAACTAGCCCAAAAATAAACGCACCACTTCTATTTAAAACATTCATTTTATTCTCCCACCTAATTAAACCTCGGATCCCATCTTGGTCCAACCACCCCACCCATTTCAATGAACTTTCTGAGTTCATCCTGTTTTTGTGTATCGGCTCCGGGTGCGAATGGATTTCTGACAAATTCTCTTGTTCTGTGTAAATTGTTGTACATAATTTTGGAGTTTATTCTTCTGCACCGGCTTCTTTTAACATTTTGATGATTTTTTCGATCTTTTCTTTTAAGGAAGGAAGGTCTTTTTGTATGGTGTCCCAGACTGCGGTAAAATCAACTCCAAAATAATGGTGGATTAAGACATTCCTCATGTCAGTCATGGTCCGCCAAGGTATTTCA
>SLOD01000139.1 GCA_007132725.1 Candidatus Sumerlaeota bacterium
CCGATAGCACTTCCTGCCGCTGCAAGACCAAGAGCCAAAATAGGTCCGAAACTTCCAAGATCCATAGTTTTCTCCTTAAAACAAGATTATTAATTTTCACCTTTAACATATGTTGACAACAGATCTTTAAAAGGTGTGAACTTTCTTCCTCCACCATCAAAAGACCATCTGTACCATTCTAAAAAATTCAATCTCAACCCATGAATAACACCTCCCATGATGCAAAGAGCAATATTCAAAGTGTGTCCCAGAATAAAAATAAAAGGAGCAAATATCATCCCCGCAACACCCGACTCCCATAATCCCAAAGAAAGATCATTGAAAGTCTGGGCAAGCAATGCACCGGAAAGCCCGAGAGCAAATATTCGGATATAACTTAGAACATCACTGAAAAACTGAACACTGTTATATAGTCCGAAAAAAGAAGTCATGAACATTTTGAGCGGATTTAAAGTGCGGGCGGAAACTGCATAAAGAACAACAAGCAGTCCTCCACATATTTTTAAACCTGTCAAACCACCTTGCGTATAAGCTTCGTAACCTTCAACTCCATCATACTTATACCAGAAAAAAAAGGCCCATATACCTGATATCCATACAAGATTTATGGCCGGGGTTATATAATCCCTGTCATCAATAAAAGACCTCAGACCTTTTAAAATGAGAGATAGAGATATATGAAGCATTCCTATAACTATAGAAACAAGCATCATTAAACCGGAATCCAGACTGTCAAAAAGTCTGATGTTTTCAAGTAACCCGGCCAAAGGTTTCATCCATGAAAATGCCGGTGATTCAATAGAAATTCCAAAAAAACCGCCGGAAATCAAACCGTAAACAGATGTGGTTCCGGTAAGAACAAGACTCAGGTTTATAAATCTTTTTACGGAAGAAGAGGGGCGCTTTACTTTAACTTTCAGATAGATCATTAAAGCAAGCAGAAGTATCCCGTAGCCTCCATCAGCCAGTATCATCGCAAAAAATATTGTAAAAGCAAAAAACACCCATGCACTTGGATCCCAGTCTTTATAAGAAGGAACATCATATATATTAACAAGATCACTCCCTAATTCTTCCGGTTTATTTTCACTTAAAAGAAGGGTGGGTATCCTTTCATCTTTCTCCGGTTCCACAGGAACAATGGTTACTGTAAATTTTTCAAGAACTTTATTAAGTTCTTCCAGCTCTTTTACCGGACACCATCCTTGAATAATGAACAATTTTTCATCAAATTCTGTTATTGAGCCGGAAATTGCTTTTTTAAAGTTAACTTCATTTTGTGCTTCAAGATAATACTTTTTAAGTTCTTTTTTTCTTGAAACAGAAGAGTATAACTTTTCAACAAGTTTTTTCTCTTCCTGAACAAGCTTCTCCAACTCTTCTTTGAGGTCTGAAATATCTCTATCATAGTTAACTTCAACACACTGTGCTATTTTCACAGGTTTTTTCGCAAAGGTGAGGAAGTAAAGCCGCTCATCATCTTTGGTAACAGGAATTTCAGCAATGACATCTTTTACTGTTATTTCATCCGCCACTTTTTGTGCAACATCCCAGAATTGAATTGCAAGATTTCCTTTTTCTTCTATGTCTTTCAGTTGCTTAAGAGAAAAATTCCCCCAGGGGATCAGAGAATCTATCTTGTTTTTTAATATTACCTGATTCTCTTTTACCTCTTTAAGTTCAGCATCAAGACTCGGTATATCTTCAAGAATATCTTCCCTTGTCCCCGGGAAATCAACCGGCTCAATATTTAGCTTCTTTACAATATTTTCGTATTTGGAAATAATTTTCAAAGCTACTGATATTTTGTTTGTCAAGTGAGTTGAAACTATTCCGCCCTCAACTTTGAAAGTTTCCCCTTTATAGGGTTCTATTTGAACCACACCAACCTTCTGGAGATCATTCAATACATCGTTTTTTTCTTTTTGTGAACCGACAATCAGTATTTTTCTGACTTTATCTATCACTACACAGCCTCCGCCACAACTTCATCCTTCCTTTTCAACTTGTCTTTTGCGATCTTGGCATTACAAATAGCGGCAATTTCCTGGTCTCCCAGAAATATTTTAATTTTTTTAATATTCTCTTTGCATTGAGGTATCAGCCTTTTTTCAAACAGATTCACTTTTATGCTTGTCTGCCTCAGTTCTTCAGCAATTATTTCCATCTTCTGTCTTACTATTTTCAGTTTTTCTCTTTCTGCCACCAATTCTCTCAGCTCTTTTTTCGCCCTGTCAACCCAGATCGGCTTTATAAAAAATGAGTATATGAAAGGTTTAAAAACAACATCTTTAAAGACCGGAACATCAACCCCCGCAATATTTTCAATTTCAGTAAGGACTTCTTCTATCTGAACAGTCTGATAAATATTGATCGTCAGTTTTTGAGATAAAAGAACTGACCACTTCGATATTGAGTTTCTTTTCCTTTCTATTTCAGCAAGAACTTTGCTTTCGTTGTTTTTTATAGTTTCCAATTCCGCTTGAAGCTGCTGTTTTTTTAACTGAAGAGTAGGAAGATATTTGGTTAACTGTTCAAGAAGATTCTTCTGCGTCTTCAGTTCAGTTTTGTTCAGCTTGATAGTGGCCATAAATTATTTCCATTTACCGTATTTATCTATCCATTCATTTTTCAGTCCGGTTTCATTTTTATCAAAACACTCTGCCAAAAGTTCCCAACCAAGGTTAAGCTGTTCATCTATATCAAGATTTACTTCAAGGCTCATCATTTTTTCTTCAAAAAGCCCCGCATATTTAAGAAGTTTGTTGTCCCAGCCTGAAAGACGAAATCCCATAGAAGCCCTGTCTCTTGCTTTCTTGGCATCCGCAAAGAGCCTGATCATTGCGTTGGCAAGATCTCCGTGGTCCTCTCTTGTCACTTTTCCCATAACTTGCTGTTTAAGCCTGCTCAATGATCCGAAAGGATCAATAACACCTCCATGAAGATAGAACTGTCCTTCCGTAATATAACCTGTATTATCAGGAACAGGGTGTGTTACATCATCTCCCGGCATCGTAGTTACAGCAATTACCGTGATAGAACCTGCAGATTGAATATCAACCGCTTTTTCATATCTTGCGGCAAGATCACTGTAAAGAGAGCCGGGGTATCCCCTGTTGGAAGGGACCATTTCCATCGAAATCGATATTTCTTTAAGAGCATCGCTGAATGCTGTCATATCGGTAAGAAGAACCAGTACATCCTTATTGTTTACTGCAAACTGTTCTGCTGCCGCAAGAGCCATATCAGGAACAAGAACACACTCAACTACAGGATCAGAAGCAAGATGAATAAACATTGAAGTTTTTTCCATGGCACCTGTTTTTGTAAAATAATCTCTAAAATACTGATAATCATCAAACTTAAGACCCATCCCTCCAAGGACAATGATATCCGCATCAGTTTGGCTGGCAATCCTTGCAAGCAGTTCGTTATAAGGCTCGCCCGGTATAGAAAAAATAGGGATCTTTTGGCTGATAACAAGGGCGTTGAACATATCTATCATAGGAATGTTGGTTTTCACAAATCTTTTGGGGACTATCCTTTTTGCTGGGTTAAACGAAGGGCCTTGTATTTCAACCTTTTCTTCCATTAATTGAGGGCCTTTGTCTATAGGGTCTCCACTGCCGTTAAAAACTCTCCCAAGCATTGACTCACCGTACGAAACCTGCATTGATCTTCCTAAAAACCTGATCTGGTCACCAGTGCTGACACCTTTTGTTCCGCTATAGACCTGCAAATTTACCTTGTCTCCATCAAAGCTTATAACCTCTCCAAGAGTTTCTCTGCCGTCACGGAGTTTTATTCTGGCAAGTTCTCCAAGCATCACTCCCTCAGCTTTAACTTGAGCAATACTCCCTTTTATTCTTTCTATGCGATTGTAAGTTCTAGCCATTTTAAGCACCCTCTATCATATTGAGAATTTCATCTTTTTTCTGATCATATATTGAGACATCTTTACTCAGATAGTTAAGCTGTATAACTTTGTCAGTAAGTGTAAGAAAATACTTCCTTGCTTCTTCTTTATCTTTAAACTCAAAATCTTTTTCAAGAACTTTCGAAACAAGATCAAGCTGCTCGCTCTGTCTTTCCATATCAGTTGCGGTATCAACAGGGTCAAAAGCATTTTGCTGGAGATAGACTGCATCATAAAACTCCCCTTTCAGATAAACGATCAGATCTTCTATCGCAATACCTTCTTCTCCTACAACTGACATTTTTTTTCCGATTTCATCGCTCTTAAAGATCATGTTTTGAGCCACAGTAATTCTCCGGACACGCTCTTTCATTTCGTCAGAACCGTATTCAGCAAAACGATCTATATATTTTGACCAGCTTATCAAAGGATCTATGGCCGGGTATCTTCTTGCATCCGATCTTTGTCTGCTCAGCCCGAGAAAACATCCTACAACAGCAAGAGTTGAAAGTGTAACAGGTTCTTCAAAGTTTCCTCCTGCAGGACTCACAGCTCCACCAATGGTAAGGGATCCTTCTTTGTTGTCATAAAGCCTGAGTACTCCGGCTCTTTCATAAAGTTCAGATATCCTTGTTGCAAGATAGGCCGGAAAAGCTTCTTCTCCGGGAATCTCTTCCAGACGACCGGACATCTCTCGGAGTGCCTGAGCCCACCTTGAAGTGGAGTCAGCAAGTAAAAGGCAGTCAACACCCATCTGCCTGTAATATTCAGCTATCGTAACCCCCATGTAGACAGAACTTTCTCTTGCTGCAACAGGCATCGAAGAAGTGTTGCATATGATACATGTTCTGTCTATAAGCTTTCCACCCGTCTGAGGGTCGTCAAGATGTGGAAACTCCCTAAGTATTTCAACTACTTCCCCCGCTCTCTCTCCGCAGGCCACAACAATGACTACCTGAGTTTCTGCATACTTGGATACCTGATGCTGTAAAACAGTTTTTCCTGCTCCGAAAGGTCCGGGAGTGCAGAAAGTTCCACCTTTTGCAACAGGGAAAGGACCGTCAATAACTCTCATTGAGGTTACAAGCTGTTCTTTGGGAAGAATCCGCTCTCCAAACCTTAAAGCAAATTTTGCAGGCCAGCGCTGAATCATTTTGACCGGGACAACATTCCCTTTTTCATCTTCGATTTGTGCTATCTCGTCATCAATAGTGTAGTCTCCTTCATCCGCTATTTTTTTGACCACACCTTTCCCAAAAAAATTAAAAGGAACCATTATCTTATGCTCAATGTTCTCTTCGGGAACCCAACCAAGAAAGTGTGCTCTCTCAACTTTGTCTCCAACTTTTGCTATCGGGGTCCATTTCCATTTTGCATCTCTTGGTAAAGGATCAAGATATACCCCTCTTGGAAGAAAATATCCTGACTGCTCAGCAATATCTTCCAACGGATTCTGTAAACCGTCAAACACTCTCTTTAAAAGGCCGGGGCCCAACTCTACAGTGAGCAGATCTGAATCAAATTCCACTTCATCTCCGTAACGCACACCTTTTGTCGGTTCAAAGACCTGAACTTTGGCTTCATTTCCGTTTATTTCAATAACCTCACCCTTAAGAGAAAGCCCTGCACTTTTGACATAAACAACTTCGTTCTGGCGAACGACTCCCTCAAACCTGATCGTCATAAGATTGCCATGTGCAGCTACAATAGTTCCTCTGGCTTTTTCAGATTTCATGACCATTACATATCTCTCCTCTCAGTAATTACCTTCCACAATATTATCAAGGATCGTCTCCCCCTTTGAGCTGTCAAGAGAGTTCCATCTGTTCCTAAGCATAAATCCTATCAAGTAGGAGTAAATTATATGATCTGCAAAAGGGGACTCCTTGCCGACATCTTCCATAAGTTTAAACCTTATTCTGTCAAGATCTCTTTCAACTTCCACAGGATCCCTTTCCTTATCGAAAAGCGCTATTATTTCAGGGACCTCCGGGAGAATGTTTTTCAAACCGAAATCTGCATTGCTCCGGTTTTCAAGAATGGTTTGAACTATAAACGGATCTCCCTTCAAGTTTTTTTCAAGATCAAGACCGCTTTTTATTATTCTCATTGCAACAAGGACTGTTCTGATAGTTGTTGCAATTCTACCATAATACCTGATAAAACCGTTTTCTCTTGTCTGAAGATATCTAAAATAACCTATATACAGTTCCTCTATGTGCTTAAACCTTTCTTCGTCAGATCTATACTCCAGGAAATAATCCATCATAAATTCCGGATAGTTGTCATGCGGTCTATTTATAAAAGGTTCTTCCATGAATTCTTCAAGCTCTTCAATCTCTACAAATCTTGCCCTGTAAAATTCAATTTTTCCTTTTTCAAGATTCCCCTTGAGTCCCTCGTTGGCTTCAACTCTTTCTTTTAAGATCAACTCCAGATTTTTAACATCATTGAGAAGAAGTATGTCGCTTATTCCATCTCTTAACGGCTCTAACTGAGTATGATACTCTTCAAGAAGTTCATAGAAAGTGCATGGAAGTTCACTTTCCCATGTAAGTGTCGGAAGGGCACCAACTGTATAATGATTGAACTTCATCATTGCTCAAGCACCTCTGTCT
Source organism: Candidatus Sumerlaeota bacterium (assembly GCA_007132725.1). Taxonomy (GTDB): domain Bacteria; phylum UBP6; class UBA1177; order UBA1177; family UBA1177; genus SLGQ01. The sequence goes on from SLOD01000139.1 coordinate 6,535, forward strand.
ATTTGGAAAAAAGCGTTTTTCTCAATTCAGGTCTCAAATATTCAGTAAAAAGTTCAACTACAGACTCTTCCGAAAAATCTATTTTCAAGCTGTTGTCAGCAAAAGAAAGAGAAAACCCGGAAGGAATAGTTTCTCCTGATATTTCAATTCCTTTCAAACCTTTTTCTTTTATTTCATTCTTAACAAAGTCTTCTACTTTATCTTTAACATTTTCTCCCAATGTTATTGTAAAGTTTATTGAGCTTTGGGCATACTGCTTAAGAACCTCCAATACAAAGTCTTTAACTATATCTTCCTTTTTCATCGCTTCTTTTACAGGTTCTTGCACTGTAAAACCGAGGATCTCTTTTTCCAGAGCCAGCTTAACTTTATCAATTGTCTGCTTGGCCGCAATATTAAGAGCAGATTCCGTATTCTGTTTTAGAATGGCTGCTTTTTTTTCTGCGTTTTCAACTATTTTTTCAGCTTCAGCTTGAGCTTCAGCAATAATTTTTTCTTTCTCTTTTAAACCTTCTTCTATTAATTTGTTCTTTTCTTCTTCTGCAGGATCAAGAACAGAAGATTTAAGATAGTCTGAAATTTCTTTGATCTTTGAATCAAGTGACCCGATTTTAATAGAATTTTTATCACTCATTTTCAGCAAGCCTCCTCTGTGTTTTAAAGACCTATTACATACCTGCATAAACTTTATATTCTTCAGCAAATAAAAGTCAAATAACTTATAAGACTGTCCCTGCACTTTTAATAAATGTTTTATTAAAAAACTTTGCTTTACTTTCAGGTCATTGTATATTAGCGATGATTTGGGGAAAACATTGTCTCTTTGGGGAATTTTATGTTCCATCTTTTTTTTATTATTCTGCTTTTTGGGAGCTCACTTTATTCATTTGACATAAAAGATGCACAAAAACTTTCTGAAGATCCGGAACATATTACAGGAGAAGAACGGGTTCCTGATATTGATGAAAAACCTGTTGTTTTTGTCAACGCAGACATTCTCAATGTAAGAGCCTACCCTACAACCAACTCAAAAAGATTGACTTTAATTTACAGAGGAGACGCAGTAACTGTTCTTGGGGACAGAGAGGACGCCACAGGAAGAAAATGGTTTAAAATTTCCTGCCAAAAAGATGAAAAACTTTATAAAGGTTGGATCGCTGCCGAGTTTACTGCTGAATCAAGAGTTGAGCTGATAAACCCTCTATACAGAAACCTTGATTTTTCTCCTCAGGACAAAGTGGACGAATATGAGAACAATCCGCGTGTCAAAGCAAGAGGAATATACATGACTATCTATTCTTCCACACCCCAAAGGATAAAACGCTTTTTTAAGTTGGCTGAAGAAACAAATATAAACACTTTCGTTATTGATATAAAAAACGAAAATGGATATCTGCTTTTCAGAAGCGAGGCGGCAGGCAGACATATTCCTGCCGCAAACAGATCTGTAATGTACAGAGATACTTCAGAGCTTAGAAAGATTCTTAAAAAAGCAAAAAAAAACAATATCTATATTATAGGCAGAGTAACTGCTTTCAAAGATGATACCTATGCAAAAGCAAACCCTGGATCTGCTGTATTTGACAACGAAACCAACGACATTTATCTTGACAGAGATAAATTGAGGTGGGTCTCTCCTCATAACCGTAAATATTGGGAGTATCTTGTAGAATTAAGCGAAGAGGCTGCTGACCTCGGGTTCAATGAAATACAGTTTGATTATGTAAGGTTTACCGACTGGAAAAGCAATCTTAACTTCAGAAATACCCAAAGAGAGTCAAAAGCTAAAGCTATACAGGAGTTTTTAAAATTTGCTTATGCACGCCTTCGTAAAAAAGAAGTTTATGTCAGTGCCGATGTTTTCGGTCTGGTCGGTTCAGCGTCAGATGATCTCAACCTCGGCCAATACTGGGAAGCAATAAGCAATGTGGTCGACTATATTTCTCCGATGATATACCCATCTCATTTTTCCAATGGATTTGCAACTATACCTATTCCCGACAGAGAACCGTATAAAACTATATTTGTTGCAGCCAGAGATGCTGTTGCAAGGAACAGAAACATAAAAACCCCGGCTATAATCAGACCATGGATACAGGGCTTTACAGCTATCTGGCTTAAAGATCATCTTGATTATGGAAAAAAAGAGATCCTTGATCAGATACGGGCACTTGAAGAACACGGCATTGACGAATATCTTATCTGGAATCCTAAAAACAGATATCCTTTTTTAAGGTAATTAAAAACTATTCCGGATAATCTATCTGGATATTTGCTTTACATTTCCTGCAAACCACTTTTCTTCCTCTGAAAAGAGGAGAAAGCTGGTGTCCGAATCCGCAACTGCAATTAAAACTTTCCCATGAATCGGGGTTTTTCCGCACAAATGTTGCGGCTGCTCCATCAATGTTTTCCGTTTTTTCACTTTTATGGTTTATCCCCGATGTTACAGAGGGAACTGTCAGAAATTTTCCGCATCTGGGACACTGAGTGTTTGACTTGCCGAGCGTGGGAGGAACTTTTATTTTAAGTCCGCAACTGCAGGGAAGAAATACAAAACCGCTATTTGCCATTATAAGGTCGGTAACTCCTCTAACCGCACCTTTTTTTGATACTCCGCCTGCAACGGCACCGGCCGCAGCAACCATACCTGTCCTGACAGCTATCTGCTCTTTATTTTTAAGTGCAGAGTCAGGAAGCAACTTCTTGTTCCCACATTGCTTTGCATAAGCTGCCTGATAGTCTCTAAACGAAACTTTGCCACCATTTTGCAAAGCTCTTAAAATTCCTATCCTTTCTGATGTGGGGGGGTGTGTTGATGACGAAAAAACAGAAGCCTGGTCTGAGTATGCCATGGGATTTATTATATACATCGGAGCTGTAATGCTGTTATACATAACAAGATTTGTAGCCGTTCCTGATATCCTTTCAAGAGCAGAAGCAAGCCCTTCAGGATATCTTGTAAGCCGCACGGCCGTAGCATCTGCGAGATATTCTCTTTTTCTTGATATTGCAAAATAGAAAATATTGGCAAGAAGCGGAGCAATAATAGCAAAAACTAAAGCTATAAGCATAAGAGCAGGGTGAGATTTTGAAGCACTGGAGCCTAACCTGCCCCTTCTGCTGTAACTGCCTCTTCTTCCGGAATAACTTCCAATAATGAACCCTTTCGATATCATGTTTATGGTACCAAGCATAACCCCTGCAAAGGTCATAAAAAGAACATCCCTGTTTATTATGTGGGACATTTCATGTGCCACCACACCTTGAAGTTCATCCCTGTTTAGTGATTCAAGAAGCCCTGCTGTAACACAAATTGCCGATTTTTCAGGACGGATACCCGTTGCAAAAGCATTCATTGCTTCATCGTTTATCACATATACTTCAGGCATATAGGGCTGACTTGCAGCAATTTTCATCTCTTCAACTATATTGTGAAGCTGTGGATAGTTTTCTTTTGAAACTTTTGTTGCCTGAGATACCCGAAGAACGATCTGATCTCCGAAAAAATATGCTACAGCAGATTGAACAGCCCAGAGAATAAAACCCACAAAAGCTCCCCAGTAGCCTCCGACAGGATACTCTATGGCGAGTCCGATAGAAACAGAAAGACCCATAAGGAGCAGGAACATTCCTGCAAATATTATCTGTGATTTTCTTTTATTCTGCTGGACAAGTTCCCACATTCTTAAATTCCTTCAAGTTAACTGAAGCTGACTTTCGGAGCCTCTCTTTCATCTTTGTTCTCAATTTCAAAAAATTCCGACTTTTCGAAATTGAACATTCCTGCAACAATATTTGAGGGGAACATTTCGATCTTATTGTTGAACATCATAACATCATCATTGTACGCCTGTCTTGAAAAAGCTATTCTGTTCTCAGTTGAAGTAAGTTCTTCCTGAAGAGCAAGAAAATTCTGATTTGCCTTAAGCTCAGGATAATTTTCAACAGTAAGAAGAAATTTTGCAAGAGATCCGCTCAGGTCTGCTTCCGCCTGACCTATTTCTTTCACAGATCCGGAGTTCCCTGCGTTCATTGCCTTCGATCTTGCTTCTGTTACTGCTACAAAAGTTTCATTTTCGTGCTTCATAAAACCTTTTGCTGTTTCAACAAGATTGGGAATCAGATCGTGTCTTCTTTTAAGCTGAACATCTATCTGACTCCATGAGTTTTTAACTCTGTTTCTCAAACCGACGAGGCGATTGTAGATCCCGACAAAAAAGATGATAAAAATTCCGACAACGGCAAGTAAAATTACTACAAAAATCATTGAGTTTCCTCCTGCTTATTATTTTTGGAAAGAAAAATATCGCGTAAAAAAGAGAGCACAGGATTATCATGATCTTTAATTGAGCTGTTTATTACATCGAAAAGTTCACCGTGATCAAACCACAGGCCGTGGTTTTTCCCGCACTTATCTATCAATATTACTTTGTCTCCGGCATTGATCTCAACTTTCAGCATTTTTTTGTCACAGATAGGACACGGTCTTTTTGCTTCGGAACATTCACAGTCTTTAAGTTCTTTGAAAGATGAAACGATCTCTTCTTTCTTTCCACTCCCTTCAAGCAACAGTTCAAGCTCTCCTTCATCAAGCCATATTCCTGCACACGAAAAACAGTAGTCTATCTCTATCTCATGCAGTTCAAGAACTGCCATATCGGTCTTTACACAAACCGGACATCTCAGCATGTCTCTCTCCATTTCATATGAGACTGAAAATATAATATCCGTTTTTACTTTTTTTACAAATTTTGATCGTCAGAAAACAGGGATTATATTGACAAGGAGTATCTGATCAAGCCCTATTTTGCCTGAGGATATGGTTTCTCCCGATATATAAGAACTTGAATCACGACTGATCGTTAACATATTTGCCATTGATACCATCGGGCCCGATCCGAAGATAAGCTGGGAAGCAAATTCATGTGGAATTGTGAATTCTCCGTTATCTTCCACAAGGCAACTTACATTTACAACATTATTCAGGTTTTGTGCGGCACTTATGTTAATTTCTACAACACCGTCCATTCCGCTTGGAGTCCATGTAAAGGTCATGGGCTCATGCACATTGAGCTGAATACCGGGGAACATATCTCCCTGAACAACTTGATGACTTGTAAGTTCAAGTTTTGAGCCGAGATAAAATTCTCCTGAAAAAGAATCCAGATCAGGAGGTGTCGGGTTTTCAGCATACAGCCCATAATCTGTGCTGTAAGTCATAAGAGATGGATCAACACTGCCGTCTCCCTGTCCGTTAAGTTTATAAACCTGATCGCCCGGCTCATAAAGGAAAGTCTGCGGTCCGTCTGCAAAACCTGATATGATAATAGGTCCTACATCAAGAGATTCCCTGTCGGGAGTAATGCATCTTTCACTGTCGGGGATAGGGTTTCCATCCCGGTCAGTTCTTGGGTGGCATTCCTGTTCAGGGGCACAATCTTCATGAGAGTAGCACTCTGGCACTCTGGGGGCGGACTCTCCCATTACACATGTATTAAGAGGCTGACTAACTGTTTTTTCATCTTCTTTCAGGTCTTCCCTTGCTGTCTTCATAACATATCCTACGATCATGTTCATAGGCTCACCCATCATGAACATGTCAAGAAAAACGAATTCAACCGTGTATCCGGGATCGTCAGGATCGAATTCAACTATTTCATCCTCTTCTTCATCAGGAGTTTCTTCATATTCTTCTTCATCAGGAAATTCAACATCATCAACAACCTCATTTTCATCGGGGACCGGATCATGATCCAACTTTTCCAGAGTTGTGTTATCACATGAGATTACGACTAAAAATAAAAACAAAAAAGAAACTAAAAATAACTTTTTCAAAATATCCTCCTTTTTCACACACGAACACTTTAGAATATCATCAATCGTTCTTTTGTCAAAAAGTTACAGATTTTCTTTCAATCACTGAAAAATTCTTTCAAGTCTATGCTTGAAAGAAACTTTCTTACAACCTGAACTGCAATTTTAGCAGTTTCTCTTCTTATTGCGGCATCTTCTGTATCAGGGGCAACAAAAAACGGTTTGTGTCTGTATCTTGTTATTTTAAATTTTTTACCATTCTTAAATGTATGAAGATCCATTTCCAGTTCATATCTTTTATAGTTATCAATGCTGACTGATGTTCCTTTAAGAGTGACAACTATAGAGTGTGGCAGGTTTTCATCCTGACTCGGCACTATGCCAAAATCAAGCAGAGCTTTTTCAATATCATCTATGACTCTTACAGGGGAAACAACTGTAAGAAAAACTTCTTTTTTCTCTATTTCCTCAGGAATAAGTACAAGTTCGACATACCTTCTGTCAGCTCTGGAAAGATGAACAGAGCCTTTCAAAGACCTGTATCCATCTGATTTGACTGAAAAATTATATTTCCCTGGTTTAAGAAATATCTTCCGGTTCACTTTATATTTATTCCCACCGATAGAAATTTCAGCTTTGACTCCTTCTTCGGCCATGAAAACAATTGAGCCGTGAGAAGCCATTTTTTCAACCTCTTTTTTTACTTTGTCCAAAATTGAAATGTATTTGGCTCTTTCAGGGAGGTCGTTTTTTGATACTGCAAAAATAAGAGAGTATGCAAGATAAACTGTTGTAAGTACATTATCGTATTTTAATGGATCAAGGGATTCAAGATCATCAGGAAGTGTTGTAACAAGGTATTTTAAGGTTCCCAACACAGCTTCTTTTGTCATATAGGCTGTAACTTTGAAACCTTTTTCTGTTTTTTCCGGCTCTGTATATCTAAGACCTTTGAGAAAAACATTGGAGTTTACAACAATATCGTTTTTAAAAGACTCACTGTATTTTCCCTCTTTTTCCTCCTGAGACATTCTTGTTTCACTCTGCACAGAAGCAACTATTGACTGACTTAAATGAGAAAGGGCGTCAGATTTTGCGGCATTTACCGTGTCCCCGTAACCGGTTCCTCTAAGAGGAGCCGTCTCAATGTCAACATCAGGAATGGAAGGTTTTGAACTGATCTTCCCATCAATTTCTGCAAAAGCATTCGCTGCATTTTTTTTTATCTTTCTGTACCCATCTTTTGCGCAAAGCTCGAAAGGCATGTATATTACTGACAAAATCAGCAAACTGACAGCTATTGTAATTTTTTTCATATCAAAATCCTTACTTTATTTCTAACTCTATCTCACCAGTACTTGTGGCCTTGAAAACAAGAAAAGATCCCGTATCGCTAACTCTTTCAAGCTGACCGGGACCATTGTAGTTGTCTCTTAAATTAAGGAAAAGTTCATAGGCATTGTCAACTCCGCTTATATAAACAATGTAGCTGAATGTTGATTTTCCTCCGCCCTGTCTTCTTATAGGCCGCTTAGACATATTCCGTAACATTCCGTAAATAGCTTCATCAACCCGGGCACCATCATCAGAATTGCTAAGCACTGTAACCTTAAAAGGTCTTCCCGTTTCTGCCATTTTTATCCACTCTTTTTTGATCTGGGAAATTACTTTTGAAGAGGCATCGTTGGTTGCTTCCTGAACAAGAGCATTGATATCGGACACTCTTCTTTCTGCCGAATAACCTGTGGTGGAAGCCAGCATTCTGCCCGAAGCCGTTTCAAAAACTTCCACTGCGACAGAAGCTTTTGCAGTTGCCGTTCCTCCGACAGATCCGCTGCCTCCCGAATAATTTATTTTTGCATATATATCAGATCCAAGAGAAAGAGCCATATCATGCATGGGATCTGTTTCTGCTCCTTCAAGTTTTGATATTTTGCTGACAAGATCACTGGCCTGATCTATTTGAGCCGAAGAATACACCTCAAAAGAGTTGTCCTGAAAATATTCCTGCATTACAGTAACCGCTGTTCTCGCCCAGTCTCCACCTTTTTCGGCAAAAACAGCGATAGTGGGAAGTCCGATACTTTCAGCAAGGTCACTGGTAGCGGAAATAATCCCGTTTGCAACAAGCTGTTCCGTTATCATTGCAATATCTACCCTGAAAATATAAGAAACTTTAATTTTTCCCCCTACTGTCTGTTTCGATTTCAAACCTGACTGCCACCTGATATATCGATTGGGATCAGCATACATTTGCTGAGCAAGACCTACAGCCCTTGTTCTTTCAGCAGGCGTTTTAAGAAGTGGTTTGTCACCTGCTTCAAGTACAAACCATATAGCGGTCTTTCTCGCTTCATTTAAAGCTTCTTCCATTGTACAGCCTAAACCACTCGCCCTTATCATTGATTCAGCCGTAGATGTGCTTTCAACAAATGTCGCCTCATAAATTGCGGGGGTAGGCTGAAGATTCGGCTCACATGCCGGAGAAGACTTACAACCACAAAACATCACTGCTAATAATGTTAAAGTTAAAAACGCCACTCTTTTCATGAAAATCTCCCTAAAAAATGTAACTTTACTATTTTGTTTCCTCTATTTTACTTTCTTTTCTACTTCTTTCTATCAAACAAATATTTGACGGTCTTTTGTATAATCTTGCTGTCGACCCTACAATAGGAAGGTGAAAGTTAAAGTCAAGTGAAGCAGTTAGCCCCATAGCGAACATATCGTAGTCTGAAGAAACATCATTCTCAAAACGATCTTCCGCTTTCAAAAGAAAACCGAGATCCCAACCACCTTTAAGCACTATATCAAAAGAGGGATTTATGCTAAACCCAAAATGAACCTGAGGATTAAAAACAACATTATGGAGTGTATAGTTTTCGGTAGTCAGCCCTGCCTTATAAATAATGTTAAGTGCAGGAGCAATATAAAATCCAGCCGCTCCGGTATAAAATCTTTTTGAGAAACCCATACCTCCCCCAAGCCACACCGGTCTGCCAACTTCATCAGACCTATCTATTCCCACATTCATCAGAAAAAAGAAATCCATGTAGAATTCACTTAAGGATTGAGAATTGGTTGCGTATCCTAAATTTATACTGCCTCCTAAATGAAATCCCGGAGCAAGAAACAATCCTCCTATATCATCTACACCTTCTTTTCCTACAACACGCAGAGAATCCATTCTAAAACCCAAGTTGAAAAAAAGTCCTGTCCAAGGATATTCTCTTAACAGATCATATTCTTCAACATTTCCACTGGATATCTGCATAATGGTTGGCTCGTTATAGCCTGGAGAACAATTTTTTGAGATATTTCTTGCTCTTACATAACCTTTGTTAACCATTTCCCCGTCAACCATCGCCATAACAGTAAAAGGATGGTCTACCCTGATATCTTCCATAACCCCGAATTCTGTTTCAATTTTTGAGCCCCTTACAGCCTTTACCGGCATAAAAAGAGCAAAATTATCATCTTCTTTGAGTTGATAGTTGGCATTTATAGAAGCTGCTTTAATTGCTGTCTGGAATGTATCGTTGAAAGCAGCCATGACTTGAGATGGAGTTGGAACAACAAAAAAAGAATCTGTAGACCCCGATACTACTCCGGAAGACGCTGTAAGCTTCTTATATAAAGAAAACTGCCTTGTCTCTCCATTGTAACTGTAAATGAGAAATGTAACATTTATCGGTATTTCAAATTCAATGTCCCAGTAGTTGACTCTTCTGCCATCAACGGTTCTTCTCTCCCTTCTGACAACCTTTCCTCTGCCGTTTACCGGCTGAACATGAGCAGCAAAAATATAAGATGAGTTTATGAGAACTCTTATAAAGTCTGCTGTTATACCGAGATCTCTGGCTTTTGTAGTCATGAAAGTTTCCTGTTCTCTTTCGGAAAGTTCAAGATATCTCTGAGTAACAGAAGCGTCAAGAAGATCTCCCAGGTTTTCTTTCAAAGCTCCATTCAGATAGCTTTCTAAACGGTTTTGAAAAGAATTGAGACTCCCTGTTCCTGACCGGAAATACTGGACAAGCTCTCCTGTAGGAATTGAAACATGTCCTTCTCTGGTTATCATATCAGCTGTGCCATCACCCATAATTATTTTGTCAAACCGATTGGTTATTGTCCAGTCATAAAAAGTTCTTGCCGCTTTAAGCTTTTCATTATAACCGAGCGGATAGTTGACATTAAAACTCCAGGGAATACAACGATATCTATTGTCTCTGGTAGTGCAATACTGCATATTTATACGGACTGAATCCTGAGAAAAACCAATATCACCAAGCCCCATGACTGCCTTTCTCTCGTATCTTCTTACTGTATCATCCGATTTCATAGATCTTTCTTCAGCATACAGGAACCCTTTAAATAAAATTCCTATGCAAACTACTAACAGCAGTCTCTTCATAAGTCCCTCCAGACTCTGAACACTTAAGAAATATTATGGGAAAATATAGGGAAAAAGCAATTTGAAAAAAACTATTTTTCAGGTTTCTCTTCTTCTACAGGTTTTTCTTCTTCTACAGGTTTTTCTTCTTCTGCGGGTTTTTCTTCTTCTGCAGGTTTTTCTTCTTCTACGGGTTTTTCTTCTTCTACGGGTTTTTCTTCTTCCACAGGTTTTTCTTCTTCTGCAGGTTTTTCTTCTTCTGCAGGTTTTTCTTCTTCTGCAGGTTTTTCTTCTTCTGCAGGTTTTTCTTCTTCTGCGGGTTTTTCTTCTTCTGGAATTTCAACTTGTGAAGATTCCGCTTTTATTTCAGCTGGTTTTTCTTTTTTAGGTTTCTTTTTTCTTTTTTTCTTTTTACTTTCTTCACCTTCTTTGAGATATTCAATTATAGCAACAGGTGCAGCATCTCCTCTGCGAAAACCAAGCTTGATTATTCTTGTGTACCCTCCATTTCTGTCAGAAAATCTGGGACCAAGTTCTTTTAACAGTTTTGTTATTACTATCTCCCTTTCCGTCTTTACCATTTTAGTAAGCTGTGTAATAGAGGCTGAAGTGTTTTTCTTTGCAAGAGTAACCGCTTTATCTGCCAGTTTTCTAAGTTCTTTTGCCCTGCCAAGAGTTGTTTCTATACGCTCATTTTTGACTAAAGAGTTGAGCATGTTGCACAACATAGCTTCTCTGTGGGAACTGTTTCTGTTTAATTTTCTGCCTGCTTTCCTATGTCTCATTACTTACTCCCTGCCTTTTTTTCCAATTGTTCTATCACCTTCTGATCAGGAAAATTTTCAAGCTCCATTCCAAAATGCAGTCCCATATTCACCAAAAGAATTTTTATTTCGTTAAGAGATTTTCTGCCGAAATTCTTTGTTTTCAGCATATCTGATTCTGTTTTTTTAACCAGTTCTCCGACATACCGGATGTTGGCATTTTTAAGGCAGTTATGGGACCTTACGCTAAGGTCGAGCTCATCTATTGTTTTATAAAGATTCCAGTTAACTTCTTCTCCTACTTCCTCTGCATCGTAGTCGTCTTTTTCATCTATTGAAAAATTGATAAAGAATTTTGTGTGTTCTCTCATTATCATTGCAGCATATGCAAGAGCATCTCTTGGTGTTACAGAACCATCTGTTTCAAGATCTATCGTTAACTTATCAAAATCAAAACTGTTCTTAACTCTGGCATTTGTTACTCTATAGTTTGATCTGACAACAGGGGAAAAGAAAGAGTCTACGGGAATAAATCCTTCACTGAAAAGACCGGGATCATGTGCTTCCGAAGGAACATATCCTCTCCCCACCAAAACCAGAACTTCCATTTCAAAATCAACATCTTTGTCCATTTCAAATAGATAGAGATCTTTGTTAAGAACTTTCAGAGCCGCTGTTTCTTGAATATCTCCGGCTTTAACAACACCTTCTCCCTTCTTTCTTAACACAATATTGAATAGTTGATCTTCATGTGCAACGAAACGAACCTGTTTAAGGTTGAGAATTATATCAACGACATCTTCTTTTATCCCGGGAATTGATGCAAACTCATGCTCTACACCTTTGATCTTAACTCCGACAACAGCAACTCCGCGAAGACTTGAAATCAAAATCCTCCTTAAAGAATTGCCAAGAGTTATGCCGTAGCCCTTCATAAGGGGTTCACATGTGAAGCGGGCATAAGTCCCTTCTTCGTTCTGCTCTATAACCCTTATTTCTTTAGGCATTATCATTGTTTTCCAGTTGGATTTATACATATTTACAACCTCTCCCTGTTACTTAGAATAAAGCTCAACTATGAGATTTTCTTTGATTTCTGTTCCAATCTCTTCTCTTTCAGGAAGACGGAGAACAGTTCCTCTCATCTCTTTTTTATCAAGTTCAAGCCATGAAGGAACAGCAAGTCTTTCCCCGGCTTCTTCGATCATTTCTTTAAACTTTTTCTTTGACCTGCTTTTTTCCCGTATAGAAACAACATCTCCTGTTTTAACAACAAAAGAAGGAATATCCGTCGTTACACCGTTGACGGTAAAGTGTCTGTGATTTACAAGCTGTCTGGCTTCAGTTCTACTTGAGGCAAACCCAAGAGAATAGACAATATTATCAAGTCTGCATTCAAGCATTTTCAAAAGATTTTCACCTGTTGCTCCTTTTTTCATATCGGCACGGTTATAAAAAATCCTGAATTGCTTTTCAAGCATACCATACATTGCTTTTGTTTTCTGTTTTTCGCGTAACTGAATACGATATTCTGTAATGCGTTTTCTATCTTTACCATGTACCCCCGGAGAATAGGGTTTTTTGTCAAAAGAACATTTTTCACTGTAACAACGCTCTCCTTTGAGAAATAGTTTGGAGCCTTCTCTTCTGCATATCTTGCATTTTGCTCCTCTGTACTTAGCCAAAGCTTCCTCCTTTTAAAAATAAAAGTTTACACCAGTTATTATTAAACTCTTCTTTTCTTTTTGGGGCGGCAGCCATTATGCGGAATCGGCGTTATGTCCCTTAAAAGAGTAACATTATATCCCATATTTGAGAGACCTCTTATAGCAGCCTCTCTACCATTACCAGGACCTTTAAGAAAAACACTGAGTGTTTTCAATCCGTAATCCTGAGCTTTTTTGCCGGCATCTTCAGCAGCCATCTGGGCAGCATACGGTGTACTTTTCTTGCTTCCTCTAAATCCTTTTAAACCGGCACTCGACCATGAAAGAACATTTCCGCTCACATCAGTTATAGTGATAATAGTATTGTTAAAACTGCACTGAATGTAAGCCAGCCCTGTCTGTATATTTCTTTTAATTCTTTTTTTCTTTTCAGGCGCCATCTATTTTCTCCTTATTTTTTCTTTTTCATGAGATTGCGTTTCGGCCCTTTTCTCGTCCTTGCGTTTGTATGGGTTCTTTGTCCCCTGCATGGAAGCCCTCTTCTATGCCTGCGACCTCTATAATTTCCAAGGTCCATAAGCCGCTTAATGTTCATTATCGTTTCTTTTCTAAGATCTCCTTCTACCCTGTATTCTTCTATGACAGATCTTATTTTTACAGCCATGGAATCATCAATATCATCGCTTTTTATATCATATCCAATTCCGGCTTTGTCTAAAATTTTTCTAGCATTTGATCTGCCTATACCGTAAATGTAGGTCAGGGCGATCTCCATTCTTTTTTTTCTTGGAAGATCAACTCCAGCAATACGAACCAATTGTCACCTCCTGATATTTTTATTTAAATTCATGAAACTATCCTTGTCTTTGTTTATGTTTGGGGTTTTCACATATAATTCGAACTATTCCTCTTCTCTTTATTACTTTGCACTTGGCACATATTTTTTTTACCGAAGCTCTCACTTTCATTACTTTCTCCTATTACTTGTCAATCAGTTTTTTTCATTCTGTGAACGATCCTTCCCCTTGTCAAATCGTAGGGAGACAACTCTATGCTTACTTTGTCTCCCGGAAGTATTCTGATAAAATACTTTCTCATCTTGCCGGAAATATGTGCAAGCACTTGATGTCCATTTTCTAACTCTACTCTGAACACTGCATTGGGAAGTGTTTCAGTTATCGTTCCTTCAACTAAAATTCCTTCTTCTTTCGCCATAGTACATACTCTCTTAACAAAAGCGTATAAAATTTAACTGTAACAAGCTTTTTTTCAAATAAAATCTGTTGTTCACATCC
>SLOD01000210.1 GCA_007132725.1 Candidatus Sumerlaeota bacterium
CATTTCATAAAAAGTAGCTTCTTTTATCATTTTCTTAATCCTCCTCAATGATAATTTGAGTAAGATTCTTCATGTCAGGACAATACCTGTTTCGGTAAGATTATAGATGGCTTGATTCGGGATTGAAATCAACTGAAATCTTTTTAAATAACTTTAGGCTTAAAATAGCTTGATTTTTTCTTATAGTATGGTATTAAGTGCGTGGAGAGTTCTTTTCTTTTCTTCTCTGCATGCGGTTTAACCGTAGAATTCAGTACAGCGAGGTAGTTTATGTGGAGTAACAGAGCAAAAGAAATATTTGAAAAACTTGAGCCTGTGGCAAACAGGATGGGGCTTAGGATCATAGAAATGGATATTCCTTCTGGCGTGAATGGGATTTTCAGAATATATATTGATAATCTTGATAAAAGCAAAACTGTATCGGTGGAGGATTGTGTGAAATTCAGTCCGGTAGTTTCAGATTTCCTTGATACCGGTGATTATTTTTCTTTCAGGTATTATCTTGAGGTAAGTTCTCCAGGGGTTGATAGACCGGTAAGAAGATGGGAAGATCTCGTAAATTCAATAGGGAAAACTTTAAAAATAAAGCTTTCAGAGCCTGTTGATGGAAGGAGAAGGATCACAGGTGTTCTGAAATCTGTTCTGGAAGATGAGGGGGAATTTACAGTTGAAGTTGATGACGTTGACATTAAAATATCAAAAGTGTTTGTTAAAAAAATAAATGAAATTTGGAAAGGAGAAAAGTAATGGATTTTAACCTGAAAGAGCTGGTCGATCAACTGGTAAAAATGAAAGGTATTAAAAGGGAGCTGATCGTTGATACTTTAAAAGAGGCTCTCTACAGAGCTGTACAGAAAAAGCTGGGATCCGACGCTGATATTGATATCATGTATGATGATGAAACAGGAGAGCTTCAAGCTTTTTATTTTAGGGAAGTTGTTGAAGAAGTTGAAGAACCTCAACTTGAGATCTCTCTTGAAGATGCAAGAAAATTAAATCCCGAAGCAATTCTTGGTGACACTCTGGGACTTAAAATGGAAGCGGATGAGCTTGGCAGGATAGCAGCCCAGGTCGCTAAGCAGATCATTATTCAAAAGATCAAGGTTCTTGAAGGAGATATTGTCTATAATGAATTTAAAGACAGACACCACGAAATAATAACCGGAGCTGTAAGAAGATTTGAAAAGGGCGGGGCAATTATTGATATAGGAAAAACAGAAGCTTATTTGCCTTATAACCAACTCATTCCTTCAGACAGGTTCCGGGTGAATGACAGAATAAAGGCTTTTATAACTGATGTTGTGAAAACTCCTCAGGGGTGCAATATTCTTTTAAGCAGGGTCAATACAATGTTCCTTATAAAGCTTTTTGAGCTTGAAGTGCCTGAAATAGCGGAAGGCATAGTTAAGATCGAAGGTGTGGCAAGAGATCCCGGACACCGTTCAAAAATAAGTGTCCGTTCGGTTGACCAGGATGTTGATCCGGTAGGAGCATGTGTCGGCATGAAAGGCTCAAGGATCCAGAATGTGGTACATGAATTGAGCGGTGAAAAAATAGACATAGTTCCATGGGATGAAGATTCTGTTAAATATATATGCAACACGCTTTCTCCGGTTGAGGTTTCTCAAATAATAATTGATGAAGATGAACACAGTATGGATGTTATTGTTCCTGATGACCAACTTTCTGTTGCTATAGGAAGGGGCGGAGAAAATGTGAGACTTGCCAGTCAGCTTACAGGCTGGAACATTGATATTCAAAGTGAAAGTCAGATGCAAATGATGCTTGAAGAGGCAAAACGGAGACTTTTATTTATTGACGGCATAGATGAATCGACAGCGGACTCTTTTATAAGGCTTGGATACACTACTCTTGAGGATCTGGTGGCTGTTAAGCCTGAGGTGCTTGCCGAAATGCCTGATATTTCTAAAGCTAAAGCGGTTAAAATAATTAAACAGGCTAAAGAAATGCTTGAGATGGGAATGGGTGTCATAGATATTGACAATGAGCTTGAGGAGAAACTGAATGTTCCTACTACAGCTTTGAGCTGTATAAATGATGAGCTTGCAGAATATATTGCGGATAAAGGCTACCATACTCTCGCTGATATTCAGAGTGAACCTGACACGGAGTCTTTTGCCAAAAATGCAGAGCTTAGCTTAAGAAGATCAAGACAGATAAGATATAGTCTTCAGTTGCATATTGATGATCTTGAAGGTAGGAAAAAAACTGTAGACGGAAAACTGGATGCCGACTCCTTTTTCGATTTCAGTAAAATAGAAAACAATGAAGATGAAAGCGATACTGAAAAAAAGGAAGAGAAAAGCGATAACGAAAAAAGTGAATAATGGATAAAGTAAAAGAGAGAACCTGCGTTGTGTGCAGCAAAAAGGAGTTGAAACAAAACATGTTAAGATGGGTTTTTCATGGAGGAAAACTTTATCCTGACTGGAGCCAGAAACTTGAGGGCAGGTCTGTGTATGCTCATTTTGATAGAGACTGCATAGCAGGTATCTATGAAAACCCGAAAGTTTTTAAAAAGGTTTCAGAAAAAGAAGTATTTTTTGCTGTTGAAAAAGGTATGATATTCAAACATATTGAAACTCTTGCAGTTACTTCTTTAAGGCACTTTTTTTCTCTTGGACTTAAAAGCGGAATGCTGGTCAAAGGACAGAACCGGATCGCCGAATCTGTTAAAAAAGGGATGCTTTTGAAATATTGTTTTACAGCGATTGATATTTCTGCAAGGACTTTTAAAGATATGGAGCAGATATTTAAAAACAGGTTGAAAAAAACGCTTATAACAAAAGAGGAGTTCGGCAATTTTGCCGATGGAAGACCTGTAGCAGTGATCGCTTTCAAAGAGTCAACAATAACTGAAAAATCATGTTTTTATATTAATTTAGTAAATAAATTGAGATCAGGAGATATTGATGCGTATTAGTGAGTTGTCCAAAGAGCTTGGTGTTAAGAACAAGGAAGTTCTGAACTTTCTTAAAGAAATAGGTTCCGATCACTCCAACCATTTCTGTTCTTTAAATCCCGATGAAGAAAGAAGAGTGAGAGAAAAATTCTCATCAGGGAAAGGGGATGCGAAATCAACATCAGACTCAGTTAAAAGTGGCTCAGGAGGCACTCCTTCAAAATCAGCCACTACGATAATCAGAAGGGGTGCTGCAACCAGAAAAAGGAGCTTTATTCCGGAAGATGAAAGAGAGAAAATAGCGGAATCAGCACCATTTGACTCTCTAAAAGATGTTGAAAACATTAAAAGTGATGACGAATCATCTGTTGAGCCGGAATCTCCTGAGAAAGAAGCCCCGGATGCTGATGCTGTTCTTCCTGGTGATGTGGAAGAAGATGTTTCAACAAAAGAGGAAGATGATGTTGCGGCAATAGAACCTGATGCTAAGGAAAAGAAAGATGACACAGTAAAACTCAGCGTAGAAGAGGAAGCCAGGAGGCTTGTTGAGTTAGAAAAATCAAAAACTGTGGCAGAAGAAAAAGGTTCTCCTGATCCGGAAAAAGCTGAACCATCTCAAAAAAAGAAGAAAGCAGATGGCGTGGATGATGAAGATGAATCTGACATGGGGAGAAACAAAAAGAAAAAGAAAGTTGTTATTCCCGATGGAGATGTTCCGTCACAAAGTGGTTTTCCTGCAGTTCGCGGGAAGGGAAGGAAAGGTGCCCGAACTTCCGATGACAGCTTTAAAGGCAAAATGAAAGGTCCGGATCTGTCTCTTCTTGTTGAAGATTCCTCATCAGGAAAAGGATTCGGCAAAAAAAGAAGGAAAGATTTTAAAAAGAAAAAACAGGAACCTGTTGCACCTCCTAATCCTACCAAAGCTATTAAAAAGATATGTAAAATAGAAGAATCTGTCATAGTTTCCGATCTTGCCAAAATGATGGGAGTAAAATCTTCACAGGTAATATCGAAATTAATGTCAATGGGAGAATTGGTCGGCATAAACGATCGTATTTCATACGATACTGCTGCAATTATTGCTGAAGAGTTCGGGTTCCAGACAGAAAATGTGTCTTTGAGTGAGGAAACTTACATTGAAGTAAAAGATGTTGTTTTGGAGCAACTTGTTCCGCGACCGCCTGTTGTAACTGTGATGGGACATGTAGACCATGGTAAAACCAAGCTTCTTGATGCAATAAGAGATACCAATGTAGTAGATAAAGAGGCCGGAGGTATTACTCAGCACATAGGAGCATATTCTGTTGAGGTGAACGGAGAAAAAATAACTTTTCTTGATACTCCGGGACACGAAGCTTTTACAGCGATGAGGAGCAGAGGTGCTCAGGCGACAGATGTAGTTATTCTTATTGTTGCGGCTGATGATGGTGTGATGCCTCAAACCGTTGAAGCTATTAATCATGCTAAAGCTGCTGATGTTCCTATAATTGTTGCTATAAACAAAATTGATAAACCGGAAGCAAATCCTGCTAAAGTTAAAAATGAGCTTCTTAAATATGAAATAATCGCGGAAGAACTCGGGGGAGAACATCTGTTTGTCGAAATATCAGCCAAACAGAGAACTAATATAGAAGGACTCCTTGAAACAGTTCTTCTTCAGGTTGAAATGATGGATCTTAAAGCGGATCCTACTGTCCGGGCCGAAGGTATCGTTATTGAATCGAAAATGGATCTCGGTAGAGGCCCTGTTGCAACGGTGCTTGTTAAAAACGGTACGCTGAAAATAGGTGATATCGTTGTTGCAGGAACATCTACAGGTTTTGTCCGAAGTATGATAGAGTGGACCGGCAACAGAGTTAAAGAAGCGGGTCCTTCAATGGCCGTTGAAATAACAGGTCTTGACTCAGTACCGCCTGCCGGAGAAAAACTCCATGTTTTCAAAGACGAAAAGAAAGCCAAAGGCCTTGTTGACCTTAGGCTTAATAAAATCAAAGAGATAAGGTTTGAGAAAGATAGCAGAATGTCGCTTGAAAACCTTTTTGACAAGATGGAGTCAGGAGATATAAAAGATGTAAATATAGTTGTCAAAGCTGATGTAGATGGTTCTGTTGAGGCTATTCTTTCTTCTTTGAAGAAGATCGAACACAAAAAAATGAATGTTAAGATAATACATAGTGGAGTAGGAGGAATAACTGAAAACGATGTCCTTTTGGCAAGTGCTTCTAATGCTATCATAGTAGGTTTTAATGTCAGGATAGATAATAAAGCTAAACAGGTCGCTGTTGCAGAACAGGTTGATATTAAAATATTCTCAATTATTTATGAGCTGATAGATTCAGTAAAAGCGGCCATGACCGGAATGCTTGCACCGATAATCCAAGAAGAGTTCATAGGAAAACTTGAGGTAAGAGATATTTTTAAAGTTGGAAAAGTAACTATTGCCGGATGTATGGTAACAGAAGGAAAAATAATTAAAAAAGCTAAGGCTAAAATAGTCAGGAACAATGTGGTTATCTATGAAAGCTCCATTGAAAATCTGAAACGATTCAAAGATGATGTCAAAGAAGTTAAGAACGGTTATGAGTGCGGTGCCAGCATTGATAATTTCAATGATATTAAAATTGGAGATGTTATAGAGTGCTATGTCAACAAAGAAATAAAGGATGAGGTTCTCTGAAAATGGCAGGGGAGATCAGACAAAACCGTATCTCACAGGCAATACAGAGGTTTGTCGGGAAGTTGATGATAAGTGAATACGGTGGAACGGAACTTTCCATGATAATGATCCAGAAAGTCAAAGTCACTAAAGATTTGAAGTATGCAAAAATATACTACACTTTTTTGGGTGGGAAAAGCATTCCTTTAATTCAGAATACTTTAGAAGAAGAATCCAGACAGATACGCTTTAAGCTTGCTCAACATCTCGGACACCTTAAATTCATTCCCGAAATATCTTTTGTCTATGATAAAACGGCAGATGAGATTTTAAAGGTGGAAAAAATCCTGGATGAAATCAAACAAGAGAGCAACGGTGATGAAAAAAAGTAATGTTGATCTAAGCAGGATAGACCATCTTGTAGATAAGAGTAGAACGGTTCTTGTTTCAGGACATAAAAATCCGGATGGAGATTCTGTAGCGAGTTCTCTGGCGATGGCATCATTGTTGAAAAGTCTTGGAAAAGAGGTTTCCATTTACAGTGGAGATCCCCTTCCTTATAACTATATGTTCCTAAAAGGTTCAAATGAAATTATTTTTGATCTGCCGGAGAAAGAGGTGGATCTTTTCTTGATAGTTGATGCCGGTTCAATTGACAGAATAGATAACAGACTAAGAAAGAAAATGGTAGAAAGCGACTCTCCAAGGATTCTTTTTGACCACCATATAATAACAGATTCTGTAAAAAAATTTTATACGGAAATATTTGTAGATGAAGGCGCTTGTGCCACATCTGCCCTTGTTTTCAGGTGGGTTGAGGGAAGGAATCTGAGTATTGAAGAAAATGTTGCGGAAGCTATTTATGCAGGGATAATAAGCGATACGGGGGGACTTAGATACGGTAGTACAAACAAAGAGTCTTTTGAGATACTGTCAAAACTGGTTGATAAAGTCAGTCCCTGGAAAATAGCTACCGAGATATATGAAAAAGTTCCGGTAAATCAACTTAAGATGTTGTCAGAAGTGCTTTCGGAAATGGTAATTCTGGCAGAGGGAAAAGCTGCCGTTATAAAAATAACGAACAGACAGCTTGAAAAGTATGGATTAAGTGCGGATCACATTGATTCGTTTGTGAATTTTCCAAGAAGTATCAAAGGTGTAAGTATTGCCATGCGGTTTAGGGAACTGGATGAGAATTTCTGGAAAGTGAGTATGCGAAGCAGAAACGGTATAGATGCCCATAAAATAGCATCGGGATTTGGAGGAGGGGGTCACAGAAATGCCGCCGGTTTTATTTTTAAAGGGTCTTTTGAAGAAGGGATGAAAAAAGTTGAGGATATTGTAAACAGTGTTTCAAAGTAGTAGTTCATGCTTCATAACACTCTGCAAGAAGAGTGGTTATTCTTCCGCCTCATCGCTAAACAAGTTGAAATCAATATTGAAAGTCAAAAAGGCCGGGTTCTGCGGCACTCTTGACCCAATTGCTGAAGGAGTAATAGTTGTGGCTATTAACAAAGCTACAAAACTTATCAGACTTGTTACCAGCCTAGATAAATGTTATTCTGGGAAGTTGAAGCTTGGATATACAAGCCCCAGCTATGATACGGAAACAGAACTGAAAAACAGCGGAGTCAAGGTAGATATCTCGACTCTTGACATTCCTTTGCTTGAAAAAACATTTAAAGGTGAGATCGAACAGGAACCTCCTTCCTACAGTGCTCTGAAAGTATCGGGGAAAAGAGCCTATCAGCTTGCAAGAAAAGGCTTGAATCCCACTCTTCCGTCGAGGAAAGTTACTATAAACAGTTTGAAGTTGTCAGTTGCTTCTTGTGATGAACTTATTTTCAAAGTAAGTTGCTCTAAAGGAACATATATAAGGTCTCTTGTAAATGATATCGGGCTTAAAACAGGGTATGGAGCCGTTTTAACTGAACTTGTAAGAGAAAAAGTTGGAGATTTTAATATAGAGGATTCAGTTTCGATAGATGATCTTAAAAAAGATCCGGCTCTACTTGAAAAGAAGGGGATGACGGTAATAGATGTTTTTCTTTCCCGTTTTAATAAACTTGAAATAGATAGAACTCAATACAACTATCTAAGGAATGGAAATGACATTTCTGAAAGCGGACTTGAATTTCCGGAAGGTTTCAGTTATTTAAAATATTCGGGGTCTCCGGCTTTTCTGATCGAAAACAGAGGAGGGGTTTATAGGTACTTTGCTTTTTTGAGGGATGAAAATGATTGATGTTCAGAGTTCTGTAGATGAAAGGAACATACCTGTTGACCAGGTAGGAATTTGGGATGTTGAATATCCTGTAACTGTCAAAGACAAAGTGAACAGTTTCCAAAACACAGTGGCAAAGATAGATATGACAGTTCAGCTTCTTCCTCAATTCAAAGGTACCCATATGTCAAGGATGATAGAAGTACTTAACCGGGTAAGGGGGGAAATAACTATGGAAACAATGCCCGGAATCCTTTCTGATGTAAGGAAAGACCTTGAGTCTCCTCAAGCTTTGATGTCAATGAGGTTCCCCTATTTTATTGAAAAGCTTTCGCCGGCTTCAAAACTTTCTTCTTTATTTCCAATTTCAGTTCTTTTTAGCGGTTTTTCAGATATGGAGGAGGGATACAGCTTTATTCTCGGGGTGAGAGTCCCTGTCACTTCTTTGTGTCCATGTTCAAAAGAGATTAGCATGGCGGGGGCTCATAATCAAAGAAGTTTTATAACTGTTTATCTTAAATTTTCAGATTTTATATGGGTCGAAGATGTTGTAAAAACAGTGGAAAAATGTGCAAGTTGTGAAATATTTCCCCTTTTGAAAAGAAAAGATGAAAAAACAGTGACAGAAAAAGCTTTTCAAAATCCGGTTTTTGCCGAAGATATTGTCAGAAATGTTTCCGAAAATTTGAATATGATGAAAAATGTGACCTGGTTTTTGATAGAAACTCTTCACCTTGAAAGTGTTCACACTCATAATGCTTACGCCAGGATCGAAAGGTTTCGTGAAAAAACTCCGGTTCTTATGGAACATTTAAGAATGTTTAAAGGTTTTCCCAGGGTATGAAGTATCATGAATGTTAAAGACCTTACAAGCTGGATAGAAATTTCCCAAAAGGCGTACTGTAAAAACATTGATTTTTTCAGATCCAGAGTTGCCAAAGGAACAGAACTTTCTGTTGTAATAAAAGCAAACGGTTATGGACACGGCATTCTCGAAATTGCTAAGTTAGCGGATAAAAAAGGTATCTCCACTTTTTGTGTCAACAGTCTTGATGAAGCCTTGGTCCTAAAAGACGGGGGGTTCCTTCAAAATATTCTCATACTTGGTCCCGTAATGTTAAACAGAATAAAAACTGTTGTTGAAAATGGCTTTGAATGTGTCTGTTACAACATTGAAAATCTTAAAGTTTTTGAAGAAGCAGCGTCAGCTCGGAACAAATCTGCAAAGATACATATTAAAATTGAAACAGGTACGAACAGGCAGGGGATCAAAGGAAAAAAGCTTAATGACTTTCTTGATGAACTTAGTGTCTGTAAAAATATTGAACTGATGGGAGTTTACAGTCATTTTGCAAACATTGAAGATACAACAGATCACAGTTATGCGCAATATCAGAAGACAAGTTTTATGGAAGCTGTTTCGTTTATAAGAAAAAGCGGTTTTAAAGACTTTAAACTTCACTTTGCTTCAAGTGCGGCAGCGGCTATTTTTAAAGATACCCATTTTGATATGATACGACTGGGAATATCACAGTACGGTTTGTGGTCATCAAAAGAAACTTATCTGACATATATTTCTGAGCACGGTCACGGGTCGGAGCATATACTTGATCCGGTTTTGACATGGAAAGCAAAAATTGCTCAGATAAAAGATGTAGGAAAAGGGGAATTCGTGGGCTACGGGTGTACCAAACAAGTGACGAGGGACTCTAAAATTGCAGTGCTGCCCGTTGGTTACAGTGACGGTTTCGATAGAAAACTTTCTAACCAGGGATATGTTCTTATACACGGGAAAAGAGCTCCTGTTCAGGGAAGAGTGGCAATGAACCTTACAATGGTGGATGTAACTGATATTCCAGGAGCTGCTATTGAGGATGAAGTAGTACTGATAGGGAAACAGAAAGATGAAGAGATAAGGGCTGAACATGTTGCGGCTCTTTGCGGTACGATCAATTATGAAACTGTTGCAAGGATAGCTGCCCACATACCGAGAATCATTGTTCAATAAAAAATATGGGTTTATGATAAGTTTTATATAGGTTTTTATGAAAAATTTTTTCAAATTGCTGGTACTCTTTTTATTTTCTTGCCATAGTTTGCTTTATGCAAAAGAAAATGACCTTCATGAAATGAAAAAGGCTTGCAGAAAAGGCGACCCTGACAAATGTTACAATGCCGGAGTGATTTTTTCATCAGGAAAAGGTGTTCCTATAGACGATAAAAAAGCACTGTATTTCTTTAAAAAGTCCTGCAAGGAAAAGGTCTTTCAGGGTTGTTACAATGTCGCTGTAATGATAGAAAATGGTCGGGGCACAGAAAAAAATGTAGATAAAGCTGCCGAATATTTTGCTAAATCTTGTGAGGGTGGGGTGGCTCAAGCTTGTCTCAACATAGGTGTAATGCATGCTGATGGAGCGGGAGTGGCACAAGACAACAAAAAAGCTCTTAATTTTTTTAAAAGATCGTGCAGTGAAGAGTTTACTGGTGGATGTTATAATGCCGGACTGATGTATGTTATAGGAAAAGGAGTGGAAAAAGATGATGGAAAAGCTTTAGGTTTTTTCCATAAAGCTTGTCGGGGAGGAACTTCAGCAGGATGTTACAATGTGGGTCTTATGTATGCTTTTGGAAGAGGTGTTGCGGAAAACAAAAAGAAGGCGGTTGCTTTTTTAAAAAAAGCTTGTGAAAAAGGATCTGCAGAAGGATGTTATAATGCAGGGGTAATGTATGCCGGAGGGGAAGGTGTAGATATCAACCAAAAGCAGGCCGAAATCTACTTTGAAAAGGCTTGTGAAGCAGGATTCAGAGTTGTTTGCAACAAAGATGTCGTGAAAAAATATATAGATGAAAACAGGCTTATTTATCTTGAGTTGAAAGAAAAATGTGACACGGATCTCAAGTGGTTGAAAAGAGTTCATGAGTATTGTTCTGAAAATGAGTGCGGATCAGAATTGAAAAAAAGATGGAATATTACTGTAAAACAATATAACGAAGAATGTTCAAGGTTTACGGGGACTTTGTTTGAGGATTAGAAACATGAAGACCTGCTCTTTATCTTATGGTCTCTTTTCTTAAGTTGAATTTTCTTAAAGAGCTGTCAATAAATGAAAAAACCACCGGCATCAGAATAAGCGTTATCAGTGTTGAGAATGCAAGTCCAAAAACAACGGCGATACCCATAGGGTTAAAAGTTTCGTGCCCTTCACCTCTCATGAAAGCAAGAGGGATCATTCCGCAAATGGTGGTCGAAGCTGTCATTAAAATGGGGCGAAGCCTTTTAGACCCTGCAAAGATCAGAGCTTCGTCAACTGTAAAGTTATGTTTCACTTTCATGATTTTTGTGTAGTCAATAAGTACGATAGCATTGTTTACAACGACCCCTACAAGTATTATCATTCCCAGAAATGCCGGAACTGAAAGAGTGTATCCGGTGATCAGAAGTCCGATTATTACTCCACTTACAGCAAACGGTATGGAAAATATAATTACAAAAGGATCTACGAATGATTCAAACTGTGCCGCCATTACGAGATAAACAAGAAGTATTCCCAGCAGAAGCATTAGAAAAAGATCTCCACTTGTTTCCTGCTGTTGTCTTAAAGTCCCGCCATAAATGATGTCAACTTCAGGTGAAATATCGGCTCTTTCTATTGCTCTTTCAACATCTCTTAGAACATGACCGATCGCTATATTATCTTCAAGTTGAGCTCCTACGGTGACAATCCTTTCTCTGTTTTGTCTGTTTATTGCAAGAGAGGTAAGACCCTCCTCTATTTCTGCAATATCTTTGAGTTTGACCGTAGTTCCATAAAGTGTTTTTATTTCGAGCTCTCTAAGTTGCTCAATGTTTTCTCTGTCACTCTTTTGAAATCTTACCATGATATCAAACTCATCACCATCTTCTCTGAAAATAGAAGCAAGGTCTCCATAAAAAGCACTTCTTACTGCTGTTCCCACCATAGATGCTTTAAGACCCACCTGACTTGACCTTATTCTGTCAATATTTACCTCTATTTGAGGTTTAAAGGAGTCGGCATCATTTGAAATATCGTTAAGTCCGGGTATCTTTTCCAGCTCTCTCTCAAGTCGCAGTGCTGCTTCAGCCGCAATTGAAAAATCTCTGTTAGCTAATTTAATAGTAACAGGTTTTTCCCCACCCGTTATCAGGTTTCCCATTCCACTTACAGTATTTACTTCAAGTTTTTCTATTCCGGGGACTTCATTGATAATTCTCCGCCTGATTTTATTGGCAAAGTAACGAACATGCTCTTTTCTGTAATCCTGTGAGATGATCCTTGCTCCCACAACAGCAGTGTTTGTGTCTTCCACATTCTGGGAAAACCCTGAGTCATTGGGACCACCTCTAATGAAAGACCTCTCAAGGTAACTGCCCGGTATTTCTTCACGCAAAATTCTTTCAATGTGTTGAGCTGTTCTTAGCGTAACATCTATTTTTGTTCCAAGGGGCATTTCATATTCAATTTGGATAAACCCCTCATCTCCTTCGGGAAGAAAATCAAGCCCCACGACAGGTATGAGAAAAAGAGAAAGAAGAAATATCGTAACTGCTGCAGCCATTGTTTTTTTTCTGTGTCTTAAAGTGAGTTTAATGGTTTTTGTGTAGAAATTTTCAGCAGAGTTAAGAAAATTTTCTCCAAGACGGAAAAACCAGTTGGTAGTTGTTTTTTTCTTTTGAAGTTCCAGTATTTTTGAGCATACCATAGGGGTAAGGAGCATTGCGGCCAAAAGAGAAGCTCCTAAAGTGAGGATCACAACTCCTGCAAGTTGTCCGAAAAGTATTCCCATAAGTCCCCCGACAAAGAAAAGAGGGGAAAATATCATAACAGTAGTTATCGTTGATGCAAGTATTGCTCCTCCTACCTCTATTGTGCCGTTAACTGCCGAATCTATTTTGCTGTTGCCGTCTTCAAGGTGTCTTGTTATGTTGTCAAGAACAACAATAGAGTTGTCAACGACCATTCCTATGGCGAGGGAGAGGGCCATCATCGATACCATATTGAGCGTATATCCGAATCCATATAGAAAAGCGAAAGCAATTATAAGGGATGAAGGAATTGAAAGCAGTATTATGAAACTTGATTTAAATCGCCGCAGGAAAAATATCACTATAAAGATAACAAAAAGGCAAGCTACAAGAACAGCGTTGGCAAGGTTGCTCACCATTTTAAGAATAAAATCCGATGTATCCATTAATATTTCTATTTCCATTCCTTCCGGCAACCTTCCTTCTATTTCTTTAAGCTCGTCAAGCACTGATGTTGCAACAGCTACGGTATTGGCGTCTGACTGTTTCTGCACCATCATAAAAAGCATGTATTCTCCATCTTTGATAGCAAATTGCCGGGAGTCGTCACTGCCCCAGAAAACCCTTGCCACATCTTTTATTCTGATAACTCCCGAAGGGGTATCGGCAATTATCGTTTCTTCTATTTCTGATATATTTTTATATTCTCCCGGGACTCTTATTGTATAGTCGAAATCCCCTATTTCCATGTTTCCTGCAGGGAGAGAAAGGTTTTCTGACCGGATAGTGTTTGTAACATCAGATATTGTAAGTCCGAGGGCTGAAAGTCTCTGTCTGTCTGCCGAAACAATGACCTTCTTTTCCATTTCGTTGAATATTATAACACTACCGACCCCGGGGAGTCTCTGGAGATGGTTCGATACCCGTTCTTCAATAATTTCTGTCTGGTACCGTATGTCTTCTTTTGATGAAGTGACAGATATGAACATGATCGGCATCATACTGGAGTCAAATCTGAAGATCATCGGCTCATTGACATCATCAGGAAGAAATCCCCGCACTAAATTCATTCTGTCCCGTATGTTGTTAATGGCATCGCTCATGTCTGTACCATACTCAAACTCAAGACTGACTGTTGAAACATTTTCCATTGATCTGCTGTATATTTCTTTCAAGCTTGAAGTTGTTGAGAGGGCACTTTCTATCACTTTTGAAACTTTTTCTTCAACTTCCTCTGATCCTGCTCCCCGGTATATGGTAATTACCGAAACGGCGGGGAACTCTATTTCCGGCATCAGATCAATAGGAAGGTCTATAAGAGAGTAAAGTCCGAAAAGTATCATTATTATGAAAATAACAGAAACCATTACCGGTCGTCTGACTGCAAATTTAGGTAGATTCATTTTTTCCCCCGTTTCAGTTGGATTTTAGAACTTCAACAACAGTAACTTTCTGACCTTCTTCAAGTCTTCTACCACCACCTACGACAATATCTTCCCCACCTTCAAGACCGCTTGTAATAATAGAGTATCCGTCAATATGACCACCAAGAATAATTTCAGTTGTGAAGACTCTGTCTGCTTCATTTTTAACATATACTACGCCCGATTCATTATCCCTCGTAAAAACGGCATTTCGCGGAATAACGAGATGTTCGGTTTCAGGAAGAGTCAATCGTACTCTTACAGTCATCCCCGGTTTGTATCTTTTTTCTTTATTATCAACTGTGAATTCAACTTTTACACTTTTAGTCATAGGATCGACCTTGCTGTTTATGAATGCAACAGGAGCTTTGACAACTTCACCGGGAAATGCATCGAAAATAACTTCCGCTACCGTTTCTTCATCTATTCCCGCTATTTCAAGTTCACTTATGAAAACAGAAATTCTCAGGCTGTCTGCCTGTACTATTTCGAACATGGGTCTAGGATTTTGCGGTGCGGCAAGCTCACCTATTTCTCCGTTTCTCATTGCAATGTACCCGGAAAACGGAGCATAAAGAGTAGTATATGAAAGTTGACGACGGTTTGCGTTGAGGTTGCTTTGAGCTGTTCTAATTTGTGCTCTTGCAACTGCCAGTCCGGCTTCAGCCTGCTTTAATCCGATCTCAACTTGTTCATATTCACTTTGTGATATTGATCCGTTTTGTCTCAATGTCTTGAACCGTCCATAATCGGCACTCATTTTATCGTAAAGTGCTTTTGCCTGTACTAAGCCGGCTTCTGCTGCGGCAACTTGTGATCCTGCAGCTTCAACTCCTATTGCATAGTCACTGCTATCCAGTCTTGCAAGTGGTTGCCCCGATTTTACAGCATCACCTTCCTGAACGAGGAAGCTGGTGATGCTTGCGGGAACTTTCGGGTTAATGTATGCTGTCTTTGCAGCTTGTGCAGTTGATGCAACCTCAAATGATCTGGCAAAACTGCGGATTTGCGGTCTAGTAATTATTACTGCCTGAGAAAGGGCAGAGTAGTCATCCAGGTCGTTTTTACTGCAATTTACCAAAATGGTTGAAAAAGCAGCGGCAAAAATCAAAAGCGAGATTTTAATGTGAAGTTTCATGGCAGATTCCCCTTATTTATTGAATAACAGTTTGTAAAGATCGTTAATTCCACCTATCAAATATTTGCAGACATCTTCATTTTTAATGTTGTCGATCCTCCATGGAAAATCGGTCAGAATAGAGTAGCCTGACAAATTGTTCAAATGTTCTGTCATCCTGCATGATACATTGACATATGAGTGGAAGAATGAAGCAAAAAGCAACGATATTTTTTTTGTCCGTTCATCTTCAGGACTTTCATTGATGTAACTTGCAATAACATTGTTTATCCAGTTAAGTTCATTGTCCCTGAACTCAAGGATCTTTTTGGCTATTTCCGGAGTATTGAAAATATATCTTTGAATTTCATAAAAAACTTCGGTCGTCATTTGCATCATGTGTCTGAAATCCTCATATTCTCCTGAGTGCACTTTGAGGTGAAAGTCAATATAGATCATAAGGATATCAAGAGGCTCATCTATATCCTTTATTAGAGGGATAAACCGGTCTTTCAATTTTGTGCTGAACAGCTCAAATCCTTCTACCAGAAGAGTTTCTTTAGAATCGAAATAGTAGTAAAGAGCCGATTTAGTAAGCCCCGACCTTTCAGCAACATCATTCAAAGTAACTCTGTTGATGCCGTGCTGCTTTACAAGATCGAGGAAGTTTGTTATTATCATTTCTTTTTTTTCTTCACTGCTTCTTGCACACATTTATATTCCTCCTTTTGTTATATCTTCGTATCTTACGCCAATGGTGAGGGCGAGCCTGTTAAGAGAAACTTCGTATTCATAAGTAGATGAAAGAAGCTTCAGTTGAGCATTGCGGTATGCAATAGAGGCATCAAGAAGTTCTGTTTCCGTGGTTAACTGTTCGCGGTATTTATCTTCTGCGATTCTAAGGTTTTCTGATGCCGCCTCAACTTCTCTTTTTGCAATTTCAATTCCTTCATATTTTACTGAAACATCATTTTCAAGCTGAACAAGCTGGAGTTCCATCATTTTTTTTGCATGAATGCTTTCAAGTTCATTTTTTATTCTTTCGCTTCGTGCTTTTTTGTAGTCGAAAAAATTTCTTCCCCAGTCAAACCCGATCTCCCAGCTTAAATTTCCTCCTATAAAAAGTGTTCCTTCAGGTTGAAATCCCTGCATTGAGTCCCAGGTTCTTGAGTATCCTCCAACTATTGCAAGAGTGGGGATAAGAGGTTGAAATGCTATTCTTTCAAGTCTTTTGGAAATGTCGGTTCCTTTTTCAAGGATTTTAAATTCAAGACGATTCCCTGTCATGATGGAAGACAGTTCTGCCGAGCTGAGAGATAGATCGGCAGGAGTTACATCGATCTTTTTCAAAGTAAATGTGTCCGGCTCTCTGTTGATAAAGATAGCAATATTCTTTTTTATGAGGTTTTTGTTTCCTGTTACTATTTGAAGTTGTTGATCTATTTTTGCAAGCTCTATATCTATCTTAAGTATTGCTCTTTTATCAACGAGACCCGCGTTGAAGAAATTTTCAGCCTGTTTTCTATATCTTCTGAGCTGTTCTCCAGTACCGGTCAGCAAGCCGAAAGATTCCTCAAGCATGAAGTAGTTGAAATAGAGGTTCATTACTTCCAGTTTGATCTGTTCGACAGTGAGCTCTTTTTGAAGTTTTGCAATGTCGTATCCTGAGCTTGCCGCTTTATAACCGTTAAAAACACTCCAAAGTGGAGTTATAGGCATAACACTCGTTATACCCATTGTCCGGCTTTTATCCGGCATTTCAATATCAAATGGAACAGGTTCCATTTCAACTTCTAAAATTGCTCCAATGTCAAATTCCATGCCTTCAGGCTCAGGTACGAACTTAAGCCACTGATATCCGGCCTCAAAACGGGTTGAAGGAAAAAATGAAAAAAGTGCCGAATTCCTGCCGCTTTTTGCAGACTCTACTGCTGCATCAGCAGCTTTTTTTTTGTAGCTTTCATTTATAGAAAGCTCTATGCAGTCATCAAGTGAAAGCTGGGCACTTAATATGGATGCCGGTAGAAAAAACAGGGAGAGAACAACCAGAAATTTGTTCATGACTATCAACCTCCGCATTGAACAATAAACTATTTGAACAAAAAACAAAAAAGTTCAAAAAGTTTTATAGTCAAAAAGCTGGAAAAGTCAATAGCGGAATCAATGTTTTTTAATCTGAATCTTTTTTTTGATATGCAAAGAGAACTTTAGAAGGTGCCGGTTTTTACTTTTAGTAACCGGACACAACTTTTTAGATATGATACGATTTTGTAAAAAATTTCGGGAAAATGATGAAAGGTCTTTTAATATCTGATATACTCAGATGAATATTTTGTTTCGGGGTTGTTATGAAAATTCATTCCATTTTTTCTTCTCTTCAGGGTGAGGGAAGGTTTCAGGGCATTCCAACTTTATTTGTAAGATTATATGGATGTAATTTGAGGTGCAGTTACTGTGATGTTTTTGATGCTGTTGAGGGTGAAAGTTGCTTTGAAATGAGTGCCAAAGAGGTCTTTGGGAAAATAAAGGAATATGATTTTTATGATGTCTGTATCACCGGCGGAGAGCCGATGTGTCAGAAAAACGAACTTTACGATCTGCTCAGAGTAATTGGAAAGAATAGAAGAATATCTCTTGAGACAAATGGATCTTTTGATCTGACTGAGTTAAGCGAACTTTTCCCTGAGGTATATCTTTCTATTGATTGGAAGACCCCCGGTTCGGGGAAGGAATCTTTTTGTCTTGAAAATATTGCATCTTTAAAAAAAGGGGGGCGGGGTTGGATCAAGTTTGTAGTTTCTTCCAAAGAAGATCTTCACTATATTTCCAAAAAACTTCATCTTTTAGGTGACATCGAGGTTTTCATCAGCCCGGAATTTGAAAAAGGACAGGGTTTGTTCAAAAAAACGGCAGATTTTGTTAAGTCAGGAAAAAACACAAGAATGCAGCTTCAATTGCACAAGATTATCGGCATTGATTGACTTTTTTGCTAACATACATTATAATTATTACAGTTTTGGTTATATTAACAGAAGCTTAGGAGGCGTTGGTATGAAACTTAAAGAATTGAGTATTCTTTGTATAATTGTTTTTACGGTTTTTACTGTTATTTCATGTGGAAGTAAAAGTAAAAAGATCTCAGATGACGATGAAGTAAATGATGAAGTAATGACAGATGCAGACCTGGATGATATTCATGAACAGCCTGATGTAACTGAATATCCTGATGTAACTGAATATCCTGATGATGTAGAAGACCCTGATGATCCGGAAGAAGATGATGATGAAGAGATAATTCCTTTTCCTGAATGTGCTCCGGAGTCTGATGATTGCGGAGAATCTGAACTTTGCATTTTTAACTGGAAATACGGAGGATATTTTTGTCAGCCATCTTGTGATCCGGAGTTGGAAAATCCCTGTGAAGATAATTTTGTCTGTGAAAATGTAGAAGATGAAACTCTTATGGGGTGCTTTCCTCCCCTAAAAGTTTCCGGGTGGATATTTGATATCGTTTCTGAAGAGAATAAACCTGTTGAAGGAGCTCATGTGGTTGGCAAAGTTGTCGGGCTTTCTGAATCCCCCGGCATGGTTGTTACAGGTGTTGATGGCAGGTACAGCTTTTCTTTGAGAATGAGAAGAAAAAGGGATGGTACCGCTTCCACCAATGATGTTCTCAATATTTTTGTTTCTGCAGATGGATTTGAATCCTATCCCGGACTTATCAGACCGTCTCTCCCTGTTACTTTTGAAAGCGTTACCTGTTCTTCCGGAGGATGTTTTGTAAGTTCAGGGTTTACTGATATCGGGCTTTTCCCCCTCATTACGGATTTTGATGTTTACAGGGTAGAGGGAAGACTTGCCGATGGAGATACTGCCGGGCTTGTTGTGGCGGAGTGCGAAGACCCTCCTTGTCCTTTTGCATATCCTGATGATGAAGGGGATTTCATTATTTTCAATGTTCCTGTAGGGAACTATGTTATAAAAGTATACAGCAAAGGGATAAATTACTCAACGGCGGATGTAGAAGTTGTTGACAGTAATGTTACCGGTATTGAGCTGGAACCGCTTGACACACAACTTTCTACTCTTGATGGTCAAGTGAATATTGTGGCGGCTCCCGGTGGATCAAAAACAAGTATTGTGATGGCTCCTGTCTCAACTTTTATGACATCGTGGAATAAGGGGGTTCTTGTCCCCGGTCTGAGGGCTCCCGATCAAGGTGTTCCTCCCGACATTACAGGCTCATATACGATCAATGGTATTCCTGATGGAGAGTATTATGTCCTTGCCGCATTTGAAAAGGACGGTCTTGTCAGAGATCCCGATCCTAATATTGCAGGGACTCAGCTTCTTAAAATCAGTTTTCCAGGCGAGGGAGACCAGTATGAAGTTATTGTAGATCACTTTAAAGTTACAAGTGCTGTTGAAATAGTTTCTCCCGGAGCGGATGCTCCCGAGCTGGTTTCAGACATCCCTGTTTTTATCTGGAAACATTATCCGAGTGCTCAAACCTATCACCTGACTCTTTACAGTGCTCAAGGTATTGTTGTGTGGGAAAAGGAAGTCAGTGCATCAGGAGTTAATGAGTATAGTGTAGAATATGATGGCCCGACACTCAGTGGCGGTTATTATCAGTGGGTAGTGAAAGCATCTAAGGCACATGGTCCGATATCCATGTCTGAAGATCTTGTAGGAATTTTCTTTATCGGTATGCATTATTAAGAAAGTTTTTTTATTTTCCAGGACATTGTGACCACACTTCCTCAGGTATTTTCCTAAGACCGTAAGCTGCATCAAAATGGTGTGAGAAATCTTCGGCAAGTTTTTCTGCTCTGTATTTGAACTGTTTACGGTTCGACCATGTATTTACAGGGTTCAAGATGTGACTGTCAACGCCGGGGCATGTTTCAGGTATGTTAAGGTGGAACAAAGGGTCGTAATGGTACTTTACTTTTTCAAGAGAACCGTCAAGACAAGCTTTTATGATCGATCTTGTAATGTTTATATCCATTCTTTCTCCTACTCCATAGGGGCCACCGCTCCATCCTGTATTGACAAGATATATGTCAACTCCGTGCTTTTCCATCTTTTCCCCAAGAAGATCGATATAGTCATTGGGGTTTCTGGGCATGAATGGTTCTCCGAAAAACCTTGAGAAAGTGCTTGAAGGTTCTTTTACTCCTGTTTCAGTTCCTGCAAGTTTGCTGGTATATCCCATTAAAAACCAAAGCATTGCCTGATTTCTGTCCAGTTTTGATACAGGGGGCAAAACACCGTTGGCATCCGCAGTAAGAAATATTATTGTTGAAGGATGCGTTCCCATTGAATTTTCTTTGACATTTGAGAGAAATCTCAGA
>SLOD01000029.1 GCA_007132725.1 Candidatus Sumerlaeota bacterium
TGCAATACTTTTACATTCATACGGACTGAGGACTTCACATAAGATATAGTTTGCCCGTGATGGAACAGGTCTTAAAAATTTTATGGCAGAAAGTTCTTTAAAAAGCTTTTCTCTTTGTGCAATGATTTTCTTAACCGATTTGAGGTAGTCTTTCTTATATTTGTTGAAAATCTGCAGAAAGAACTCTCCGACAGAACTGATATTCCATACAGGGAGCGATTCCTGTACCTTATTGATAAGCTCTCTGTTTCCACAGGCAAGAACTCCCAATCTGCATCCTGGAACACCGTAGCTTTTCCCTATGCTTTTTATCACTATCAGATTGGGATTTCTACTGAGTATATCATCTCTTATCAAAGTATAACTTTCATTTCCATCTGCAAAATCAATGAAACTTTCATCAACTATAAGAGTCTTATTTTCTGTTCTCATGTAATCGAGGAACTCCACCAAATCTTTTTCAGGAATAAAGTTGCCGGTAGGATTATCAGGATTTACAACAACCATCGTATCAATTTTCTTCGAAAATTCTATCAACTCATTTTTTCCGTATTCAAAGTTATCAGAACCTGGAGAAAAATATTTGACCTTATTGTTTCTGCTTCTTGCAATATACTCATGAAATGTGGGAACAGGAATTCCGATATCATTATAATCAAGAACCGAAAAGAGTGACACGATCAGTTCAGAAGCACCGTTGCCGACCAGAATATTTTCTAAAGAACACTCAAACATATTGGAAGCCAGTTTTCTCTGGATCACAGAAGTTGAAGGGTACTCTGTAATAAGACAGTTGAAAGACATTTTTAACTCCTGCAACATTGTTTCAGGAGGGAAATAAGGGTTTACAAGATAACAGAAGTCTTTCAGCTCGGGAAACCTCCAGAATCCGCCGTATCTTTTAAGATATGTATCAGAGTCATTTGAAAAAAGGGTTTCGGCTATATCCAGATCATTATTGTCATCTATTTCATACCATTTCTGATCATCTTCAACTATTTCAGCTTTAAGTTGAGACTTATTGATGAAAGTTATGACACCCAGAATATTTTCATAGTATTCATTATGTCCGAAAGCATCACAGTATGCATCAAGAAAAGGAGTATATATATCATTAATGAATTTTTTTGAAAATTTATAGATATTTACCGTCTTGTAATAATTTTCCGCACTTCCGATATCAAAATTTTCCTTTGGAACGAACTGGGAGATGCTGCCTGTTTTAGACAAAGTCACCACCGTTCCGTCCATCCAGTTTTTCCATTTTGAAACAAGCACCTGATCTTTTTCATTACTTTCAATAAGCTTTTCTATCAACCCTT
This sequence comes from Candidatus Sumerlaeota bacterium, assembly GCA_007132725.1. Classification (GTDB taxonomy): domain Bacteria; phylum UBP6; class UBA1177; order UBA1177; family UBA1177; genus SLGQ01. Next base: position 1,323 of record SLOD01000029.1, read on the forward strand.
TTTCAAAAATAAGATCGCTTTCAAGAAGTATGGTATCATCCTCACTGAACAATTCCTTTGCAAGATAAAGAGAGTAAATGTTATTGGTCTTGTCGAAGTCGGGATTTTCTACATACAATATTTTTTTTCCGTTCCATGAATTCCCAAAAACTTTTTTAACACCTTCTTGTGCAAAACCTACAACAAGGACTATCCTTTTTATATTTGCAAATGATGTGAGAATATCCAAAGACCGTTCAAGCAGAGACTTGCCATTCACCTCCACCATTCCTTTAGTTTTATTTTCGGTAATTTTACCAAGCCGTCTGCCCATTCCGGCAGCAAGTATCATTGCCTGCATAACTTCTACCCTTTAAAGATTTATTAATTGCTCCTTTGTTTTTATACCATAATTTTCCGGGACTCCTGTATCTCCGATATCATCACCTTTTAAATCTCCGTCTTCAAGATATTTTTTTCCAAGATAACTCTGAAGATCTTTTATTACTTTATCCATACCCGGTGTTTCAACTCCACAGATAACGGCCATTGATCTCAATATCAATAGACCGAATGGAACATCTTCTAGAAAATAACGGTGGGTCGGGTCCGGAAAAAATTGACCGCTCCCACTTTCAACAAGAGGAAAGGTTATATTTCTGAAAGCTTTGATAGATCGAATTTTAGCTGTAAGTTCCGACCAGTTTTTAACCTCGTAATGTTCCGGTATGGATTTAAATAAAGGAAACGGTATGTTAAGCTTTGTTATTATTCCAGAAACTTCTTTATCACATTTTAAAAGCACTTTTGAAGCTTCATCATCCCACTCTCTGTAAAAAAACGCTTTCTCTTTATCTGCGGGAGTTTTTATCAATGAACAGAGTCTGCCGGTATGGAGAATCGGGTTAGAGTTAGATACTGTTGCTTCAAGATACGAATCAAGATGGATGATATCTGACTTAAAACTCTTTTTAAAAAGGTTGATCACGGAGCTATAGCTGTTTTGATCCCTGCCAACACCTGCCGAAGCTGCAAAAAGTTCTTTTTTCAGTCCTGAAATGTCAACGCTTTTACCTTTTTCAATTATCCTGCAAATAAATGGAACCCGTTGAAAAGCAAAAAGAGGGAAATTCTCTCCCAGAACATTTCTGGTTATCCAAAAAAAACCTCCAGAGGCTGTTACACTTCCAACCATCTGTCCAGGCTTCATGGATCTTTTTATTTCCCTTAATTTTTCCGGAATAATGTGTCCCGGCAATGTACTTAAAATGACATCTGAAGACGGTATTATTTCCTCCGCTTTTTCTGAAACGGTGATTTCCCTGCTGATAACTTCAGTACCGTCAGGAAATATAGCGGTCAATCTGTCTCCCCATAAATCTCTGTTTGAAGTAAGTATGGAAACCTTTTTAAAATGATGCGATGCCGTTACTGCAACTGCATGAGCAAGATTTCCCCCTCCAAGTATTGTGAGGTTCATTTTTTATCACCGTTTTTTTCAGCAATTATTTTTTCTATCATGTCTGCTCCCCTTACTCCCGATCCTCCGGGATATTTATCCATTCCGTTTTGCAGCTCTTTCAACATATCTCCATCTATTCCTTTGCCCGAAAGATCTCTCACTATTTCATATATATTTTCAATTTCTCCCTGTTGAATTGTTTTTCCGATTTTTTCCAGAGACCTTAAATTCCAGGGAACTCCGGGATAATCCATCGAATCTCTCCCCTTCCTGTCATATTCTGAAGCAAAAGTGATCACCGGTTTTTTAAAGAGAAATACAAAATCATACACAATACCTGAGAAATCACTTATCATAATATCTGCCTTTCTCATGGAATTAAGCCCGTCAGCTTCCTGATCCCAGATCAACATTTCACTTTGCGGATATTCTTTCATCAGACCATCTATCATTTTCTTTTCTGCAACAAAACTTTGAGGATGAGGTCTGATTATCAACCTTATATCACTCTGCTTTGAAAGTTTATCTATTATTTCTTTTCCGCTTTTACTTAAAAGACCGTGGCTTCCCCATGTAGGAGAAATGAGAACTGTGGTTTTATCATCAGTTTTTTTATCATCAGGATACTTTTCAAGCTTTTCTCTCATAATATCAAGATATGTACAACCGATCGCTTCAACCGTTTTCTCAGGAATCCCTCTTATGTTTTCAACGGTTTTTATAAATTCTTTATCCCCATCCCCCCCGGTCAGGACAATATCATAATAATCAACACCGAAAGTTGAGTATCCGCTGCTTCCTCCGGCTGAATGGGTTATATGAACATATTTTCCGACACCTCTGCTTCTTTTTATCTGTAAAACATCAAGTCCGGGAGTTGTCATAACACATATATCGGCAGAAAGGGTGTTCAGATAAAAAAATGCTTTGTTTCCCTCGCCGATACACTTTGTTTCCACATTTTCAAATCCGCAATTTAATCCCGGATCGTTCTCTTTGCTTGAAAGATATGTTGTTTTCACGCCCCTTTTATCAAGTTCTCTTATAACAGGTAGAAATACATTCCAATAGTGCGGACCTTCGGAATAAAAAACTATTCTGTGTTTTCCCTTGCCGCCTTTTTTCACCCCATATAGCAAAGAAGGTATGTCTAAAATTTTAAAAAACACCCCTTTTATCACAAAAAACAAGGTGGCAACAATTCCTATCACCGCTGAAAAAAGCATACTCCCTGAACCGGGATCAAGATATGCAAAAAGAGGCAACGGAAAAAGTATAATAAAAATCAACCAAATTTTAAAAAATTTGTTCATTTGAAAACTCTCCATTTTGAAGGTGAATTAACATCTTCCTCTGTGAAAATCTCATAACCTTCATGAAAAACCATTTCATATTTTTTCTGTCGTTCCATTCTCCACTGTACATCATAAACGAAAAAAGGGAATTTCTTTTCGGGAGATTTGATTTCTGCTCCGGTAAAAGGATTGACTCCTTCAACTATGTTTTCCATTGCCATAACGGGGATATCTGCACATGTCATGAAATCATCTTCAATACGGAGGGTTCCTCTTTGATCAAAATCTTTGATCATAACAAGGTTGTTAAAATATGCAGGGTGTGCTCTTTTTCTTGCTCCAGGAATTCTCTGCTGCTTAAAGTAGGGATTATAGACATCTCTCCCGTGATCTGAAACAAGTATTATCCGTGTATTATCATAAACACCATTTTCTTTCATCCACTTTAACCAGTTGTTTATCAGTCTTAAAGTGGCTCCCATTGTGTAAAGGTGCTTCAAGGCATTCCTGCTCCTTCCAAATTTATGGAAAAGTTTTCTTGGATATCTGAACTTTCCACTCGGCTCATATTTGAAGTCACTGTTAATCACATAAGGGGAGTGGGGCAAGTCGTTAGTCATATAATAAAACCTGTTCCTTTCTTTTTTTTCAACAGTTGAAAATTGCGGAAGAAAATCAAGTGCTGCATAGTAGTTGAGAGTAAAATTTTTTCTTCTTTTCCTTTTTTCGTGAAAATATATATACTTTTTTTTATCTGAATCTGACTTTATTTTTTCATTGTAGTCCCTGTTTTCCAACAGCCATCTACCATCATCATATATAGTTTTTCTTAAAAACACAGGTGCGGATCTGAAAACTCCAAAAGCTATCAATACCTTCCGGGTATTATCCCCACTAAGATCAGATTCTATCCCATACTTTTCAAGCCACATTTCTCTGTATTTTCTAAAATCAGGTTCGATAAAAAGAGAATCTCCCAAATACTCTCGGTTGTCTTTGTCAAACCAACGGTAAAGATTGTTTTCGTATATGGTTACATCCCAGCCCGCTTTATCAAAGTTATATGGGAGTATCCTTGCACTTTCATCAAGTTTCTGTATCAAAGGGACATCCTTTCTGGTATTGTTAATGGCATCAACATTGTACTCCCAGCCTCCCATGATGGGAGGAACTCCTCCAATAGTATAACTTGCAGGCGAAAGAGAGTTCCTGTACCATACAAACCCATCAAGATCTTTGTTCAATTCAGGCATAAATTCAAGGATTTGAGGGATGTAGCCTCCAATAAACCTGTCAAGCATTAAAATTACAATGTTTTGTCCGTTATTTGAAAAAATAAAAAGAGGTCTCTCTTCTTCGCTGATAAAAGTTTCGCTGCTTTTTCTTTTATCAATATATTTTTTTGATTCATTTACCGAAAAGAACAGCAACGATATCAAAATAATAAAAACAACTGTTGAAATAAAGCTGATCTTGTCCCTGAAAAAAAGAACGCTTGTTGCTGCCAATATAATAAAACCTGCAACAACATTTATTATTATTTCGTTATTTTTGACAGCGATCCCGCTTTCAAAGATAAAGTTGCTCATATCTCCGTAATTACCAGGAAAGACGAAAACATTTATCAAACTGAAAAAAAGAATAAAAACAGTAGAAAATGTCAGGATGCTTTTTATCGTTTCACATGCAAAAATGAATATGAAGTAAAATAGTCCGTAAATTATCAAAGAAAAAAGGGTTAGATAGCTCAGAAAATAAAAAAGCGGTTCTTCAAAATCGGTCGGAGAGCCTGACGAAAGCACTGTTAACGGAGAAGCAATAAAAAGCAGAACAACAAGAGATAAAAGAGAGTTTACAAATAATTTATTATATTTTCTTTCTGCAACTCCTTTTTTGGGCAATTCAGGGGCACTCTTTGCGATCACACCGTTTTCATATAGTCTGTTATATATGATGTTTTTCAAAAGACTGAAAAGGTTGTTGAATGTCCAGTAAAAAAGCAGTGCACTTGATGAATTGTAAAGGACAACAAGAAAAAGAA
>SLOD01000083.1 GCA_007132725.1 Candidatus Sumerlaeota bacterium
GAACTACTATGGGAAATGAAACGGTTGAAAGCTGCATTGCAAACCAGATCAGAACGATTCGTTTTCCCGCACCGAAGGGTGGTGGTATCGTTATTGTAAACTATCCATTCGTCTTTAGACACTCAGATGGCTAAGAGGGGGAAAACATGAAAAAACTGCTGTTAATCGTTATATTGTTGTTCAGCTTTGTAGTTTTTGCTGAGGAAGAAGAGGAACCGGGAGACATTTCAGGCAGCGATCTTAACCCTGTTGTCAGAGGTTTCAACTTCAAGGTTGCCGGGGGTATTTTAGCGTATGTCGGAAAAGCCGGCGGAGACAATGCCGGAAGTCCTCTGGGTACCGTATTTAAGTTTAATGTCGGCTATGATTTCAACATTAAAGACATGATGAGTATCGGGGCTGGACTTTCATTGGGTATGTTACAATACAATGCCCGTCCTAACGATGCAGATGGTCTTGATCAGAAATACACGGATTCACCTTGGGTTGAAGACTACTCTCCTTTTTCAATAGGACTTGATGTGGATGTTACCTGGATGATAACTGAAAGGTGGGAGTTAGGAGCAGTCATAGGTTTTGACTATTATGCTTTTGCCGAAACTTATAAAAAAGGAAGTACCAGAGAAACAAATTCAGGAAATGTTGCTATCGGTGGTGGAGCAATATTTGAGTATTATACATACACCAGAAGATTTTCTGTAGGTGCTTCAGCGAGATTTAACTATATTATCGATTTTGACGGCATGAATATAATGATAACTCCTTTTATGAAGTATTCTTTCTAAGATACATCTGTGGCTCGTACTTCTGTAAATAGTTCTAGTTCTCCTATAGGTATTTTTGATAGTGGTGTCGGTGGCTTGACTGTTTTTAAAGAAGTTCGAAAACTTCTCCCTTTTGAAGATATGGTTTATCTTGGCGATACGGCAAGAGTTCCTTATGGTACAAAATCTCAAGAAGTTGTCATAAAATACTCTATACAAAATGCTGAATTCCTTTTATCAAAAGGTGTCAAAACAATAATTGTTGCTTGCAATACGGCTTCTGCAGCTTCATTACCATACTTGAAAGATCATTTTCCGGAAGTTGAGATCATCGGAGTAATTTCTCCTGTAGTGAGATATATTAAAACCAATCTGCATTCGTTAACAAAAGTTGCAGTCGTTGGGACAAAAACGGCTATTACATCAGGTGCTTATCAGAGAGCTTTGCAAGAAGCTCTGCCAGGTGTCAAAGTTTTAAGTAAGCCCTGCCCTCTTTTTGTTCCGTTGGTAGAAGAAGGAATGTTCGATCATAGAGTTACCGATGCAGTGATAGATATGTATCTTTCAGAAATAAGGGAAGCAAAGGTGGGTGCTGTTATTCTAGGTTGTACCCACTATCCGATGTTAAAAAAGCCTTTGCAAAAATATTTCGGTGAAAAGGTTGCTGTTATTGATACTGCCTTTCATACGGCAGTCAGTCTTGATTCAGTTCTTTGCGAAAAATCACTTAAAAATGACAGGTCGGTCGATGGCCGTAATGAATTTTATGTAACCGACAGCGTAGAATCTTTTAAAAAAACAGCGGAACTGTTTTTGAAATTTTCTGTAGACCAGGTATTTCACATATAGATCTCATGTAAATATTGTCCTAAAAATTTGCCTTTATATCATGGTTTTTATATATTTTACATGTAAAAAATTAAAGGGGGACTGAAATGAGAAAGATTTATTCTGGAGCAATTATTTTAACACTGTTTTTTTTGACCCCTCTTTTCAGTAATACGTCTGATGATATCGTTGAAAACGAAGCAGGATCAACAGAAGTGGAAAAGGAAGAGCCTGAACAGGGCCAACCTTTGCCTGTTTCGGATGTGTCTGAAGAAGATGAAGCCGGTTTTGAGGGAGAATTGGGATATAATTTAAAATTGAGGAACCTTGAAGAAAGTATCAATTCTTTAAAAGATAAAATATTTAGATCAAAACAGAGACTTGCTATTTTACAGGAAACAGTGATGAGCGGATCTATTGCCGGAGCCAGAGCAACGATCATACATAAAAACAATGTCGGTGGAGCTTTCCGCCTGATTTCGGCGATTTACTATCTTGATGAAGCCCCTGTTTTTAAAAGGATCAATCAACCGGAGGAGCTTGAAGCAAAAAAAATAACGGTTTTTGAAAGTTCTGTTGTTCCTGGACCTCATCATATATCTGCATATTTTGTTTATCAAGGTAGAGGCTTTGGAATATTTTCCTATATGAAAGGGTATTCTTTTAAAATAAAATCAGGGCATTCATTCATAGTTGAAGAGGGTAGTTTAGTTGAAATAACTGTATCCCCTGAAGACAGAGGGTCTGCTGTGCAGGTAGAAGATAGACTTAACATATCTTTTGATGTTGCACGGAAAACATATCATGCGGATGTTGTTAGTTCCGGGGAGTTGACAGAAAATTGAAGTGGCACTTAATTTTTCTTAATAGTCTGTTTTTAACGATAATTTGTTTTTGGCTGCCCGTTTCCGGAACGGAAGCAAAAACATCAGTTGACAAAAAGTTAACCGATGTCCGGAATGAGATCAACGATGTGAGACTTCGCTATGAAGAAGCCAAAGCCCGCTATCTTTCTCCTCTGGTGGTGAGTGCGGATTATACTCCCCCTCTTTCTGAAAGAATGGAAAAAGCCCGGTTTTATTTTAATAGTGGAGACTATATTTCTTCCGGCAGTCTCTACTACTCTATTGTGATGTCTATGAAAGAAAAAAATGAAATTTGGGAGGAAGCTTTATTTAAGTTGGCAGAATCTCTTTATAATAATCGAAACTATATCTCTGCAACCCGTTATCATGAAATGCTTATAACAACTAAGCCCGACTCAAAATATAAATTCGATTCCCTGAAAAGGCTCATAGCTTCAAGCTATAGACTGGGGAACTATTCTTCTGCCAAAAACTACTACTCGGAATTCATTGATGCAGGATATGATATCTCAGCAGATCAGGAGCTGGCTTACTATTTGGGTAAAAGTTTGTTCTTTGATGAATATATCAAAGAAGCTTTCAATGTTTTTGCAACGATAAAAGAGGGTGGAAAATACTATCTTCAAAGTCTTTATTTTTTAGGTGTTATTGAGATGAGACACCTGAATAAGGAGGTGGCTCTCGGATACTTTGAAAAGGTGCTTCAGGTTGATAAAGATAAATCCTATCACAGCTATGCAAAGATTAAAGAACTGGCTCTTCTTGCTTCCGCCAGGATAGCATTTGAACTTGGAGACCTTATGAAAGCTGTGAGATATTACCTTATGCTTGATAAAAGATCAGAACACTTTGCAGAAGCTTACTATGAATTATGCTGGACATACATAAGAAGATCGGAATATCAGAAAGCCATAGATGCTCTACGGCTTATAAAGTTTATTGAGCCTGACTCTATCATTGTTCCTAAAGCTGAAATGTTGGAAGGTTCTTTATTGATAAAGCTTGGAAGATTCGGAGAGGCTATGGTGCTTTTCAACGCTATGGTCGAGAAATATGGAGCTATAAAAGAAGAACTCTATTCGATAGACAGCATATCTTTTGCCGCTGATCAATCACCGGGACATGGAATTTTTGCTCCTTACTCTCCATTTATCAGGTCTTTATTGCGTGATAATAAGAAATATATGAATGCAATACTTCTTTACGATATTGTTGTTGAACTCGAAAAAGAGATAGAGAGAACAGAAAAACTTGAAAGAAGACTTGGTTCAGTTATTACCAGTAAAAATGCAGCAGCGGTTTTTCCTCCCTTAAAAGAGGGGTCGAATATAGCTATCGCTTTGCAGAACAGACTGGTTTCTGCAAGAAACTCTCTGGTAGAAATGAAAAAAGAGAGTGCATGGGCACATCTTGATGACGCAGAAAAGAAGATTTATGAAGAGCTTGAAGAACAAAAAAACAAACTTATCGAATCTTTGGAGGGAATACCTTTAACCGCCGACCAGATAGAAGAAAGAACAGCAGAATATGCAAAAAAAATAATTTTAATGGAAGAGGAACTCCACAGAATTACAATTCAGGTGAAAACTTTCAATCAGCAACTTGATGGAATCAAGTCATACTATATGAGACACAGTGGTGACAGTGTAGATTCGAGACTTTCTGAAAGAATAGACCGGGAAAAAGAAGAAATAAACAAAGTGATAGAATCTCTCAATACATATAAAAAAATCATTGAAGAAGAGAAAAACAGGTTGGTACTTGGCGGAGATATGGTAAGCCGCGTTATTATTGCAAGAAACAGTCTCAGCAAAATAATAGAGGAACAGAGCAGACTCCTCTCGGGAGCAGAAGTAGTCACTCCTGAAGTGTCAACTCTTACAGCAGAAATAAATGAACTGGAGGCATCTCTTGAAAACTTTTACTCGAAGCTGAATGAAGTTGTTGGAGACATAATAGGTAAAATAAGATTAAGCTATGAAAATGAAAGAAATAACCTTAACGAATACAGAAGCGAGCTTTATGAGATAAAAAGAGAGATCACAGAAATGGCGTCTCTTGCAATGTATTCTAACATAAACAGAGTAAGAACGGTATTTTCAGATCTGGTGATAAATGCCGATCTAGGTATAATTGATGTTGCATGGGAAAAGAAAGATCAAAGCAGCAATGAAATTTTAAGGCTCAGAACACAAAGAGCCCAAGAGATCAGATCTCTTTACACTGATCTGGAGAATATTGAATGAAGCTTCTCTTCTTTTGTCTGTTTTTTTGTTTTTTCATTCCCTTTGTTTCTCAGGGACAGGAAATATTATCTGAATCTGAAAAAGAAGAAGTGCCCATCATTGTTGATGAAGAGACTTTTGATGAAGGCTATATTGAGCGTCAAACCCTTTATTATGAAAGTATAGTCAAAGAATATTTAGATGAGATCCAGTCTCTTTTAAGAAGAACTGTGGAAGAGCGCCGCCGTGAAATTGAAAAAAGATATGAACCTGTTATTCAAAAGGAGTTGGAGAGGGAAGCCCGAAACAGAGCAGATGCCATAGTTCTTTTTGAAGAATTTATTAAGAAATATCCTGACAATGAAGAACATACTCCGGGAGCCATGTACCGATTAGCAGAGCTGTATTACGAGAGATCTGCCGTAGCTCTTGAAAAGAAAATGATAGAATATGAAGAAGCTATAATAGCTTTTGAGAGGGGAGAGATATCTGAAGAACCTCGAATTCCTATGGCAGATTTCAGTCCGACAATAAAACTGTATAGAGATATTCTTGATAAATTTGATGATTTTAAATATATGGGAGCAGTATATTATATGCTGGGATACTGTCTTGCGGAATCAGGATATGAAGAAAAGGCGGTTGCAGTATGGCTTGAACTTCTTGAAAGAAACATTGAAACCCCTTACCTTGCGGAACTTTATCTTAGGATAGGCGATTATTATTTTAATAATAACGATCTGCCTGAAGCTGCAAAATATTTTGAAAAAGGGGTTGAATTCAGGGAAAGTGATTTTTTTGATAAAATCCTCTATAAACTTGCCTGGACCTATTATCGTCAGAACTTTTTTGAGAAAGCTGTAGCATCTTTTACTGAGCTTGTAATGTTTGCGGATGAAATGAGATCGCAGGGGATTGACAGAGGACAGGACCTCAGAAAAGAGGCTGTCCAATATATTGCTATAAGTTTTGCCGATGAGGAGTGGGGCGATGTAGATAAAGCAATAAAATATTTTGAGGAAGATATTGACGGAAGAGAATTTGAAAAGGAAGTTTTTGAGCAGCTGGGGAAATACTATTCTGAAAATGCCAATTACAGACAAGCTGAAAGAGCTTACAGGTTTATCCTCAAAAGACATCCTTATTATGAAAGTGCTCCCAGAATCCATTATGGAATGATACAAATGTTTAATCAGGCAAGAGAGTTTGACAAAGCGTCAGCCGAGACAGCTGTTTTTGCCAAAAAGTATGATCAGGATAGTGAATGGGCCCGGATCAACCGTGGCAATGCAACTGCTGTTTTGGAAGCTGCCGAGTGGGC
>SLOD01000197.1 GCA_007132725.1 Candidatus Sumerlaeota bacterium
AAATCAGATTGTTCCCCTGCAAAGTTGAGGTAAATGAACTCTCCGTTTCCTGCGAGAGCAACAGTATGGTCAGCAAGTTTATAAAAATAATTTTTCATCTTATTCACCTCCGAAAACTTCAACATCGGCAAAAAGTGCCGTGGGACTTGCATGTCCCACGAATATTGCCTGATTGGGCTCCGCTTTTCCGCAGTTGGGGACACCTTTTATCTCAAAAGTGTCACTATTTCCAACCATTTTCAAGTTGTTCCAAAAGTATCTTGAAATGCCTCGATAATTAGGGTTTTTAACCACCTTTGTCAGCTTTCCGTTTTCGATCAGTTGTCCCCATTCACAACCGAACTGAAATTTATTTCTACTGTCATCTATTGACCATGAAAGATTTGTTTTCATGAAAATTCCTTTTTCAACAGAAGCTACCATATCATCAAATGTTGAGTTTCCCGGTTCCATATTTAGATTTGCCATTCTATCGCAAGGAGGTCTGTTCCAGTTTGTTGACCGACTGTTTGCAACTCCGGGAAGAGCAGATCTGTTTTGGGAAATGTTGCTGCCAAGCCCCCTCTTTAAAATCCCTTTTTCGATCAGGTACTCTTTCTCGGCTTTGTTTCCGTCATCATCAAAAAGATAAGTCCCGAATTCTCCCTGAACGGTAGGGTCAAAAGTAATATTAAGCAGTTCACTTCCATACTTGAATGTTCCGATCATGTCGGGAGTTACAAAACTTGTTCCGGCATAATTCCTTTCATCCCCCAGAATCCGGTCAATTTCAAGAGGGTGACCAATAGACTCATGGATTTGAAGTACCATTTGTCCCGGGTCGAGGATGACATCCATTTTTCCTTCGGGGCAGTTTGGAGCATCAAGCAGCTCATTAGCTTCAACAGCAAGACGGAAGGCATTTTCCTTGTCAAATCCAACTTTTTCAAATACCTCCGTGCCACCTTGCATCGCAATTGCAAAGCTGTCGCGACTTCTTCTTTGAACCTCTGTTCCTTTTGCCGCAGTAAGAGAAAGGTAAGGTATGATGTAATCGAACTCATGAAGAGTTTCTCCACCTTCAGAAGTAATATACCATACATTTTTTCTGATAAAGTTAAGAGCAGCGGTTCTGTCAACAATGTTGGATTCTCTGTTCATTTCAGTATTTAGAATTTTAAGGTAGTCGATTTTATCGCCAAGCCTCATGTTTTCCCATGGTTTTTCCACAGGACTTAGATACTTACCATTGGGGTTTAGCATTTTTATCTGGGAAAAAGGGATAACACTTCTTGTTTTATTGAACTCAGCCCAAACTTTTGCCAAATTATAGGCTTTTTCTATTCCTTCCTTTGAAAAATCGGTTGATGCAGCATATCCGCTTCCGTTCCCTGAATAAACTGTCACCATATATCCTGAGTCATTGCCGGAGCTTACAGGGGAAAGAACATCGCTTCGAACGGAAATACTTTCTGAGTAATTTGAAACTATCCGGATTGTTGCAAAATCTCCTTGCACAGGAATATCCCTGAACCATTTTTTTACATTTCCAAGATCAAACATGACACCTCCTAATAAAAAACCTGTTCATGATAGTGTAACGCATTTAAAAATAAAATGAAGAAAAAGAGCAGGGGCTGCTTGAAAATCAATCCCCTATAACAGATGATCCAAAACGATTAGGGAAGTCGGATTCCTGGATCGTACGAATATTCATTAGCACTTTATGGTTTAACGGTGCTCGAAGTTGTTTTACATTAATATTTATTTTTTTGTCGAATTTTTTTGGATTTATCCCCCAGTTTTCATCACAGGTCGTCATTATAAAATATAGTTCGTTAAAGGAGATAAGAAGGGCTTTTTTAGGATCGTATTTAAAATCATTTTGTTCAACAAACCTTCTTTCAAGAATGTATCTTCCTAATTTTTCTCCTTTTTTATTTTTTATTTCCCACACTGTCTCACTTCTGGGTATTTTTACTTTTTTACCATTCACATCTATTTCAGTAATTATCCCGAATTCTTTGTAAGAAACACGATGCATGGTTATCTTGTCCCCCTTTTTTGCCGGATCATCGAAAATAATACGGTCTCCGACACCTTTCATGCTGTTGCTTCCTTTTGCAAGAAAGTCCCACCCTTCAGAATAGTATCTCGTTTGAGTCGGATAGATGGGGTCAATATTCCTGATGTTATATATTCCATTTGAAATAAGTTGAAAAATATCATTTCCTCCGGCGATATAAACGATCTCTTTCCCAAGGGCATGTTCTTTTTTCAAGTTGTCAAGCGTGTTTTGATGCCATGATATCCATTCTCCCCGTGCCAGATAGTACCAGATTATTTCATAAAGGAACCGGACAAGAGGATAGTTTTCTTTTGAGGAAACTACTTCCTTAAAATGATCGAAGGTTTGGGGATAGAAACAATATTCGAAAAAGCGGTTTGCGGCACTATTAAAAATGGAATATCGTTCACTGTAATCACTCTCGTGAAGCAGGGCTTCAAAAAAACGGCGATATTTAAGATAAAGCATGGAAGTGTTTTCATTGTTTATATCCCACTCTTCAAGCATACTGATCTCAAAAGAAGTAAATTTGTTCTTAATGAGATAGTCAACCAGTCCCTGAATGTTATTTTCCATGAAACTTTGCACTTCAATTATCTTTTTTCTAACCAGAGCTCTTTCTTTTCTTGTCATTTTTTTATAGGACATGGTTCTGGGAAAAATGAAAGCCAACTGGTTTGACATTTCTTTGGGGATCTCTTCAACAAAATTTTTAATGAACTCGTTGTCAACATTTTTTTGCAGATCGTTTAAATTGACATCATTTCTGATCCTTTGTGTCGTTATCCATCTTTTAAAGACATCTTCACTTGTTTTTGTTGTAGGAGACTCGGCAGATGCAACAATAAGCGGCACAATAAAAAGAACAGCAACGATAACTTTGATAAATCGAAAACTCTTTTTTTTAGAATGAAAAATTTTCATCTTCTGACTTCTCCTGACAATCTGTTTCTGAATATAGAAAGAACAAGTTTTTAAGCAAAAACAGATTTTATCAAAAAATCGAAAGATGTCAAAATGAGTTCCCGAAACTGAAATACCAGTTCAACTGCCCACTGGCAGTAAGACCTTTTGCCATTCCCAAAGTAAAAACGAAGGGTATTCTATAAAACCAGAAAGTATAAAGTTTTAATTCTCCACCGACACCTGCTATAAAATAGTTGTTAAAAAGATTTATGTCTTTTGATGCTGTTCCGATATCGAAAAAAAGTGCCCCCTGAATATTTCTGAACATGAGCGGAAATGTTCCAAAACCTCTGTTAATAGAATAAAGGTGGAACCGGAGTTCGTTGTTAGAGTAGTAAACATGTTGCCCTGTCAGAGCTCCGTGACCGTAGCCTCTTACTGTGACCGGGGTGCTTCTGCCGCCGGTGATAATAGTTTTTATGCTGAGCATTTCTGTATCGAGTTCATGTCCTCCCAGAGAAAAATAAGACTCTGACAAAAAACGGAAATAGAGGTTTTGTCTTGTAACAAATCCGAGCTTACCATTTTTTAACAATAACAGACTCAGTCTGGCGGAAGGAGAAAAAGTGATATATCTGTGGTTGTCAAACAACGATTTTTGAAAGATCACAGGCAATCTTAATGAAAACCGGTCAGTATTGGAAAAAAGATAATAACTTCCGGGATTAAAAGAAAAACTGAGTCCATAAGAAAAAGAAGATGTTAGAAAAACACGGTCTTTTTCTTCAGGTATGACGACAAGAGGATCTTTGCTTTCTCCCAATTTTTCATCAGAGGCACTGATCCCGAGAGATACACTTATGCTGTTGGAAGCTTTTACCATAGTAGATGGGAGAAGGTAAAACAGGCCGTTAAAATGGCTTGAAAAAGAGACTCCGGTGTTGAATCTGTCCACTCTTCTTTTTATATCTTCTTTCATGCCCGGAATGTTTTTAAGGGGAGATGTGTCTTTACTGTAGGAAAGATACCATCTGAATCCAGGCAAAATATATTTATCAAAATAATCAATGGACGCATGCCATCTGTCAAAATCTCCAAAAGTTTTAGAAAAATAAAGAGTATATGATCTTTGCAGATCATTTGATTCTCCTTCTACAGAAAAGGCGATCGTGTGGGATGAAGATGAACCTCTATAATCGGGAACAAGCAGTTTAGGGAAAAGACCTTCATAAAAACGGGTTCTTTTAAGCTCATATTCCAGCTCGGCGGTTTTTTGTTTTTCCACTGGTTTAAAACTTGATCTTTCAATGACTCCTGCGTCTATATTTTCGATTGGATACCATGCCGGATAATACCCATCGTTATCAAAAGCGATAAAGAAAATATCATTTCCTATTATTTTAGGAAAGATTGCCATAAGTTGAGGCCTGTAGAGCTGAGTCAGTTTTCCTGTTTCGATATTCAGGTGAAGTGGGATGATCACTCCGTTTTTATCGGATGAAAAAACTAACTCATTATTGCTGTGGAAATAGACGGAATATTGTTCTCCTGCAATGAAAATTTCCGTTAACTCTTTGGAATTAATGCAGAAAAGAAATATGTTTTTTTCTGCATTGTGGCGATTTCCTGTAAAAACGATTTTTGTTCCATCTTTTGAAAGATTAATGCTGTAGATAGAGTTTAATTGAGGAAAATCCCATTCTTTGAGGATAGTTCCATCTTTTTTTGAATGTGTAAGCCTGTTTATTCCATCTCTGAAAGATGTGTAGAAAATGTCATTTTCCATGCCCGCAATAACTTCTTTTACCGAACTGTTATAAGTTACTCTGTTGATGGTTCTTTCTTTTATATTACTTTGGAAAATATCGCTTCTGTAGTAACGGTCATTGACGGCAACTTTTGTTGTAACAAGGAGTTCCGAGTCTCTTAAAGAAAAAGAGTCATGCTCAAAAACTGAAACTATTTTTTCTAATTTTTTGTTTTTATACTGAAAAATGCTCCTTGTTGACTGAGATCTTCCGCTCAACACATAGCCGTCACTACCGATATCAACAAAAACGGAAAAGAACCTTTTTTTTGAGCCGTTGATCCCGCTTGAAAGTTTGCGTTCTTTCAGTACCCGTTCTCTGTTTTTTTCTATAAAATCTTCGTAAAGAGGTTGAGGATATTTCCCGAGAGTTTTGTTCATTGCGCTACATAAAACAAAGACAGGAAGAAGGTCCCCGGACATTTCATAAAAGACATCGGCCATTTTTTCACTGGAGTATTTATCTATCAGGTATTCGTAAAAAAAAGTTCCGTAAAGATAAAGAGTTCTTCCGCCCATCCAATGATCTGAAATTCCTGAAAGCTGTCCCAGACTGAAAGGGTTTTCTTTTAGAAAAAATGAATCGAAGTATGCTTTATAAAGCGGGCTGTTAAGCCTTCCTTTTCCCCCTATCATGGATTCACTGTAAATTGCCACACCTTCGATCATCCAAAGAGGAATTATTCCTCCCGGAAAATAAAGATTTCCAAAAAGAGTGTTAATAAATCTTGAAAATCTTCTTGTCTGACCTATTTGAGTCGAGTGAGTATATTCGTGAACATGGAGAGATTGCTCCCAGTTAGTGAAGCTTGAAAGAGTTGAGTATCTGTCTGGGGTGTATATGTATAACATTATTGTGTTTTTAAGATATGACCTTGACCATCCGTTGGCAGTATCTGTTTCTCTGTCGTATATGGTCACTATCTTTTTTTCAGGAACCCACCCGTAAAGGTTTTTTATAAACTCTTCAGATACTCTCGCTTCTTTTATCAGACGAGAGACAACAGAGTCGTCAAGGTTTGAGGAAAAGTAGAGTATCTGATGATCAGTTTCATATCTTCTGAAATTAACTCGTGAATAATCTGATCCTGACAATGCGGATATAAAAAATGGAAGTATAAATAGAAATAAAACAATAGTTTTCATAAATAACACAACTTCAATTATCCATACACATTAGACCTTAAAAAATTAGATAAAGCAAGATGGTTGAAAAAGATATTATTGTTTGTTTAT
>SLOD01000048.1 GCA_007132725.1 Candidatus Sumerlaeota bacterium
GGAAACACTGGAGATCCTGATGTTTGTGAGCCTGATCCCTGTGCCGAAATAGAGGAAGCTGTCTGTAAGGAAAATAGTGAACTTGATGAAGGATATATGTGCGTGAAAGAAGTGGCTTGCAATGATATTGCTCCTGAAAACGGTATAAGCGAAGTGGTTGATGTCGAAGTTGTTTGGGACGGAGAGGAAGAGGAATGGGGATTTCCGGAAAATTGTGAGTGGGACTGTATTGATAACTATGAGAAAAATGAAGACGAAGATGAATGTGTTTGGGATAGTTCTGTCAATCCCTGCAAACCTGACAATCCGTGTGTGCCGGGAGGCTGTATTCCTGAAGAAGAAGGAGACTCTTATACCGGATATTTTGACTGTATTGAGTGCGATGAAGGTGAGTTTTGGCATCCATCGTTAGAATTTTGTGAAACAGGGATTCTGCTTTTCTTTGATGATTATGAATATGGTGATTCTCTATGGAGTCTGGGTGGTGAATGGGAAGTGGGAGAGCCGGATGTTACCGGTTATATTACAGAGGCTTTTTCCGGAAGTAATGTACTTGCTACGAAACTTGCAGGAAACTACAGTAATCAGCACAATGCCTCTGCAAAAATAACTGAAAATTTTGACCTTTCTATCGGAGAGACGCTCCACTTCTGGTTTAAAGCCTATCTTTATACTGAATACTATAATGGCAAATGGTATGACGGAGCTCAGCTCCAGTTGAATTCCGAACTGGTTCCTCTTACTCATGATGGAACAGACTTATACGGTGTTTTCTGGCTTATGGACGATGATGGCTGGTCAACTTTTGAAGATGAATTTGAGGGAATAAGAGGGCGGTCAACTGAAAATACATACAGTACTTTCAGCGGGACGGTGCATATTACAGAAAATGGAGAGTATGATGTGAGAATAGGTTTCGGAAGTGATATCAGTGGAGTCGGTCCCGGCATTTACATTGATGATTTCATGATCTACAAAACTCCGGCTGTTGATGATCCGTGTCTGGAGGACCCTTGCTCTGTTGTTTACAACAGTTCCGGAGAATGTTTCTCGATGACGGATCCGGACAGTGGTTTTTTTACAGGAGAGTATGAATGCGGTTGTGAAGAAGGCTTTTTCTGGGACGATTCCTCTAAAGAGTGTTCTGCCATTCCCGATCCCTGTATTTCAGATCCATGCGGGGAGGGGGCGGCAGAATGTGTTCCCGAAATAGTCAAAGATACAGAGGACGATCCGCTTTATACCGGAGACTTTGAATGTCTCTGTGACGAGGGGTATTTTCAGGAAGACAACAAATGCCATTATATAGTCTACTTTAACGATTTTGAATCACCGGTTGAAGGCTGTGACGCTGACTGTTATCACGGAATGTACATCGGGAGTCATTCAAGTGTCTTATGGGAGGTAGGGTCTCCCACTTCAGGTCCCGGCTCGGCATATAGCGGATCAACAGTGTTTGCAACTAACCTTGGCGGAAATTACGGCAATAACTTCAACAGAACGGCATATACAATGCCAAAGATAAGTATTCCTCCGGAAGGGACATTTATTCTTGAGTTCTATGCTTATATACATATTGAGCAACATACAAACTGCAGCTACGATTATCTCTATGTTCTGGCACATACAGACTCTACAACTAATGCAGCATATCGACTTCAAATGAGTGAGCCTTCCGGTGCATTGACAGGTGGCGGAAAAGGGAAAGCAATATGTGGTAATGGAAGCAGCTATGGGTGGCAAAAGTTTCATACGCAACTCCCTTCAAATCTTAATGGATCTGAGATGGTAATAACTTTTCATTTCAGATCGGATTCCAGTGAAGTCCGTCCCGGAGCGTACATTGATGATATAATGATCTATAAGCTTCCCGATTAAATGTGAGGTTTTCTGCACAGGACTCTAATAGATTAAAAAACGTAGTTTAGGGAGGTGAGAGGCTATGAATATTTTTAAAATGGTTTCAGCAACACTATTTGTCCTTGTAGCCTTGGTTGCCTGTATAAGTAAAGAGGGAGCCCCGTGTATTAATAATGTTGACTGTCCCCAAGGGATGTATTGCAACACGGACAACACTATTTATGATGAACAGGATGGAAAATGGTATGGAGAGTGTGTTTATATAAAAGAGAATAACGATACATGTGATACTGATGATACAGATTAATGAAACCGGCAAACCAATAAATTGACTTTATATGCCCTGAATGATAAGCTTTCGTGATGTTGTGCGGAATGTAACGGCTGCTATAAAGATTGACTTGTTCAGGAGTAGTGGTGACTACTAAAGATAGTATCGAGGTCGAGGAAAAGTATCTCGGCAAAATAATTAACAATCGATACAAAATAATTGAAAAAATAGGTGTCGGCGGAATGGGGAATGTCTATCTTGCCGAACACGAAATCCTTAGAAAAAAAGTTGCAGTCAAAATTCTTCATTTTGAACAGAGTAAAAGAAAGGACACCCTTGAGAGATTTAAAAGAGAAGCTATTGCTGCATCGAATATGGGACAGGCAAATATAGTTGATGTTACAGACTTCGGCTATACTGAAGAGGGGAATGCCTATTTTGTTATGGAGTATATTGACGGTTGTTCCCTTGCCGACATAATAAAAGAAAAAAAAGTTATTCCTCTTGAGTTTGCTGTTTCTGTTGCATCCCAAGTGTGTGTTGCTCTTTACTCAGCTCATGGCAAAGGAATAATTCACAGAGATCTAAAACCGGAGAACATTTTAATTACGGAAAAAGACGGGATATATCCTTTTGTGAAAATAGTTGACTTCGGTATAAGTAAAATAATTTCAGATCAAACCACAAAAGAGCGTCCCCGGACATTAACAAAAACGGGTACTATTTTCGGTACTCCGGAATACATGTCTCCTGAACAAGCGGGAGGAGAAACTGTTGAGCCGGTATCTGATATTTACTCTCTCGGAGTAATTTTTTATGAGATGGTCACAGGTCAAATTCCGTTCAGTGATGATAATTATATGAAAGTGCTGCACAAACATCAGTATGAGTTCCCGGAGCTGCCATCTGCTGTAAATCCGGAAGTTCCTCTGGATGTTGATGCGATGATAATGAAATGTCTTGAAAAAAAGACTTTCAATAGATACCAAAGCATGTCCTTACTCCTTGGAGACCTCAAAAAGATATATCTCAAACACAATTTAGAAAATAAAATAAGCCTTTCTTTTGTTTTTAACTCAGGCACAGTTTCCGGTATTGAAAGAGATGAAGAAAGTACAGGGTTGTCGGGAGAGGATATAATTAAGCTGCTTAACTCAGAAAAAGCTGACAGTACAATATACGAAGATGATGATGACGAAATAAAGTCAACAGGAACGGCATTGAAGATCGTTATAGTTATCCTTCTTTTATTGGTTGCCGGATTTCTTTTATTCGCTTACATCAGAAAAGGAGGCAGACCTGTCGTTGTTGAAAGAGAAAGACCTGTCGAAACAGTAGAAGATGAACCTACAAAAGAGGAAAAAAAAGAGAAACCGGCACCACGAAAAAGAGAACATAGACCTTCAAAACCGAGATCGGCAAAACCCGTGGCTCCACCACCTAAAAAAAGAACCATTAATCTTACTGTTAATTCCAACTTGGACGGGGTGAGGGTTTTTAACAAGGAGACCGGCCAGTTTTTATGCACCACCCCGTGTGCGAGAACTTTGCCGAGAAAAGAGGGTGATGTAATGATCCTCGGCTTTGAAATGGAAGATTTTTCAATAAGACCCATGGCGATAAATCTGGACAGAGATATGATAGTAAATGTTAACCTTAAAGAGGCTGGAGCAGAGTAGTGGAAAAAAAAATATTTATTCTTGATACAAATGTGATCATTTCCGACCCCAAGGCAATATTTAACTTTGATGAACATGACATTGTTATTCCCATAGTTGTTATAGAAGAACTTGATAAGTTCAAAAAAGATATGAACCAGGTAGGTCTTGCCGCAAGAAGTTTTGCAAGAAATATAGAGTCTCTCAGAAAAAGGGGAAAACTTGTTGACGGAGTTGATCTTGACAGCGGTGGAACTATAAAAATAAATATTACTCCTGAAAATGTTGATCTTCCAGGTCCGAAACTTAATGGTAGTTATGCGGATAATGTTATTCTTGCGTGTGCATATAAAATTACACAGGAAAATCCTGAAAGAGATGTCACCCTTGTAAGCAAAGATGTCAATCTCAGAATAAAGGCGGATGTTTTAGGCATAAAAGCAGATACTTACAGGAACGAGGTGGTTAACTTTTCTGAACTTCCCAAAGGTTATGAAAACATCGTCGTTGATGGAGAGTTTATAGACCGTATATTTGAGACAAGAAAATTTCAACTTGAAGAACTTCAGGGAACACCGTTTGAAGGAGCTCATTCAAATAAATTTTTTATGCTCACAGATAAAGCTAACGAACAGCATCAGGCTGTTGTAAGGATAGATCCTTTTGAAAATACTCTTGTACCTCTTAAGCAGTTTAAAGATGTTTGGGGACTGAGGGCAAGGAATTTTGCCCAAAAACTGGCGATCGACCTGTTAATGGATGACAGGGTAAAGCTCGTAAGTCTTATCGGAGCAGCAGGGACAGGGAAAACCCTTCTTGCAATAGCCACAGGACTTCAAAAGTGTCTTGATGAAGGGAAATACACAAGAATGCTTGTTGCAAGACCCATATATCCGATGGGGAGAGACATCGGTTTTCTTCCCGGTACTATAGAGGAAAAACTTAAACCATGGATGCAGCCTGTCTTTGATAATCTTGAATATCTTCTTGCCGGATATGATTCTTCCAGTTTCGGGAAGATGAACGACCTTATGAATAGCGGGATCATTGAAGTTGAAGCTCTTACATACATAAGAGGAAGGAGTATTCCTGAACAGTTTATAATAGTTGATGAAGCTCAAAACCTTACCCCTCATGAAATAAAGACGATCGTTTCAAGAGCCGGAGAAAATACAAAGATCGTTTTAACGGGTGATCCCTATCAAATTGACAATCCTTATATGAATGAGTCCAACAATGGTCTTAGCTATATAATTGATCGTTTCAAAGATCTCTCTATTGCCGGTAGTGTAACTCTTGAAAAGGGGGAGAGATCGGCACTTGCAAACGCTGCAGCGGAGTTGTTGTAAATGATATTTGCACTGTTTGGAGATGTGCACTCAAATTTTCCCGCACTTGAAGCGGTAGTAAAAGAAATAAAAAAAATTTCTCCGGATGGGATTTATTTTTTAGGTGATGCAGTAGGATATGGTCCCTGGCCGAAAGAAACCCTTGATCAGCTTAAAGAAATAGTTACGGAAGGGGTACTTGGCAATCATGATGCCGGTGTTGTCGGGAAAACAGACATCTCTGACTACTATGATGCTGTCAGATATGTCATTAACTGGACAACAGACACCATTACGAACGATCAATATGAGTTTCTTGATATGCTTAAGTATATTCATGTAGTAGATAATCCGGGCAACTTTCTTCTTTCACACGGTTCTCCAAGGATGCCGGAGAGGTATGACTATATTTTCGGATGTAAAAGTATCCGAAAACTCTATGAAGTTGAACCGTACTTGAAAGAAGTTAATTTCGTGGGACACAGTCACTATATGAACCTTTTTGCTATGACAGGTTCGGAAAAAGCTGTTGAAATTGATATTTCCACCCAGGAAATAGAAATTGACTATGGTTGTCCTGTAGTTTGTGTCTGCGGTTCTGTAGGGCAGCCCAGAGACGGGGATCCAAGAGCAGGTTTTGTAACTTTTGATACTGATAAAAAGGTGATAAAATTCCACAGAGTAGAATATGATATAGAGAAAACAGTTAATAAAGTAAAAGAGTTAAGGTTGCCAAGAAGTTTTGGGGAAAGACTCAGAAATGGTTACTGACATCAGATATAAAATTTTTGATTTAATGAAAGAGTATGGTGATATGCTTCAAGTTCAGGAAAGAACGAGAAAAGAGGTGTTGGAGAAAAAAAATGACGGCACTATTTTTTTTCTTGAGCATAATGAGGTTTATACTGTCGGAATAAGAGGAAAAGAAAACCATTTTTTAAATTTATCACATGAAAATGGGAAAACCCCCGCTGTTTACAAGGTGAGAAGAGGGGGAGAAGTGACATGGCATGGTCCGGGGCAGCTTATAATATATCCGGTCATAAATTTCAGAAAAGCAAAATTTCGATCTATTCGTGAATTTGTAAACTTTTTTGGAGAATCTATTTCTATTTCTTTACGCGATTTTTGCGGCATAAAAAAAGCTGTCTGGCTCGAAGATACCCCTGGTGTATGGGTTGATGACAGAAAGATAGCTTTTGTTGGATTTCATTTCAGTAAATTCGTTCCAATCCACGGGTTTTCTGTTAACCTAAACCCTGATATGAGCCATTTTAAAACTATCATTCCTTGTGGAATACCAGGGTGTAAAATAACTTCAGTAAAACATGAAACAGAAAAAGAATTCTCTATCAAAGAGATGTCTGAGAATATTCTCAGTATTTTAAAAGAAAAAATTCCCGATATATATGAAGATCGTATGGAGGAACAATGAGGAACTGTAAAATCATCATATTAATGATGCTGTTATCATTTTTGTTTTTTACTGCCTGTGCCTCACAGAATAAGAGTGAAAAACCTTTACATGTCTCAGATTACAGCGAGTCAGCGGCAAAATATATGCCGCTTGAGATAGGAAACAGATGGGTTTACCGTGTAAACTATCTGGGGTCTGTAGGGGAGATAGAAGTTGTAATAAATGCACGCAATGAAGAATGGTTTGTTGACAACAAAGGTGGCAAATTTTTAATAGACAGAAGGGGTATCCGTGATAAAGACAGGTACATACTCATGTTCCCTCTTCAAAGAGAAGAGTGGGTGACAATAGTTGATCCAAGAACAAGAGAAATCAGGAGAACCGTAGGTGTAGATGAAAAAGTCAATGTTCCGGCCGGAACATTTGAAGGTGCCATAAAGGTTCATACACTTGTTGATCTTCCTGAAAACAGGGTCATGCACACCTATCACTACTTTGTAGCGGATGTCGGGATTGTAAAAATTGATACGGTACTTGAGAATGTCAGGGAGGGAAAACTTGTACCTCAGACATCTACAGAATTGGTAGAATATTTTATAAAGGGATCAAAAAGTTGACAATATTATATATAATTGTATGATTATATGCGTAAAAGCTGTATGATTTTTGCATAATTTGACAGAAAAGTGATGGGGGATGCAATGAGTAAAAAGATCCTGATGCTTTTAATAATTTCGTTTTCTTTTTCGGTGTATGCTTTTGAGTGGCCTACACCCGGGAGTGCTGAGGAAGTACCGGTCCCGTCTTTTATTAATCTTGACCAGGCCGATCTTAATTCTGCTCCTGAGAGTCATGAGGTGGTAAGAGGAGACACTTTGTGGGATATTAGTTCAACTTATCTTAGAAGTCCCTGGTATTGGCCTAAAGTGTGGTCACTTAATCCTCAAATAGCAAATCCGCATCTTATTTATCCCGGAGATATCATTTCTTTCCGTTATACCGGGGAGATCATTCTTCCGGGAAGAGAAGGTGTCGGTGTTCCCGGTTCCGAATTTGAAGATTACGGAGAGTTGGATGAGCTTGCAAGAACAGGTAGGACTCTTGATACAACACCCGAAAGTTTCAGGGATTTTGTTACGCTTGGAGGCAAATACAGAATAGACAGGTTTACACATGTAGAAGACACTATTTTTGATATACAGTATAAAGGATTCATCGGAAAGGAAGGACTCGACGATCTTGGAGAAGTAGTAGGTTCCTTTGAATCAAAAGAATTGCTTGCTACAGAAGACAATGTATATGTTAAGCTTGGGAGAGTAACTTTTAATATTGGAGAATATGTTGAATTCCTTGATATAAAAGAAGAGATTAGACATCCTCATACAAACGACAGAGTTGGAAGAATAGTGGATGTTGTCGGCAGAGGCAAAGTACTTGATGTAAATGCTGATAGAATAGCAACAGTTAAAATAATAAAATCATTTGATGCAATAAGGCGGGGTTTCCATATCAGAGAATATATAAAGACTGAGCCCAATATTGAGATAAGAGATACTTTTGAAAATATTAAAGCTGTTATCCTTACAGGTTATGACCCCACTTTTTTTTATGGTAGCGGATTTCTTGTTTATCTGGATAAAGGTGCCAGAGACGGTATTGAAAAAGGCATGATGCTTACCATTCACCGTAGAGGTGACGGTCTGAATGAGCTTGCCCGTGGAGTTAAAACAGAAGAACTTCCCTGGGAAGTTGTCGGCGAAGTTGTTGTAGTGCATGTGGGAGAAGATACTTCTTCTGCTGTTATTACTAAAAGCCTCACTGGACTTGTTGCAGGAGATACAGCAGTAACAGGTGTTTTTGAATAGATTTTTTATTCCCCTTTTTTCAGGGGTATGTCTGTCACTATTTTTTTATTTTTCATTTTTTTCAAACTATGATATTGACGGTAGCGATGTTTTAAATAACAGAGCCATCCTTCAGATTTCTCAAACAGCAACAGCCGAGTTAGAAAATATGGTTGAGACTTTAGATATTCTTTCTGCCTCTGACCGTACGATCTTTCCCTATTTTGAAGCAACTGTCAAAAGAACAGGAGTTGCGATCCAGAGAAACATAGAAATTTTAGCTTTAGAATGTCCTGAAAACATAGGTGAAAGACTACGGCACTTTGCCTTGAAAATAAGGTCTGACTCGGCTGAACTTATTGCTGAAACAGAATATGAGAAAAATAAAATTGAAGCCAATATCTCAGAAATAAAGAGGGATGTAGCTACTTTGCAGAACCTCATTATTCTTGGGACAAACAAAGTTGTTGAAGAAGATGCTGCAAATAGGCTCTCTTTTAATACAAGGGTTGTCAGACTGAAAAGGACAAGTGATATTTTTATTTTCTCATTATCTGTAATTCTTTACATGACAGTCTTGATCCTTATGTTAAAATTAAAGAGAATAGGGAAAATTTTAGGTTTAAAAAAAGGAACCTCTCTAACTTCTATATATGACCGGTTTGAAGAAATAAAAAAAGATCTTGTTGGAGAAAAAGATGAAATTCAGAAAAATTTATTCAGAGAACAAGTGGTTAACAGAAGAAAAAGTGCTTTACTTGATACGATACCTGCCGGTATCATTTCGATAGGTTCAAATAATGAAGTGACATATATGAACGGGAAAATGAAAAAATGGTTCGGATTCAATGAAGATATAGTAGGAGAAAATATAGAACAGATTCTTGAAAAACTTGAAATAGAAGATTTTGAAGAAGGAAAGTTAGTGGTTGACGGTGATGTTTTCTGGGTCTCTTTACAGGAAGAACTGAATGAAAGATTTATAGTTCTAAGAAATATCACAGAACAGGAAGATCTTGCCAGAAGGCTTCTTGATTCTGAAAGACTGGTGTCAATAGGAGAAATGGCTTCAAGAATAACCCATGAGATAAGAAATCCTCTTAGTACGATCAAACTCAACAGTGAGTATCTGGTAGAAAATATATCAGAGTTGGATGCCGCTCAGGTCACTTTCTCAATGCAGCTTGTAGTGAGAGAAGTTAAAAGACTTGAGTCAATCACCGAAAAATATATGAATCTGGTCAAATACAAAGATTCAAAAGAAGTTGATAAAGAAACATCGCTTCCACTTGATCTTGTTCAGTTTGTTTCCTTTCATGCATCCGAGTTTGGAAAAAGAGGGATTGACTTTTCAATACTGGAAGTTCCTGAGTGTGATCTTGCTGTAACAGTTTCTTCATTTAAAGAAATAATGCTGAATCTGCTTAAAAATGCATGGGAAGAGCTTGAGTCATCAGGGAAAGTCGCAGTAAGTGTAGAAATTGAAAACAAAACTGCTTTGATAAAAGTTGAAGATTCGGGAAAAGGTGTTCCTGAAGAAGAAAAGGAGTCTATTTTTAAAAATTTCTATACCAAAAAACCGGGAGGCACCGGTATAGGTTTAAGTCACTCAAGAAAACTTGCCCGGGAAGCTGGAGGCAGACTTTATGTAACTGACTCTTTTCTGGGAGGGGCGTGTTTTGTTCTGGAGGTCCCCCTTAGATTATAAGGTGCACTTTTTATTTGAATTTATTGTCAGGTCTTGTTTTTGCATATAGACAAGGTTGTTTTGTAATCTTTTAATAAATGAACGGAGAAATCATGAAAAAGTTACTTCTTTTAATGTCGCCGCTAGTCTTTCTAATGTTGTTTTTCCTGTCCTGTCCGCTTAAAGCATCCAACCTTTACTACAGTGACGGATCATCAATAAAAATCACTAAAGCTGAAGGCTACAGCGCTGTAGTTCAGGGTATTCAAAGAACAGTGTCTTTGCCAGGAGAGGTTCTCAGGCTCAATACCGGCAAAAAAGTGTTTTCGGTGCTTCAGAACGATAGGGGAAGCTTCCCCGTTTACTTTCTTGGAGATATGCCCGTGATAGCTGACAGGATGATATTTTGGAGAGGAGATATGCCTCCTGAAAAAATTGAATCAAAATATGACCTTAAGTTAGTGGAAATATTATCCACCTATCCTTTATATATTTTTTTGATGGAAGATGGTGACAGCGTTGAGGTGTCTGAAAAAATAGTTCAAAACGGGGATGGATTTGCATTTCCCAATCTTGTTCGTGAAGTTGTGATGAAACATGTTCCCGATAAAGAGCCTAAAGACCCTTATTTCGATGTTCAGTGGCATCTTAGAAACAGCGGTGAGGTTAAAGACTATTATGGAAACACAGTAAATACAGTGGAGAACGCCGACATAAAATTTCTTGATACATTGAAACTTTTAAATGAAAGATCCCATAAGGTTGATACAACTGTAAAAATTGCGATCATGGACACAGGTGTTGTTCCCGACCATCCCGATCTTACAAATATTGAGCCGGGATATGATGCTTTAAGAGATGAAGAGGGAGGTTATCCTGATTTGACAGGTATTGATTCTCTGCCGTGGTATATGATAGGTGGTATGGCACACGGTACTACTTGTGCAGGAGTGAGTGCCGCAGTCGGGAATGATATAGGGATGAGCGGAGTGTGTCCATGGTGCCAACTTTATCCGGTCAGATACCTCGCAAGCTCTGGTGGTGGAACTGCTATGGACGAAAAAAGACTTCTTAAAACTTATGAAAGATATATAGCTGATCCAAAAATTTCTGTCATTAACTGTAGTTTTGGTCCTCCTTCTGATTACGGAACAGTTCCGATCACATCAGCTGAAGTGGAAACTCATCAAAGTTTTATGCTTAATGGCAGAGGTGGTCTTGGAGGAGTAATTGTTTATGCCGCAGGAAACGACGGAATTGATTCTGGGTATTCCCGCCTGCATTCACATGTTTTTTCTTTTGAAAGAGACGGAGTTGCTGTTGAGAACAGGATAGTTTCTGTAGCGGCATCTTCTGCCTGGGATACGAGAATAGTTTACTCAAATTATGGAAAGTATGTAGATATAGCAGCTCCATCGCTGTCTCAAAACCCGATGCTTGGTATAGCTACGACAACGATTCCCGGCTACGGAGATTATCATGATGACTATACTCTTCTCTTTTCCGGGACTTCGGCAGCTGCCCCTGTAGTTTCCGGTATGTTCGGTGTGATTTTCAGCATAAATCCCGATCTGACCTTGGAAGAGGCAATTGAAATAATGAGAAAAAGTGCAGATAAAATACACCCACAAACAGGTTCATGGGACAAAAACGGTCATAGTGTTAAATTCGGTTACGGAAGGGTAAACTTGCTTAAGGCTGCAAGGCTTGCTATGGGACTTCCCATGTGTGATTCCCCAACCGAAGAGGATATATGCGGGAATAACACGGATGATAACTGTGACGGGTTTGTAGATACAGGCTGTGCACTGGAACTCACAGCCGGAATGAAGTGTGAAGACTTTTCAGATTGTCTTAGTGATGGACTGGTCGAGGCAGATGTAGAGTGTCTGGAAGAGATCAGGTTCTGGAGGTTTAAAGAAGGTTATTGCGTAAGAAAGACAAATAAAGCTCCATGCCCTGATGGAACCAGAGCTTTTGCTATGGCAGAAGATGGGGTCAACTATTTGTGTGCTCCGGAATGTACGGAAGAGAATCCTTGTAAAAGAGAAGGATATTACTGTCGCGGAGACAGCATAGGGGTTTGTGTTCCATATTGTGCCAGAGATAGTGATTGTGCCCAGGGAGCATACTGCGATGTGTTGGGAGAATGTTCAAAAATTCCTTCAGATCTTGGAGGAACATGTGAAAATGATCTGCACTGTAAAGATGATTTGTGGTGTATCAGAAATTTTAAGGACGGATATTGCACTTCTGACTGTGCTATGCAAGATGACTCCCTGTGTCCGGATGATGGAAAATGTGTTGTAAGGAGAGCTTACGGTGGACAGAACATACACATCTGTCTTCAGTCATGTTCTTCAGACAGACACTGTAGAGGGCTTGGCGATGATTACTATGTGTGTCATGGAAGAATGACAGAAAAAGAAGGAGTCTGTTTCAGAAAATGCAGAGATACTCCTGACTGCATAGATCCTGATGCAATCTGTAATGAAGAGGGGAGATGTGTTCCTTCAGACTGGGAAGGTTGGCCTGGAGATGAGATAGTGGAAGAAGTTAATGATGAAGATGAAATTGATGCGGATATGGAAGAACATGATAGTGACTATGATGATGCTGATTCCACTGATGATGATGAAGAAAAAAGTAAATCAAAAGGGTGCAGCCTGATTTATATCTGAAACTCTTTCGGTGAAATAAAACACATTCTATACGAAGTGAAGTTGCCCTAAAAAATCTGAAAAAAACTAGATATTCTTTTAAAAACAGCACTCAGTTAAAAAGTGAAGTTGTAAGAAGCTAAGAGGATATAAAGTATTGGTGTGAAGAGAACAATTTAGGATGTGAATCCATTTTTAGTGAATAGTTTTATCTTCCTGCATTTCTGACAGCTTTTTTCAATTGCTTGATACTTGGCAGTTTAGATTTGTATGTTGCGATGAAAATATTTTCTTCCAGTCCGCCAAGAGCATACTGTACTTCTTCAAAACCTGCATCGGAACATATTATAAGTCCGATGGTGTCTTTTTCATGCTCATACTGTCTGTTGATTCTGAAGTAATTTACATATTTATTCATCTGCCCGACATCTCTCCCGTCAAATTTTCCAGTTTTAAGTTCAATTAAAATGTTGCACGGGATTCCCTTATGATATAGCACAAGATCAACAAAGTGAGTTGTTCCGTCAATTCGGATAGGAACCTGCCTTCCGAGGTATGATATTTCAGCTCCCAGTTCTTTTAGAAAATCATCAATGTTTTTTACAATGTTCCTTTCAAGTTGTTTTTCATCGACATAGTTGCCGGCAAATCCAAGGTCGTATTCACTTTTAAATAATTCAAGAGATTTAGAGTAAGAAAGTTTTTTCGTTACAGGTTTTAAACTTTCATTGATAATGCTGTCAGAAACATCATTTTTTATTTGATTCCTAAGCTCCCTTACACTCCAGCTCATCTCTATGGCTTTTTTCTGAAAAAAAGCTCTTTTGCTCTCATTTTTGAGCTTTATTAATTCTATATAATGATTCCAGCTCAATTGTCCTGACACTGTACGGACAATTTCGTAGCACCTGTAAAACTTAACAATTTCATATAGTCTTTGCCTTTTAAAACCTATGTCTTCAGCTAAATTATCTATTAAATTTTTCCCGTAATCGGCTCTTTCCTTATTTTTGATTTCTTCTCTTACAATTCTTTCTCCGATCTGCCAGTAAGTTTGTACTTTGATATTGTCAACAGATTTGTATGCTCTGTTCTGACCTTTCTCAAGAATGCTCCTAAGCTCATTAAGCAAGCCTCTGTAACTTTCATCAGATTTGATAAGGGTTGAACTTTTGGTTGCCGGTTTGTCAGGGCTCATATTTTTTTCTAATATAAAAAAAACAAATACAATGTAGTGATAGAAAAAATATAAATCAATTATTTATTTAAAAATATGTTTTTGGTGATTTGAGTAAATTCTTTTTACAGGTTATTATCTTAATAATTGAGTGTTTTAAACAAAGAGGCTTTATTGAGATTTCTGCTTATATTTCTGCTTGTCATATTCATGTCATGTAATTCCAATGGTCAGGACCATGATTCTCATGATTCACCTGATTCAGGCCACGATTCGCCTGATTCAGACCATGATTCACCTGTGTGGCGGATGCAGCTGATTAAAAAGAAATATTGGTACCTTGTTAAATCAACTGAAATTTCGGGGGAACTTCAGGAAAAATACGAATCCCCTTGCTTAATAAAGTCTTTTGTGTTAAAGTTCCTCCGCTAAATTGTTTTAACATTGAAAATAGGAGGTTGTTTTGATTACTAGTAACCTGAATTTGTTCAGTGAAATAGTCACTGTGCAGGCCGGAGGGCAAGGTGGTGGCTCCGGTGGCTTTATAAGCATGATCCTTCCTTTTGCTTTAATTTTTGGTATTTTTTATTTTCTGGTTATCCTTCCCCAAAAAAAACAACAGAAAAAGCATACGGAAATGGTCAGTCAACTTCAAAAAGGAGACAGTGTGATTTTGAACTCAGGGATAAAGGGACGGATAACGGAAGTGAAAGATGTTGATTTTAAACTGGAAATAGCACCAAAAGTTGTTATTACAGTTCAGAAAAATGTTGTCTCCGGTAAAATAGCAGGCGGAGTTGTTGAAGAAGAAAAATAGAGTTAACGGAGAATATTAAATTATGGAAAAGAACTGGACTTTAAGAACGATTATTACACTTGTTCTTATGACTACAGCTGTAGTAATGTTGCTCCCTTCTATTTTAGACCATGAAAAACATCCTTGGGTACTGAAAATAAATGAAGGAATAAATCTTGGTCTTGATTTGAGAGGCGGCATTCATTTTGTTTTGAGCGTAGATGTTGAAAAAGCTGTCCAGGATAGATTGGACAGGAGAACAGACGAAATAAGAATGAGACTCGAAGACGAGTCAATTCCTTATGAGTCTGTCTCTGTAAGGTATGAAGACAATTCTCTGATCGTTGTTTTAAAAGAAAACGCTGAAAGGGACAAATTCAGAAACAGAATTGTTGATTTTTTTAATGATCTGAGAAGAACCGGAGTAGATGGAAATGAGCATAGATTTGTACTTAGAGATGATGCTGTTCAGCATATAAAAGAAAGTTCTGTCGAACAGGCACTTGAAACACTCCGGTCAAGAATTGATGAGCTTGGCTTGAGAGAGCCGATAGTTGCTAAACAGGGAGAGACTTCAATTCTTATTCAGCTCCCGGGATACAGGGATGTTGAAAGAGCAAGAAGTATAATAGGTCAGACTGCTCAGCTTGAGTTTCGTATTGTGGCAGAAGATATAGATCCGCTTGGAGAGTATGAGGGCGAAATTCCGGAAGGAATATTCTTGCACAAAGAAAGAGGCACAAGTTCTGAAGGAGCAACCCTTATTTTTACATATGCCATGAGCAGAGACAGAGAGCTTTTAAGAGAATTTTTAAAAGACAAAGCTCCGGAAGGGACAGAATTTCTCCTTGAAGAAAAGATATATCCCAATGGAGAAAGAGAATATCAGTCATATCTTCTTTACAGACAGGCTTATTTAACAGGGGATATGCTTACCGATGCCAGAGTTTCTATTGATCAGCAGAGGAACCGTCCTTATGTAAGCATGAATTTTGACAGAAATGGAGCAAGAATATTTGCAGATGTAACAGGAAGGTTTGTCAATCGCAGAATGGCGATAGTTCTTGATGAAAGAGTGAACAGTGCTCCTGTTATACAGCAGAGAATAGAAGGTGGAAGTGCTATGATCACTTTGAATGCCATTGGAGACTTCAATTCTATTTTTGCTGAAGCAAGAGACCTTGCTCTTGTTTTGAGAGCCGGTTCTCTTCCTGCACCGGTAACATTCGAGGAAAACAGAACAGTCGGTCCAAGTTTGGGACAGGACTCGATTCAGAGAGGAAAAACCTCCGTTATCATAGGTCTTGCTGTTGTTGTTCTTTTTATGCTTATTTACTACGGGCTTGCAGGTTTAGTTGCCAATGTTGCCCTTTTTCTGAACATTGTTTTTATAATGGCTGGAATGGCCATGTTCGGTGCAACTCTCACTTTTCCGGGAATTGCCGGAATTGTTCTGACGATCGGTATGGCAGTTGATGCGAATGTTATCATTTTCGAAAGAATTAAAGAAGAAATGGGCCTTGGCAAAGTAATTGTCGATGCAATAAACAATGGTTATGAAAAAGCCTGGTCGGCAATTTTTGATGCCAATATAACGACTGCTATTGCAGCTTTTATATTATGGGAATTCGGTACAGGTCCGATCAGAGGTTTTGCCATCACTCTTTTGATGGGCATTCTGTCAAGTATGTTTACAGCCATTTTTGTAACAAGAATACTTTTCAATTATCTTACAAGAGTTGGAATGAGTAAATTCTCACTCTGGCAAAGGAACTGATACGGAGGAATTTGTGTCATGAAGTCGAATATATTGAGCAGAAATATAAATTTTGCAGGAAAGTTTAAAATTTTCGGTATTGTCTCTCTCTTTCTTGTAGTTGTCAGCCTCGTTGTTTTTTTTAGTATCGGGCTTAACTACGGTGTTGATTTTGCCGGAGGAACAGAAATGCAGGTAAGGGCTGACAATACAGATATTGATGGACTCAGGAGTTTGCTAGCCCCTTTTGGACAGGTCAACATTCAAAACTTTGAAGGCAGGGACGATGAATTTCTTTTAAGATTTTTAAGTGTAAGCACTGTTGATGATGACAGCATATCGGCTTTTTTAAGCTCTATGAAGACCTTGTTCTCTGATACTGAAATGTTGAGAGAACATTTTGATTCTCAAGTGGGAGACAGGATTGAAGTATGGTTCGACCAAGAGATTGAAAAAGAAAAGATAGCCGGTCTTGTCGCAGAGCATAACATTCCAACCACCGGTGAAATTGAATATCGCCAAGTTGGAGAAAGACACATTTACAGAATAGTACTTGAAGGAATCACCAATAAGATTCTTTCAACTATTTCAGAAGGTACCGGCAGTCCACCTGAATTACTAAGAGTTGAGCTTGTAGGTCCAAGAGTGGGAGAAAGACTAAGGTATGCCGCTTTTCAGGCTGTTTTATATGCCCTGATAGCTATTCTCATATATATTGCTTTCAGATTTAACACATACTTTGCTCCCGGGGCTGTTGCTGCACTTACGCATGATGTTGTTATAACACTTGGTATCTGGTCGATTTTCAGACTTCAATTTGATTTGACCATTGTTGCGGCTCTTTTGACAATTGTCGGTTATTCACTGAATGATACGATAGTTGTTTATGACAGGATCAGAGAGAACTGGGGAAACTCCAAAAAGGGTTCCACTGTTGTTGAAAAAATAAATACGAGCATAAATGAAACAATTTCCCGAACACTGCTTACTTCTGTGACCACACTTCTGGTTTTACTCTCTCTGCTTTTTTTCGGAGGTGGGACAATAGGAGGCTTTGCACTTGCCATGACTTTGGGTGTGTTGATAGGAACATATTCTTCTATTTTTGTTGCGGCACCTGTTACTATAATTGTTGAAAGGTTTATGAAAAAGGAGAAAACCGCATAACATGAAACATCAATGGGAGATACTGAAGCCCGAAAAACGAAAAAAAGATGTACTTATAAAAACATTGGGTATATCTGAAACAGTTGCAACTGTTCTTGTTAATAGAGGTCTTGAAAGTGTTGAAGCGGCAAGCTATTTTATTCAGGGTAAGCTTAAAAGTCTTCCGGATCCGTTCCTGCTGAGAGATTCAGAAAAAGCTGCCGGAATCATTGTCAACCATATAAAAAATAACAAAAAAATTGTAATATATGGAGATTATGATGTTGACGGAATAACCTCAACCATAATTACCTATGATTTCCTGTCATTTCTCGGGGCACAGGTTGATTACTATATTCCTCACAGACTGGAAGACGGGTATGGTCTCAATACATATACACTTGAAGAGATCGCTACGAAAGGAGGGGAGCTGGTTGTTACTGTCGACTGTGGCATAACAAGTGTAGATGAGATAAAATATGCTAAAGATCTTGGACTTAATACTATAATCATAGATCATCATCATGTCGGTGAAAAAGTCCCTGATGCTGTTGCAATAGTTAATCCTCACCAATCCGGTTGTCGTTATCCTTTTAAAGATATGGCAGCAGTCGGGGTCGCTTTCACCTTTTTGATGGTTTTAAAAAAGGTTGTTGAAAAAGATGGTTTTTTTAAAAATCACATACCTAATCTTGTAAAGTATCTTGATATTGTCGCTATGGGAACTGTGGCGGATATGGTTCCCCTTATGGAATCCAACCGTGTTTTCGTGAAACATGGTCTTTTACAGATGCAGAAAAATAAACGCCCTGGACTGCTTGCTTTGGCAAACATTTGCGGAATTAAAGATCTTAGCGAAATAACCCCTTCGATAATAAGTTATAAAATGGCACCAAGACTTAATGCGGCAGGTAGAATAGGGAATGCTATTAAAGGATTGGAATTGATAATAAGCAAGGAATATGATGTTGCTTTGAAAATGGCAGAAGAATTGAATCTTACAAATGAATACAGACAGCAACTTGAAGCGGAAATATTTGATCAGGCAGTTTCAAAAGTTGAAAATGGAGATATACTTGAAACAAAAAGCTCCATAGTTCTTTCCTCATCGAAATGGCATCCGGGTGTAATAGGTATAGTGGCCTCAAGACTGGTTGAAAAATATTATAAACCGACAATTATGATATCAATTGAAGATGGTGTCGGACGGGGTAGTGCCAGAAGTATTCCCCAACTCCATATTTATAATATTATTGAGCAACTGAGCAATCATCTTGTTCAGTATGGTGGACATAAATATGCTGCGGGAATGACGATCAAGGAGAAAGAGATAGATGAATTCAAGCAGAAGTTTGATAAAATGGTCAAAGAAGCCCTTGATAAAGAAGAGTACAGGCAATGTACTGAAATTGATGCAGAGCTGTCATTAAGAGAACTCTCTCCTGAGCTTATTGTAGCATTATCAAAGTTGGAGCCTTTCGGAATGAATAATCCTGAACCGAGTTTTATTGCAAAACATGTTAAAATACTGAAGCAAAATATGATAAACAAGGCTCACCTGCACTGGAAACTTGGTACAGATAAAACTTCGCTCACCTTCAATGCCATAGGTTTCGGTCTGCTCAACAATAAAACCACTCCCAAAGTTGGAGATACCGTTGATATAATCTATTTCCCAAGAATTAATACATATGGCGGAAACATTACACTTCAACTTTATATAAAAGATTTTATTTTTTCCAGCTAGACTTTTCTTTTATCTGTTATCTATCAGAACTTGTGGGTAGAATAGTGTGACAACTTGTGTTTATGATCTTCTTTTTCCAAGACTTAAAGATATTGAAAACATACCTGCAAGAAGAGCTAAAAGGAAAAGTAAGCCTGAAATATGATTTTCGGGTACAGATATCACACTGCATGAACATCCGTCGGATCCCCCGTCTGTTTCACATCTTGGATCACCCGGCTGACATTCATATTTGAACTCCTTCGATGTAACAGGAAGTCCCACTATGGAGCTGTCCCCGGTAACGTTCACCCTGCCTCCGGGTATGGTTA
>SLOD01000118.1 GCA_007132725.1 Candidatus Sumerlaeota bacterium
CCAGTCCAGTACTGAAAATGACAGCAATATTCATAGTTTAGAACTCATTCCCGTTTCTTATGCATTAATCTGTCGGCATGTTTTTAGATATGCTTGTTTCTGTTAAATTGGAAGTTTGCTTTGGCTATCAGAAATTTTTTTCAGGACAAATTTTTTGACTTTTTTTGCAAGTTTAAAAGCTTTTTTTGTTTCTGTCAAAGTTGGAAAATAGATATCATCAGGGTATCTTAGCTCAACAGAATATGTTGTCAGAACAACAGTATCAGACAGTTTTTCAAATTCCTTGTCGAATTTCATGCACATTTCAATAAGTCGTTCAATAAGATGTGTCTTTTCAGGTGTTTGATTTTTATAAACAAGGTAAGCTTTAAGATATTTTTCTGCCGCTTGTTGACAGTGAAAACAGAGAACATCTGTTACAGGAGAATCTGTAATGATATCTTTTTCTATTATTTTCAGGTCTGACTCAGCTTTTTGTATCCATTTTTCAAACTCTTTCAGCTCGCTTCCCATAACAACTTTCCTTCTTTATTAATTATTTTAGACAAGGTCGGCTTATCAACCTCTTTAATATAATCAGACACATCTTTCAATAGAAAGTCAGCTTTGTATCCTAGCATGGCAACATCCCAGCGAATTTTTGTGAGAGCTTCAAGTTTTTCTTTTCTTTTGAGAGGAGATTTAGTTAATATCAAAATATCTATATCGCTGTCTTTTTTTTCTTCATTTCGTGCATAACTTCCAAAAAGCACTATCTTTTCAACATTTTTTATGTGTTTTAGAATAATTGTTTTTATCTTATTGAAATCCTTTTTTGCATACATGCATGACTCCTTAATTAAAACAACTTTTCCTCATAAATGATACCATTCACTTGATTTATGTCAATAATTAATTTCCCCTAACTCAATTCAGAATTTAGAACTTATTCCCGTTTTTTATGCATTAATCTGTCGGCATGTTTTTGATGCTTTGCTCTCTAAATTACAAAACTTGAAATTAAAAACAAATTGCTATAAGGTCATTAAGAAGAATAAGCCTTTTGGTAATTTCAACAGTAACTTAGTGAAAAAAAGAAGTGACACCTAAAAAAATGGGGGAACTTCAGCAAGATGGTTTCCTTGAATTGGAATGAGGTTTGTGTTATGATTCTTACAATGTTTTTTGAGGTGATATGAAAAAAACATTTACAGGAGTTATTAAATGAAATTTGTTTTTGCTTTTTTCTTTTCTTTTTTCTTTCTCTTTCTCAATGCTGAAAAAGTAGCGGACTCTACCGTTGACAAAGCACCTTCCCCATCAAATGAAAAAACTGTTGCAGCAATTCAACTTCCTGAAAACTATGAAGATCTTGTGAAAAAAGCCCCGGTCAACACAATGGAAAAAAGGATAAACATGATCGTAGGGGAAGCTGTCAGGGAAGATAAAGTAGTTATAAGACATGTAAATGACTTTTTATTTGTTCAGGTTGTCCCTAATTATGCCTATCCTGGAGAAAAAGGGGAAGAGCGTCTTGCTGAAGATTTAATGGCTATTTTAAATTCAGGAGAAATTTCAGCCCCCAGAGGCGCACAGTTTATGAATATTTCATACAGTGAAATGGTTGAAATGAATCTTCCTTTTGAGAAAAAATTAATAGACTCAATGATAATTGGAGCAGAAAAGTTTGAAGATTTAATAGACTTAACCTTTTTTGTCAATGTTAACGCCGTAACCAATCTCATATACAACTCCTTAGAAAATGTAAAAGAATTTGAAGCTGTGTATAACAGTGCCGAAAAATATTACAGAACCAGATATGAAAACAGTCGTTTTCTATACCTGATAAGAGTCCCCAACTTGATCTACGAAGTAGTATATACTGGAGACCTTTACGAAGTGGTGATATCAAGACAGATAAAAGAATCTCTTTTTATTGCCGGAGTGCTGAAAAAGTATGAACAGAAAATATCTGAAGATGAAAAACTTAGTTTTGACGGCAGATACATAAGAGGAGAGAATATTTTTGTAGATCTCTGGTTTCTTCCTGAAAACACCAAGTTCAATAGAGAAAAAGCCGATAAAATTATGCAAAAGGTCATAAAAGGAAAAAAGGTGGAAGTGTCCGGAAGCCAAAAAGGGTGAAAATAGATGCTCAAATGCCTCTCTTGCAATTTCATTAGTAACAACTACAGGTTTTGTGAAGGCTGCGGCAGAAAGCTGGATTTCTCTTTTGATAAAAAAAGTACAGAGCTGAATGAAGATTCAAGCAGGTTTCTTGAAGAATCTATCTTAGCTGTGGAATCTATATTTTACACTGAAAATGTACAGTCACATCAGCTTGAAATAGGTCACACTTCGTTAGACCTCACCTCTATTGCCAAAGATACCGGCATATACATCATTGAAGGGATGCAGTGGCAGAATATAAACCCTGAAATAAAAAACCGTTGTTTTTTTTCAGATATTCTTCTTACACTCACTTTAAGCCTGCTTTTTGTTTCAGGAACTTTCGCTGTTGTTCCTTTTTCTGCTGTAACTTTTTTTAAACTCTGGGTTTCAGGGTTTATCTTTGTCAGTTTTATTTTGTGGGTTATATTTCCTTTCCTCACAGGAGCTACCGTTTTTTCGATATTAACTCTCAAGGCCGGATTGTTTAAAGACAATACAGATCTTTTGAAAGGGAATTTAGGTTCACTTTTTTTCCTGTTTTTGTTTGTTCAATTATATATATTTTTGCCTTTTCTTTTATTAGAGGTTATTATGTCTGTTAAGAATAAAGGTTATGTTCCTTTGGCAATGAAGATTGCGGGGGTTGATTTTTTAATGAGAGTAGGAGGAGATTACTGAAATGAAAAAGAAAACAATTATTTTAATTTCTACTGTGGTTTTAGCTTTTCTTTCATCCTGTGGCATTAATAAAGAAGTTCATCAAAAAGCACTGAACGACCTTGCCACTGCCCAGAAAAGCATTCAGGATGAAAAAAAGATCAATGAAGACCTTTCTCAACAGATAGCCGGACTGAAAGCTGAAAATGAAAAAATGAAAAAAGATATCCTTGAGTTGATAAACGAAAAGATGTCTTTGAACAAAGAAATTAGCAGCCTGAAACAGAAAGTGTTTGATTCAAGCAATATGGTCGAGAATTTAATGCACGAACTTGAAAGATCGGGAACTTCGATAGAGATCCTTGAGGAAGCAAAAGATCAAATGACAAAACAAAGAGAAAAAATGCTTGCAGAGAGAGATGCTTTACTCAAGGAACAGGAAGAGTTGAAAGAAGAACTCGAACAACTCAGAAACATGAAAGAAGCTGCTGAAAGAAGAAATGCTGAATTCAGAGAGATAATGGGCAGACTGAAATCAATGATAGATGCCGGTACCCTGTCTGTCACCATAAGAAGAGGGAGAATGATAGTTTCCTTAAGTAATGACATTCTTTTCCCGTCGGGAAGAACTACAATGACAGAAGAGGGGAAGGAAGCAGTCAAAGAACTTAGTGAAACACTTCAAACCCTTCAAGACAGAACTTTCCTTGTCGTCGGACACAGTGATCCCACCCCTATAAATACAAAAAGATTTCCCTCGAACTGGGAACTTTCTTCCCAAAGAGCGGTAGAAGTTGTTAAGCTTATGATCGAGAACGGAGTTGAGCCTGAGATGCTTGCTGCGGCTGGTCAAGCTGAATTTGATCCGATCGCTGATAATGAAGAAAAAGAAGGAATGGCACAGAACAGAAGAGTCGAAATAATCTTCATGCCCAAGATCGAAGAAATGCCGGGATTCGAGTTAGAATAAACCTAAAGCTCAAGCTTTCAGGAAAAATTGTAAAAGACAAACTAAAAACTATAATAGTCAGGTTGAATATTGATATTATGAAAACTTACGGTACGCTATGAAAGTATTTGCCCTTATAATGGCGGGCGGCAGAGGCTCAAGAATGGGAGCTGGAAAAGCAAAACAGAGCCTCAAACTTTCCGGAAAAAAAATATTCCGCATCACAGCAGAGAGGTTCGATTCTTTTAAGTGTATAGAGGGAATAGTGTTTGTTGGCAGAAAAGAAGATATAAGTGAATATAAAAAAGACCTTAAAGGATTGAACAAAATTTTTGAGATCGTTGAAGGGGGGAAGACCAGACAGGAAAGCGTTGCCAACGGACTTGCCGCTCTTGGAAAATACTCTCCCGATATAGTTACAATTCATGATGCTGTAAGACCTTTTGTCGAAGAACATTACGTAGAAAAGTCTATTAAAGCAGCCCGTAAATTCGGAGCGGCTGTTGTAGTATCCGAATGTAATGATACGATAGGAGTTATAAAAGATGGATTTCTTGAAAATGTTCCTGAAAGATCAAAATTAAGGAACTTGCAAACTCCCCAGACTTTCAGATATGAAATGTTGCTGAAGGCTCATAACAACATAAAACGGACAGATAAAACTTTTACAGATGATACCGGAGCGGCGATAGGTATCGGACTGAAAATAAAGGTGATAGAAGGCTCATCCGGAAACATAAAAATAACATCTCCTCAGGATATTGGCACCGCTAACTTTATATTGAAGGGATAGATGGCTGAAAAAAAAGAAACAAAAAGGAAAAGTCTCGCAAAATTTGAACATTTTCAAATAAAATTCGGAGACTGGTTAAGAGAGCAGAATAAAATATCGAGAATGATAATTACCTTTATTTTTGCTCTTGTACTTGCATTCCTTATAATTCCCGACTCTATGATGATGAACTATCCTGTTTCCGAAAGTGATGTGGGGACAGTTTTAAAACATTCGGTAAGGGCAAATAGAGACTATATTATTCTTGATGAAGCAAAAACCAGACAAAACAGGATCAAAGCTCAATCACAGGTGCCTTTACACTTCCAGACTGTTGATGTCAGCACTTCAGAAAGAAACATAAGCAGATCTTTTTCACATATGCGCAATGTTGCCAGAGAATTTGTTTTAAAAAAGATCGAAGAAAAAGCTGTTGATATTCCGCAAGAGTTTTCAGAACTTTACCTTTTTGCACTTTTCAGTTCTCCGAAGCTCTTGGATCAGATGCCTTATAGAGCTGAAATCATTGAACAGTTTGAAAAAGAAAAAAGTCAATTCGACAGAATGGTAGGTTTCCCTGTAAACTATGAAATGTTCCTTGCTCTTGCTGAAAATATGTTCCACTCTGATATTGAAAAGGCTGTAGTTGAAATTCTTTCCAGACTTAACGCTTACAACATAACCAGAGATGGAATCCCGGAAGACTATCCTTTACCGCATATTTCTGTGAGAAAAGGAGATACAACTATATCTATTCCGACAAGTAAAGTCATTACCGGCAAGTCTTTACATGAGGAAATAAAACACAGTCAAAAAATTCTCCAGCAAGATTCGGTTTTCTCTCAGCAAGGTTTGCATCTGATAGCACTTTTTACATTCTGGGCCATAAGAGACAACATAGTTTTCAGTTCTGAATTGACAGAAGCAAAAAAACTTGAAGCATGGAACAATGCACCAAGAGAAGAATTCAGGATAAAGAACGGAGAAATTATCAGAAGATCCGGTGAAATGATCACAGAAAGAGATGTGATGATATTCAGAGAAATCGTAAAACACTCATCTGACCGCTCATTTTTTTCTACATATCTCTATAACCTGTTTTATATTCTGTTTTCAATTGTTGTTATCTTTTTTGCGTTTAAAAAGTCTGTCAGTAAATTCCGCTTTAAAAACAAGGATATTTTGCTTATGGGGCTTCAGACTCTGTTCCTACTCCTTATCTTTGATCTCATTGTAGCACTTTCTGTTCCATTCAGTCAATACATGGGCAGTATAGATGCCCGAATTTTCTATTTTTTGGTTCCTGTCCCTTTTGTGGTAGCTACAGTAAGACTCCTTATTAATACTGAGACGGCCGTGTTTTACTGTGCTGTTCTTCATATGCTGTTTCTTTTACTGTTCCCCGGAAACTACTATTTCCCTTCCTTTTACTTTATCGGATCTATGGCGTATCTTTTTCTTGTTACTCATATAGAAAAAAGGGGTAATATCCTGAAAGTAAGTTTCTTTTTATCACTTATACTGCTGTTTTTGACTCTGTTTATCTTTGTAATGGATACGACACTTCCTGCTGACAATATTCCCCGTGCAGTGCTGCTTACTTTTTTCGGGGCAATGCTC
The DNA here is from genome assembly GCA_007132725.1 of Candidatus Sumerlaeota bacterium. GTDB lineage: Bacteria > UBP6 > UBA1177 > UBA1177 > UBA1177 > SLGQ01. The sequence continues at coordinate 6,150 of SLOD01000118.1, forward strand.
TCCGCGATGCTTCTTATGGCAGTCATTCCACTTTATGAATGGCTTTTTGCTTATACTACGGATATAACATTTCTTGAATACTCAACCCTTAATCATCCACTGATGAAACAAATGGCTGTTTATGCAAATGGAACCTATCAGCATAGTTTGACGGTAGGTTCTATAGTTGAAGTCGCAGCAAGAGATATAGGTTTAAGTCCACTTGCATGCAAAGTAATGGCTTATTTCCATGATATAGGAAAGTTGGAAAGACCTCAGTATTTTACTGAAAACCAATCGGGGAAGAATCTTCATGATAAAGTTCCTTCCCACTCCATGTCTGCGATGATAATAATCAACCATGTAAAACATGGTCTTGACCTTGCCCGAAAGTACAGACTGGGAGAAAAAATAGAAGATGCCGTTTCTCAACATCATGGCTCAACCCTTGTAGAATACTTCTATATATCAGCAAAAAAAGAAGATCCTTCAATAAGTGAGTCAACTTATAGATACCCGGGACCTAAACCGCAAACTCGTGAAACAGCTCTTTTAATGTTGGCAGACAGTATTGAAGCTTCGGTCAGAGCTATTTCTGATAAAAGTTTCCAGAAAATTTCTGAGACAGTTGAAAAGATCATAAGAAAAAAATTGGAAGAAGACCAGTTCTCTGAGTGTCCCATGACTCTCAAAGATCTCAAAAAAATAGAAGAAAGTTGTATAAAAACCCTTTCAGGAATTTATCATGCACGGGTGGAATATCCTGATAAATAGATAGATAAATGGAACTGCAAATATCAAACTATAGAGCTGTCAATGAAATGCCGTCTAAAACAGAGATAAGGAAAGCTGTATCGGAAACATTGAGAAGATGCGGAAGAAAACCTTCTGATCCATATGAACTGTCCATTGTTTTTACCGGGAAAGAAGAGATCAGAGAAGTGAACAGAAAATACAGGAATATTAACCGTGCTACAGATGTTATATCCTTTGCGTTCTGCGAAGGAGAAGGGGCATGTTTTGCCCCTTTTCTACTTGGAGATATTATGGTTTGTCCTGAAATAATATCGATTCATGAAAAAAAATATGGTAGTGGCTTAAAAAGGGAAATGATATTTGTAATAATTCATGGTTTACTTCACCTTCTTGGATATGATCACGACACCGCTGCAAAGAGAAAGGCCATGAGGGAAAAAGAAACAGAAATAATGGATGTGTTATTCAAATGAGTGAGAAAAAGAGGCTTCTGATATTTAAATTTATACTTGCTCTTTTGATAATATTCTTTTTTTCTCTCAGCTTCCCTTTTGTAATTCCTGGAAGCAGTTATCCAGTCTGGATACAGCGAACTTTCGGATGGTGTTTTATATTCTTTGTGATGCCTCTCTATCTCCATCTTATAGACTCCATCAAAAGTACAGTGAAGAAGATCTTGGTACACTACGGAGTACTTGTTCCCTCCAATGCTTTTGTTTTTTACTGGATATTCCATTCGCTTCATACTTTTGGCGGCTTATCTGTAGCCTATTCTCTCACACTTCTTGTTGTAATGTTTCTATCTTTGAGTTCTTTCTGGCTGGTTTTTTTCTTTCTTTACAACTTCATAAAAAAAAGAGGGAAAGCATACCCATGGATAATAGCTGTTTTCTGGGTAATGGCAGAAACAATAAGAACATTTTTTCCTGTAGATTTTTATTGGTCAGCTTTAGGACATTCCCAATATAACAATCCGGTTACCTTACAGTGGGCTTCTATCGGAAGCATATATTTCATCTCTTTTATGATAGTGTGGATATCGGTCTTTATTTACCACTGGTTTACAGGAAGAAGAAGGCGGGTTGAAGGGATAGTGCTTTGCTGTGTAGTGTCATTTCTTTTTATTTACTCAGCTTATCAGCTTTATTCTTTTAATAACTTAGAGCCTGATAAAGAGATAAAAGTTGCTATAATGCAACCTTCAATAAATCAGTATGACATTAATGCAAAAGAAAGACATGTTCATGATATTATTAAAGTTTTAAGTGAGCAGATAAATAGTTTTGACAAAGACACCCACCTTCTTGTCTGGACAGAGGCAGGAATGCCTTTGAGAGTGCCTCACAGTTTCACTAACTATTCTCTTTTGTGGGAAAGATACTTCCCCGGGACACACTACTTTGAGAACCAGATAGTAGGGCTTGATATGATCGACCGGGAGAAAGGTGAGTTTTACAATGCTGCCGGTTTTGTCCAGGATGGAAAAATCCAGGAAAAATATGTAAAGATAAAACTTGCTCCTTTTGGAGAATATCTTCCTTTTGGGAACCTCCTTCACTCACTTGGGATGTCAACGATAGTTCCAAGCACTGTGGGTAACTTTAAAAGGGGGACAGAGCATGTGGTTTATGATTTCGGTGAAGTTAAAGCAGCCATACTTATATGTTATGACGGAACTTTGAGTGAAAATGTGAGAGAGTTTGTTAAAAATGGAGCAGAACTCTTTGTAAACATTACGAATGATGCTTGGTTCGGTTACTCAAGTGCAACTTTTCAGCACGGCAGCTTTTACCCTTTCAGGGCAGTTGAAACCGGCCGCACAATTATCAGAGCTGCCAATGTCGGTCAAAGCGGAGTCGTGTATCCCGACGGTTCTTTTGATGATGCCACAGGACTTTTTGAAAGGACCACGATAAACCGTTATATCCCTATATATTCAAGAGATACATTTTATAACAGGTTCGGAAACATTTTTCTATATCTTCTTCTAATAACTGGATTTATTATTCTTTTTAGAGAAATAACTTCAAGCCGTCTTGAAAGAATTCCGGCGGTTACTGAAGAAGAAACAAAAAAAACAAAGAAAACAAAGAAAAAATCAAAAAGAAAAAGATAAATTGACTGCAGGGAGCTGTTTTATACAATAACCCCGTCAATGTTTATTGGAGATGAAAATGGTTAAGGCAAATGTAAAAGATATTTACAGAAAAACAGAAAAATTCATGGGTCAGGATGTTAAAATTTCAGGATGGGTGAGAACCATAAGGGCAAGCAATGCTTTTGGATTTATTGAGCTTAATGATGGCTCTTTTTTTAAAAATATTCAGGTCGTTTTTGAATCTTCTCTTGAAAATTTCAAGCAGGTTGCCGACCTTGGCACCGGTTCTGCAGTAAAAGTTTCCGGCACTGTTATTGAGAGTGAAGGAGCAAAGCAACCTTTTGAAATAAAAGCAAAACAGGTTGCTGTAGTGGGAGAGGCTGATGAAGATTTTCCTTTACAGAAAAAAAGACATACTTTTGAATATTTGAGAACAATAGCCCATTTAAGACCGAGAACAAATGCTTTCAGTGCTGTTTTCAGGGTAAGAAGTCTTGTAGCTTATGCGATACATAAATTTTTCAATGAAAGGGGCTTTGTATATGTCCATACTCCTATTATCACAGGAAGTGACTGTGAAGGTGCTGGCGAAATGTTCAAGGTTTCAACCTTGGATTTTCATAAAATTCCCAAAACAAGTGACGGTAGAATAGATTTCTCTAAAGATTTTTTTGGAAAAGAAACAAACCTTACCGTTTCAGGACAACTTGCAGTTGAAAACTTCTGTGTCGCATTCAGAAATGTTTATACATTCGGGCCAACTTTCCGTGCAGAAAATTCAAATACGCAAAGACACGCAAGCGAGTTCTGGATGATCGAGCCTGAAATAGCGTTTGCCGACATTTTCGATGATATGGACCTTGCAGAAGAAATGATGAGATATATTATAGACTTTGTTCTTGAAAACGCTCCTGAAGAGATGGAGTTTTTTAATAATTTTATAGACAAAGGACTTCTTGAAAGGCTTGATCTTGTCCTTAATTCAGAGTTTGCAAGAATAACTTACACAGAAGCTGTAGAACTACTTGAAAAATCAAAAAAACAGTTTGAGTATCCTGTAAAATGGGGAGCTGATCTTCAAACAGAACATGAAAGATATCTCACAGAAGATCTTTTGAAAAAACCCGTCTTTGTATATGATTATCCCAAAGATATCAAAGCTTTTTATATGCGGTTGAATGATGATGATAAGACGGTGGCGGCAATGGATCTTCTGGTACCCGGTGTAGGCGAAATAATAGGTGGAAGCCAGAGAGAAGAAAGATATGATAAACTTCTTCAAAGGATTGAAGAGATGGGTCTTGATAAAGATGACTACTGGTGGTATCTTGATCTAAGAAGATATGGAACAAATCCTCATGCAGGGTTCGGGCTCGGATTTGAAAGAGCTATTATGTACATTACCGGAATGCAGAATATCCGTGATGTCATTCCATTCCCACGGACACCCAAAAACGCTGAGTTTTAACGGTTTTACCAAAACTGACAAAAAAGTTGAATTGAATATACACTTTGATACAATCAATGCTGGAAGGGATATATAAGGAATCAAGATGCAAAACTTTAAAAAACTGAATGCAGAAGTTGTCAAGCTCTTTTTCCATAGTGTGCAAGATCCGGTATCTATTTTGGAAGAGAGGGTTTTCGTTGAATGCAATGCCAGCACTTTTGATATGTTCAATATAAAGTCGGGAGAAGGATTGATCGGGAAAACACCGTGGCACATATCTCCTGAGTATCAACCTGACGGCATGCTTTCTGAAGAAAAAGCAGCAAAAATGATAGAAAAATGTATTGAGGAAGGCTCAAACAGGTTTGAATGGCTCCATTTAAGACCGGATGGAAGTCATTTTTACGGAGACATTCATCTTATCAGAATTCCTGAAACTGAAAAAGAAACTATCCTTGTTCTTTGGAGAGATATTACGGAAGCTGTTGAAACACAGAAAGCCTATAAGGAAACGGAGCAGATATACAAATCAGTTCTTGATAATGCTCCTACGGCAATACTGATACATAGTGATATGAGATGGGTGTATGCCAATAAAGCTGTAGGTGAGATATTCAAGGTAGATACTGAAAAAATTATGGGGGCTGATATTTTTAAATATGTAGCTCCTGACCAGAAAGAAATGATAACTGAAAATGCAAAAAAAAGGGCGGCAGGAGAAAAAGTTCCCGACAGATATGATATGCGTGTAATTACAGAGAGCGGTGAAGAAAAACATCTTGATGTAAAGGTTTCTCCGGTAGTTTTTAACAACAAAAGGTCTGTCCTTATAAACTGCGTTGATATTACTGAAAGAGTAGCAGCTCAAAAACAGTTGGAAGATAGCGAAGAACAGCTTAGAATAACCCTTAACTCTATTGGAGATGCCGTTATAGCTACCGATAGAGAAGGAAATATAGTGATGATGAACCCTCTTGCTGAAAAGTTGACGGGTTGGCATCTGGAAGAAGCGAAAGGGGAAAAGCTTGATACTGTATTTATGATAGTGAATGCTGTCAGTAGGAAAAAAGTTGAAAACCCTGTTAAGAAAGTTCTTGAAAAGGGTGAAACTGTAGGGCTTGCCAACCATACAGTGCTTTGCAGTAAAGATGGTGCTGAGTACCATATTGCTGACAGTGGAGCTCCTATTAATGACAATGAAGGAAACATAAGAGGTGTCGTTCTTGTTTTTAGAGATATAACAGAAAAATATCTTTTAGAAGAACAGATAAGGCAGACTCAGAAAATGGATGCAATAGGTCAAATGGCAAGCGGTATAGCTCATGATTTTAATAATATGCTCAGCGGTCTTATCGGAAATGCGGAAATCCTTTCTGAGCTGGTAGATAGTGGTGCAGAAGAATATGAATATGTAGAAAAAATAATGGATATTTCCACTAAAGCTGTAAACTTGACAAGAAGACTTCTCAATTTTTCAAGAAGGAATGAAGATCTCTCCACAGAAATAGATATTCATGACCTTATCCTTGAAACAGTTAATCTTCTCAAATCGAGCCTCGGTTCCAAGATAGAGATAAAAGATCTTTTTTACAGCGGGTCTTCAACGGTAAAAGGGGATGCTGCCCAATTACAGAACACTCTGATAAATATTTTATTTAATGCAAGGGATGCCATGCCTGAAGGGGGTGTTATAAAAATATCAACTTCAAAGCTCGATCTTAGAAACAGTGCAGTCAACCCTATGTTTTTAAGTCCGGGGGAATATCTTTGTGTTGCTGTTGAAGATTCAGGAACAGGAATAAAAGATGATATCCTTGATAAAATTTTCGAACCGTTTTTTTCCACTAAAGAAAAGGGAGCGGGAACCGGTCTTGGACTTGTTTCTGCCCGTAAGACAGCGAAAGATCACGGAGGTTCCATAGCTGTTGAATCTGAAGTCGGCAAAGGATCGGTTTTTAAAATTTATCTTCCGATTTCAAATTGACTTTATTTTTCTATATATTAATCTAACCTGAAAATATTTTCCATAGGAGGAAAAGATGGAAAAAGGAAAAATTTTTATCGCACTGGATGTAGGTACAAAAAATGAAGCACTTGAGATAGTGAGTGATCTGAGAGGGCTTGGAGCCTGTTTTAAAGTGGGGAAACAGCTTTTTACATCAGTCGGCCCTGAACTTATAAAAGAAATAGCAGGTATGGGGGAAGATGTTTTTCTTGATCTCAAGTACCATGACATACCCAATACAGTTGCAATGGCAGGAGTTGCAGCGGCATCACTGGGGATCAAGGTTTTTAATGTTCATGCAAGCGGTGGAAGAAAAATGATGGAGGCGGTGAGAACCGAACTGAATAAACTTGAAAATCCTCCGATGGTTCTTGCTGTGACGGTACTTACAAGTATGGGGGATGAAGACCTCAAGGAGACAGGTATTGCTGTCACTCCTGCTGAACATGTTAAAAGACTTGCCATACTTGCTAAGGATTCGGGAATGGATGGAGTAGTGGCAAGTCCTTTGGAAATTGAGCTTATAAGGGGAGCTTGCGGAGAAAACTTCAAAATACTTACTCCGGGTATCCGTCCTTTGAGTTCTTCGACAGATGATCAAAAAAGAATCGCAACTCCTTCATCTGCATTGAAGTCAGGTGCTGACTATCTTGTAATTGGGAGGCCTGTGACAAAAGCTGAAAACAGAAGGAAAGCTTTTGAAGAAATACTGGAAGAAATAAAAACAGTTTTTTAAATTTAGATTTGAGGCGTCTGTTGTTGAAAGCTTATCAGTTTCTTATACTTTTTTTACTTTGCTTAATTGTTGCATCATGCGGTAAAGAAAGTTCACTTGTTTCCTGTCCTCCTGTTACGGTAACAACTTCCGGCAGAGCTGAAGATGATTTATATATCAGAGGTTCTTTCAACAACTGGCAGCTTGTTACTCCAATGAAATTCAGGGATGGAAAGTGGAGTGTTGAGCTCAACTTGAAACCGGGCGACTATCCTTATAATTTCTACTCAAAAAGGAAAAGGTCGGGATTTAATGATCCTGACAATTCTTTAACTATGTTTGACAATGGAACCAGATACAGCCGTCTGATGGTGAATGACTGCAAATACCCTGAAATTGAACTTGCAGGAAAACCATCCACTGATTTTGAGAAAGGTGAAATTTCTTTTAAAATGAAGTTTTATCCCGGTATTGCCGGGGCGGGGCCCGACCTTGATAAAAGTATTGTAAGGTATAACTATGGGGAAGCTCAATATGAGTTCAACTCAAATGACAATACATTCATTGTAAATGCAAAAGATCTTCAGCCGGGAAAACATACTTGGTATTTCAAAATATTTGACAGGTCAGGTTTTTCAACTGATACGGTCACTGTCCCTGTATGGATAGAAGAACGGGAATTCAAGTGGGAAGATGCTTTTATTTATCAGATAATGACCGACCGCTTTAAAAACGGCGATAAAACGAACGATGATCCTCTTGAAGATATTCACTTTAAAGCAAATTGGCAGGGAGGGGACTTCAGGGGAATAATTAAAAAGATCGATGATAACTACTTTACAGATATGGGAGTCAATGCTCTGTGGATAAGTTCTCCCATTATAAACACTCCCAATCCCGGCAAAGGAATGGGTAATGATCCCCGTTATTACTCTGCTTATCACTCGTATTGGCCTATCGGTACAGGTTGGACTGATACAAATCCCGTTCCCGGACTGGATACTCCTATTGAAAAAAGGTTCGGAACGGTGGAGGAACTTAAAGAACTTGTAAAAAAAGCTCACGAAAAAGGGATAAGGGTTATACTTGATGTTGTTCCCAACCATGTTCACACAGACTCTTATTTGTGGCAGACATACAAAAATATGGGGTGGTTCAATCTTGCAGGGGAGGGACTTCCCGCAAATGAAAACGGCGGTTATACCTGTGGCTGGGAAAGACCGATAGAGTGCTGGTTTACCGATTATCTTGCAGATATTGACCACACGAACATTGATGCGATGAATTCTGTTATTGACCATATTATCTGGCTTGTTCAGGAATTTGATATTGACGGTCTGAGAATAGATGCTGTAAGGCTCATGATAATTGATTTTACTACAACTTTACAAAATTTCATACAGAGAAAAGTTACAACGACAGGGATCCCTTTTTATATGATCGGTGAAACTTTTACAAATGATAAAGGGTGGGATGAAATAGGGATGTATATAGGAGAAGATAAGCTTGAAGGGCAATTTGATTTTCCACTTTATCATCATATAGTTAGAACATTTCTTCTCCAGAGTGAAACATTTGACACATTTACAAAGTTCCTCAAAGAGAATGATTACAGGTATCAGGGAGATTACTTTGAATTTGCAGTGATGGGCAACTTCATAGGAAATCATGATGTGGCAAGGGCATTAAGTCTTGCAAACAGAGATTTTGACGGTACTACATCTCAGGGTGGAGCGGAAGCTCATGCAAAAGTATGGGAAAATTCACCAACGCTTCCTGATGAGGAAGAACCTTTTAAAAAGATGAGAAATGCTCTTACATTTATGTTCACTCACCCCGGGATTCCCGTAATTTATCAGGGTGATGAATTTGGAATGCCGGGAGCTAACGACCCGGATAACCGCCGTATGATGATATTTGGGGACGATCTATCAAGCAATCAGAAAGAAACGCTTGAACATACTAAGATACTTGGCAATTTCAGGCATGATCATCCATCTTTGCGGTATGGAAACAGGGTTAATATTGAAATAGAAGACAACTTTTATGCTTTTGCAATGGTTAAAGATAACGATACGGTGATAGCTGTTTTTAATAACAGCAATGATGAAATTGAAATTGCACTTGATATTTCAAAGCTGAGGAATATTCCTGAAAAGATGAAAGGACTTTTTTCACAAGAGATGATGAATGTTGATGATGAAAAAATATCAGTAACTCTGGGATCTTTCAGCTCTGAACTTTTTTATAAGGGAGATTGAGTTGAGAATAGACAGGTTTATTGAAAACAGCAGAGAATTTTTCTTTTCGCTTGAAGTTACACCGCCTGACAGGGGGAAATCTGTAACTGAAATATTCAATACTATTGATGTTTTAATTCCGTTTGATCCCAAGTTCATAAATGTTACATATCACCAGCCCCACATCAGCTATAAAATTGTTGACGGTAAAAAGGTGAGGGATGTCTATAGGAAAAAACCGGGAACTGTCGGGATATGTTCAGCTATTCAGAGTCGTTACGGGATAGATGCTGTTCCTCATCTTCTTTGCGGAGGAATGGATAGGTGGGAGTTGGAAGATGCTTTGATTGATATGAGCTATCTCGGTTTTGACAATGTTTTTGCACTTCGGGGAGACCCTGCTTTCGGTACTGACAGATTCATCCCGAAAGAAGATGGCTACAGCTACGGTAATGAACTTGTTGCCCATATTTCAAGAATGAATCAGGGATGTTATCTTGATGATGAACTTATTGAGGGGATAAAGACCGACTTTTGTGTCGGAGTGGCTGCATACCCTGAAAAACATATTGAGGCTGATTCTTTTGATAAGGATATAGAAAGTCTGAAGAAAAAGGTTGAAGCTGGAGCACATTTCATTGTTACACAGATGTGTTTTGATGCACAGATCTATTTAAATTTCGTTGACAAATTAAGAGGTGCGGGAATAAATATTCCTGTGATTCCAGGTGTCAGGCCGCTAACTTCTGCAAAACAGATAGATATTGTCCCCCCAACTTTCGGTGTTTCAATTCCCGGTAAACTTAAAAAAATGATGGACGAATCAAAAACGAGGGCGGAAGAATTTGAAAGCGGGACTCAGTTTGTCGCGTATTTATGCAGGGAGCTTATAGAAAAGGGGGCTCCGGGAATACACCTTTTCACTATGGGAAAGGGTAAGAGTGCAAAAGCTCTCTTTGAGCGGATAAAAGGAGGTTGATTTTGAAAAGAGTGATCGTTACAGGTGGTGCGGGACTTATTGGAAGCCATTTATGCAGAAAACTTCTTGAGCAGGGATATGATGTTGTATGTGTTGACAATTTTTATACCGGCTCAAAACACAATATAGCCGATATTGTAAAAAATCCCTATTTTGAATTGATAACTCACGATGTTGAAGAATCTCTGATGATAAATGCTTCAATGATATATAATCTTGCATGTCCGGCAAGTCCGGTTCACTATCAGAAAGATCCTGTGAAAACAGTAAGAACCAGTGTTTTCGGAGCAATAAATATGCTTGAGCTTGCAAAGAAAAGCAATGCCAAGATACTGCAGGCAAGCACAAGTGAAGTTTACGGGGATCCTGCAGTTCATCCTCAACCTGAAAGTTACTGGGGAAATGTGAATCCTGTCGGTTTAAGAAGTTGTTATGATGAAGGAAAAAGGTGTGCTGAAACTCTCTTTTTCGATTACTGGAGACAATATGGGGTGAAAATTAAGGTTGCAAGGATATTCAATACTTATGGTCCGGGGATGTCTGTTGATGATGGAAGGGTGATAAGCAATTTTATTTTGCAGGCACTGAGGAATGAAGATATTACGATATACGGTGATGGTTCTCAGACGAGATGTTTCTGTTTTGTTGATGATATGGTTGATGCCCTTATTAAGTTCATGGATCTTGGAGATGAGATTACAGGACCTGTAAATGTAGGGGATATTTGCGAAATATCAATGAAAGAGCTTGCACAAAAGATAATTTCAATTTCCGGTTCAAAAAGCGGTATCAAATATCTGCCGTTACCTGAAAATGATCCTCAAAGGAGGAAACCTGACATTTCGTTGATAGAAGATCTTGTTTCATGGAAACCTGTTACTCCGCTTGATGTGGGTCTTGAAGAAACCATAAAATATTTTAAGGAGATACAAAGTTGAAACTCTCAATTCTCGTACCTGTCTATAATGAAGAGAACACAGTTGAAAACCTTATCAGGAGCCTTCTTCAAATAAAGGGGAAGGGGGTGATAGAAGATATTGAAATAATTGCAGTAAACGACTGCTCTACCGACAAGACCCCTGAAATTCTTGACAAACTTGAAAATGAAGGACTCATTACACTCCTTAACCATGAAAAAAACATGGGGAAAGGTGCAGCCGTAAGGACAGCCATAAACGGAGCGACAGGAGACTACACGGTTTTTCAGGATGCAGATCTTGAATATGACCCGCAGGATATTGTGAAAATGTCAGAAATTGCTGAGGAAAAAGGGCTTGATGTTCTTTATGGATCACGGTTCTTTGCAAATAGAACAAGTCCACTTGGAAAGTTCCACTATCTTGTTAATAAGTTCCTGACAAACCTCTCAAATCTATTTACAGGACTTAAACTGACCGACATGGAAACCTGCTATAAAATGTTCAGAACCGACATCATAAAAAAGATCACAATAAATGAAAACCGTTTTGGAATAGAACCTGAACTTACTGCAAAAATGGCCAGGCTTGTGAAAGAAAGCAATCTTAAAATAGAAGAAATTCCAATAAGTTACAGTCCCAGAAAACACCATGAAGGAAAAAAGATCGGAATCAAAGACGGAATCAGAGCCGTATATATCATCTTTAAGTACGGTTTTTTGCGATAGTGGCGATCAAAAAACATCAGTTTTTATTGATTAACCGTTTCTAATCCCTAAAATTAAATGAATTTGGATTTTTGTAATTGTAGGGGTTGAAATGTCTGAGATCAAGAAAGGTTTTGATCATGAATACAAAAACTGGTTAAGGGAAATAAAAGAAAAGGTTAAAGGTGCACAGATTCGTGCCGCTTTATCTGCGAACAGAGAGGTGATTCTTTTTTACTGGGATCTGGGAGAGTCAATTAATAGAAAGATAAAAGAAAACGCATGGGGCAACAAGGTGATTGATCAGCTTTCAAAAGATTTGTCTTCAGAATTTCCTGATACGCAGGGTTTTTCGAGAACAAATCTATACTACATAAAAAAGTTCTACGAATATTTTAAGGAGCTTAGCGATGACCTTGCAATTGTTCCCCAGACCGGGGGACAATTAGAAAAAGCAATAGCGCACCAGAGCGGGGCACAAACTGTTCCTCCAATTGTCCCCCATATTGCGGGACAATTACCATGGAGTCACATAAAAATAATTCTTGATAAAATCAAAGACCACAATGAAGCACTTTTTTATATAAACCAGACCATTGAAAATGGATGGGGTCGAGATATTCTTGCACTTCAAATAAAATCCGGTCTTTTTGAAAGAAGCGGAAAGGCTGTTACTAATTTCAAAAATACACTTCCTGAACATATGTCTGATCTAGCTCAGCAGACAATAAAAGATCCTTACAGGTTTGATTTCATGGCAATGACAAAACCTTATGTTGAAAGAGATATTGAAAATCAGTTGATTGACAACATTTCAAAATTTCTGCTTGAACTTGGAAAAGGATTTGCATTTGTCGGTCGTCAGTATCATCTTGAAGTAGGGGAAAGTGATTATTACATTGATTTATTGTTTTATCACATAAAATTGAAATGTTATGTCGTTATTGAACTGAAAAACACGAAATTTATTCCTGAATACGCCGGAAAACTCAATTTTTATCTGTCGGCAGTTGACAGTTATGTTAAAGGAAGTGACGATAACCCGACAATAGGAATTCTTCTTTGCCGTGACAAAAACAACATTGAAGCCGAATTTGCACTCAGAGACATCGGAAAACCAATGGGAGTCAGTGAATTTGAAATACTCGAAAAATTACCCGAAAACTTAAGAAGCAGTCTCCCGACAGTTGAAGAAATTGAAACAGAACTCCAAAAACAACTGGAAGAAAAATGATTTAGAAAAAGCTGAAAGGGTACAAGAAGTAGTTGTCTTTGACAAAAGCAGTCACATTTTCAGCGAAAGTCCTACTTTTTATTGCTTAACCGTTTTTAATCCCTAAAATTAAATGAATTTGGATTTTTGTGTTGTGTTGTGGTGAAACTCTGAATGGGAGAAAAGAATGCCGTTAAGCTGGAATGAAATCAAAACAAGGGCTCTTGCTTTTTCAAAAGAATGGGAGAATGAAAGTTCTGAAGATGCTGAAGCAAAATCTTTCTGGGATGGTTTTTTTAATGTTTTCGGTGTTCCCAGACGGTATGTGTCAACATTTTTGTCGCCTTTTGTTAAAAAAATATTCATCATCTTTTTTCCGGATTCAGAATCACTTCATTCACCGGTTTCCACTGTATAGTTTTTCTTGATCCCCGGCATTC